>JARFQW010000164.1 GCA_029287575.1 Gammaproteobacteria bacterium | reverse complement strand
GCTGACCCCCGAGAGCCAGTTCACGACGCGCGCGGAGCCGTTGACCAGTCCGCCGTCAATGAGCGTCTGGTCGCCGACCCGCCAAAGTGCATTACCCGTGGAACGCGCTCCGGCCGCGAACACCTTGTCGTTGACGTCGTCGAAGTAGTACTTGTTCTGAAGCAGGCGATACAGCCCCCCCGCGCGGTCCGCGATCGCGGCGGGAATTCCCGGCCTGAGCAGATACAGCCACCACGCAGTGAGCAGCCCGGCGGCGGAAAAGAACGTGGGCGACGCGGTGATGCCGTGGATCAGGAAATGCCAGGGATCGGTGCCGTACGCCGCGACCGCGGCCAGGGGATCCTCGCCACGCACCTGGATCGCCTCGCCGAACCAGTTGCCGAACAGGATGGGCTCCTCGGTAAACCAGCCGATCAGGACAGAGGGCACGGCCAGCAGCACCAGCGGCAGTGTTACCACCCAGGGACTCTCGTGCAGATGGCTGCGGGTTTCGGCATCCATCCGCGGGCGACCGTGAAATACGAGGAAGATCATCCGGAACGTATACAGGGCGGTAACGAACACCCCCAGCAGCACCGACCAGTAGGCATACGTAGCCCCTGGCAGACCCGCGCCTGATGCCGCGTGTGTTGCCTCGATGATCGCGTCCTTGCTGAAAAACCCGGAGAAGGCGGGGAACCCGATGAGCGCGAGTGCGCCGAGCAGCGTCGTCAGGTACGTCACCGGCATATGGCGGGCCAGTCCGCCCATCTTGCGCATGTCCTGCTCATGATGCATGGCGATAATCACGCTGCCGGCACCAAGGAACAGCAAGGCCTTGAAGAATGCGTGCGTCATCAGGTGAAACATGCCGGCGGCGTAGGCCGATACGCCCAGGGCCACGGTCATGTAACCCAGCTGCGACAGGGTGGAATAAGCCACTACCCGCTTGATGTCATTCTGCACGAGGCCCAGCAGCCCCATGAAGAACGCCGTCGTGGCGCCGATGACGAGAATGAAGGCCAGTGCCGCCGGCGCCAGATCATACAGGGGCGACATGCGCGCGACCATGAAGATGCCGGCGGTCACCAGCGTCGCGGCATGGATCAGCGCGGATATCGGCGTGGGGCCTTCCATGGAGTCCGGCAGCCAGACATGCAGCGGAACCTGGGCCGACTTGCCCATGGCGCCGATGAACAGAAGCACGCCCAGCACATCGAGCAGCGGCCAGGGACTGCCGGGCCACACTTCGAGGGTCTCGCCGGACAGCCCCGGCAGCGCGGCAAAGGTCTCGGCGTAATCCAGGGTGCCGGCCATCCAGGCGATTCCGGCGATGCCCAGAAGGAAGCCGAAATCCCCCACCCGGTTCACAAGAAACGCCTTCAGATTGGCGTAGATCGCGGTCGGGCGCTTGTACCAGAAGCCGATGAGCAGATAGGAAACCAGTCCGACCGCTTCCCAGCCGAAGAACAGCTGCAGGAAATTGTTCGCCATCACGAGCATGAGCATGGCGAAGGTGAACAGCGAGATGTAGGCAAAAAACCGCTGGTACCCCGGATCGTCGTGCATGTAGCCAATGGTGTAGATATGCACGCACAGGGACACGAAGGTCACCACCGCCATCATCAGCGCGGACAGGCGGTCGACCAGGAATCCGATCTCCATACGCAGACCGTCCGTGACAGCCCACGTGTAGACCGTCTCGTTGTAGGTCTCCAGCTGACCGGTGGCATGTCCGTAGAGGACCCAGGCGGACAGGGCGAAACTCAAACCCACGCCGGCGATGGTCACCGAGTGCGCTCCGGCCCGCCCGATCCGGTGACCGAACAGCCCCGCCACCACGGCCGCGACGAGCGGCGCGAGAACAATCAGCAGATAGATATTCTCCATGCCCCTCAGCCCCGCATCTCGTCGAGGTCATCCACCTGAATACTGCGCCGGCTGCGGAACAGAACCACGAGAATCGCCAGGCCGATGGCCGCCTCCGCCGCGGCCACGGTCAGAATGAAGAACACGAACACCTGGCCCGCGGTATCCCCCTGGAAATGAGACAGGGCGATGAAGTTGAAGTTGACCGCCAGCAGCATCAGTTCGATGCACATCAGGAGCAGAATCAGATTGCGGCGGTTCAGGAAGATACCCGCTACCGCGAGAATGAAGAGCGTCCCCGACAGGGTCAGCCAGTGGGCCAGGGTGATCATTCCTGGCCCTCCGCCGGCATCTTGACGATCCGCACCCGATCGGCGGCTTTTACCGCAACCTGGCGGGCCACGTCCTGCTGTTTCAGGCCAGCCCGCCGTCGGTGGGTCAGCGCGATCGCGGCGACAATCGCCACCAGCAGAATAATTGCGGCCAACTCGAAGGGATACAGGTACTGGGTGTACAGAACGCTGCCCAGAACCTCGGTGTTGTCATAGCTGGCCGGCGCCGGGGCCGGTGGCGCCAGAAAGTTCAGTTCCTGGGTCTTCTGCCATGCGAGCAGGGCAAGCATAACGACAACCGCCGCGAGGATCCCGAGGCCCAGCGGCGCATAGCGGACAAATCCACCGCGGACGGCTTCCACGTTGATGTCCAGCATCATGACGACGAACAGGAACAGCACCATGACCGCGCCGACGTACACGAGCACGAGCACAATGGCGAGAAACTCCGCTTCCAGCAGCATCCACAGAAATGCACTCGTCACAAAGGCGAGCACGAGAAACAGCACAGCGTGAACAGGATTGCGGCTGGTGATCACACCCAGCGCCGAACCGACGAGCACGGCGGCGAAGACGTAAAAGAGGATCGTTTGAAACACAGTAAAACTCAGCCCCGGGTTTATCGGTACGGCGCGTCGGCGGCCTTGTCCGCCGCAATCATGGGTTCGTAACGGTCGCCGATTGCGAGGAGCTTTTCCTTTGTCATGATGTTCTCCCCGCGATTTTCCATGTGGTATTCGTGGATGCGCGTCTCCACGATGGCATCCACGGGACAGGCTTCCTCGCAGAAGCCGCAGTAGATGCACTTGAAAAGATCGATGTCGTAGCGCGTCGTGCGCCGGGTGCCATCTTCGGAGACATCGCTGTCGATGGTGATGGCAAGCGCCGGGCAGACCGCCTCGCAGAGCTTGCATGCGATGCAGCGTTCTTCCCCGTTGGGATACCTCCGCTGGGCGTGCAGGCCGCGGAACCTGGGTGATTTGGGCGTCTTCTCTTCCGGATAATTCAGCGTCACCTTGCGTACGAACAAATTCTTGAAGGTCAGCCGCAAACCCCCAAGCAACTCGGTCAGCAGAAAAGTCTGGAGAATGCTCTTCAACTTCAGTACCCGTCAGTCAAACCAGGGGGCCACGTCGAAAACGATCAGCACGCCTTCGACGAACAGCCAGACAATGGTAATCGGAATGAACACCTTCCACCCCAGCCGCATGATCTGGTCGTAGCGATAGCGGGGAAACGTGGCCCGAAACCAGAGAAAGCAGAACAGGAAGAACGAGGTTTTCAGCGCGAACCAGAAGAAGCTGGAGGCGCCCAGGAACGTGTCACCCAGACCCGGGACGCCCTGGAACGGCGACAGCCAGCCGCCGAGGAAGAAGGTGGCGGTCAGCGCCGAAATCAAAATGATATTGGCGTATTCCGCCAGGAAGAACACGGCGAACGCCATGCCGGAATACTCCACGTGGAACCCGGCGACAATCTCCGACTCACCCTCGGCCACGTCAAACGGCGCGCGGTTGGTTTCCGCAACGCCGGAAATGAAGTAGATCAGAAACAGCGGCAGCAGAGGCAGCCAGAACCAGTTCAGCACGCTGCCTTCCTGGGCCCGGACGATCTCCCCGAGATTGAGACTCCCGCTCGCCATCAGCACGCCGACCAGGGCGAAACCCATGGCAATCTCATAGGCGACGATCTGGGCCGCCGAGCGCATGGCACCCAGGAGAGCGTATTTCGAATTGGATGCCCAGCCGGCGAGGATGACGCCGTAAACACCCAGCGACGTCAGGGCCAGAACGTAAAGGACGCCGGCATTGATGTCCGCCAGCACGAACTCGGGACTGACCGGCATGACGGCCCAGGTCGCCAGCGCGGGAATGATCGACAACAGGGGCGCAATCACAAACAGGAACCGGTTGGACTGCGCCGGGACGACGATTTCCTTCACCAGCAGCTTGATGACGTCAGCGAAGGGCTGTAGCAGCCCCTTGAAACCGACCCGGTTGGGGCCGATCCGGTTCTGGATGTAGCCGATGACCTTGCGCTCGGCCAGGGTCAGATAGGCCACCGACAGGATCAGCGGCAACATGATCGCCACGATCTGCAGGGTGATGATGATCGAGCGCTGCAGACCCTCTCCGAGGCCGTTCCACAATCCGGTGAGGAACTCCATCATGCCTCCGGGTCTCCGCTTGCCGCCGCCGCTGCCTGCAGCGGTTCGGAACGGCGTACCAGGCCATCCACGCCATACAGCCCCACGGCGCGCGCCGGAGAGGCGGACTCCCGGGCCAGAATACGGTCCGGACGATCCTGCGCACCGTGTGACAAACCGTCCAGATGGCTCACGAGAGCGTCCCGCACTTCGTCGGTATCATCGAAATCGAAGCCTTCCTGGTCGAGAAAATTGCCCAGCACGCGCAGTACCTTCCACGCCGGCCGGGCTTCCCCCGGTGGCCGGCCGGCGCCGGAGAAGCTCTGCCAGCGGCCCTCGCAGTTCACGAAGGTACCGGACGTTTCCAGAAACGTGCCGGTCGGCAGCAGCACATCAGCGCAGCTGAGGAGCGCATCGTCCGCGAACGGTGTCAGGGCGACAACGCAGCGCGCGTCGTCCAGGAGCGGACGGGTCTCCGGCGGAAAGTCCTCGGGCTCCAGGTTCAGAAGCAACAGGCCGTCGAGGCCCTCCGATGCCATGGCGCCCGCGTCCAGCCCGGGCCTGGGTCGCGGAACGGCGCCGCGGCCCCGGTGAGGCTGCACGCCCGCAAGCGCCGCACCGGCGCTGTTGGCTCCGACCGTCAGCTGCCCGAAGCGGGCGCCGGTCAGCCGGGCCAGTTCCTCGGCAATCGCGAAGAGGTCAGCCCGGGCCGGGTCGGCTTCCGCGACCAGTCCCAGCCACACCACGCTCTCCTGACCGAGGGAAGCGGCGATCGCATCGTGCCCGGGGCCGGGATGCGCGCCCGACACAACGTCCGCGAGCCGTTCGGACACGGCGACGCCGCGCTTGCGGGCAGCCGACTGAAGCACCGCCGCCAGTTCGGCAACCATGCCGGCGCCTCCGGCGATCTCGGCCTGCACGGGAAACAGCCATTCGCCCACAGTCGGATTGATGAACGACACCCTGCATCCTGCGAGGGCAGCTTTCCGGACCCGGTGCGCCAGAATCGGTACTTCTTCCCGGATCAGGGACCCCACGAGCAGTATCGCGTCCAGACCCTCCACATCCGCAATGGGAACGCCGATACCCGGGACTGTCGGCTCGGCGTCGGGGTCGCGGAAATCCACACGATGCACACGGTAGTCGATATTTGCCGAACCCAGCGCAGAGGCCAGTTCCTCGACCAGGAGGAACTCCTCCAGCGTCGACGACGGGTGAGCGAGGAATCCCAGGCCTTCCGGGCCCGACCGGCCGACGGCGTCCTTCAGACCCGCGGCCGCTGCCTTCAGTGCCGTTTCCCAGTCCACTTTGTGCCACTCACCGTCCCGGCGCAGCATCGGCTCCTGCAGACGATCCTCACCGTACAGGCCATGACAGCTGTAACGGTCCCGGTCCGCAAGCCAGGTTTCATTGATCCGCTCCTCGGGCCGCGGCACCGCCCGCATCACCCGGCCGCGCACCGCATGGGCATAGAGGTTCGAACCCGCGCAGTCATGCCCGGAAACGGTCGCGTGCTGAGTCATTTCCCATGACCGGGCGCGATAGCGATACGGCTTGTTGTTCAGCGCACCCACCGGACACAGGTCGATGATATTGCCGGACAGTTCGTGGCCAACGCTGCGTTCCACGAACGTGCCGATCTCGGTGCTCTCGCCCCGGCCGATCGTGCCGAGCTCCTGGATTCCGGCGATTTCCTGGCCAAAGCGGACGCAGCGGGTGCAGTGGATACAGCGGGTCATGTCGGTGGACACCAGCGGTCCGAGATCCTTGTCCTTCACGACCCGCTTGCGTTCGGTATAGCGGGACACGTCCCGGCCAAAGCCCATCGCAAGGTCCTGGAGCTCGCATTCGCCGCCCTGGTCACAGATCGGGCAGTCCAGCGGATGGTTGATCAGCAAGAACTCCATGGTCGCCCGCTGCGCGGCCAGCGCACGCCCGGACCGGGTCTGCACCTTCATGCCGTCGGCCACCGGCGTGGCGCAGGCGGGCAGCGGCTTCGGCACGTTTTCCACCTCAACCAGGCACATGCGGCAGTTCGCCGCGATCGATAATTTCGGGTGGTAGCAGAAACGCGGTACGTAGGCATCCGCCGCATCCGTGACCTCGATGATCATCTGCCCCTTGCGGGCGGTAACGGGAACGCCGTTGACCTCGAGCTGTACCGTATCGTCCGACATAAGCTTCCCGATTCCGGGCCGCCTCAGGCGGCCACCGCTCCGTTGCGCTCACTCACCAGGCTGCGGCCCTTGTGCTCGATCATGTATTCGAACTCCGGCCGGAAGTGATGGAGAAAGCTCTGTATCGGCCACGCGGCCGCATCGCCAAAGGCACAAATCGTGTGGCCCTCGATATTCCGGGACACGCCGTCCAGCATGTCGATGTCCTCGGGCCGGCCCTGGCCGTCGAGGATGCGCCGCACGACCCGGTTCATCCAGCCGGTGCCCTCCCGGCAGGGTGTGCACTGGCCGCAGGATTCCGCATAGTAGAAACGGCTGATTCGCTCCAGCACACGCACCATGCAGGTGGTGTCGTCCATCACCATCACGGCACCGGAACCCAGCATGGACCCCGAGGCCTTGAGGGCATCGAAATCCATGTTGGTTTCCATGATGATCGATGCCGGAAGCACCCGCGCCGACGAACCGCCGGGGATGACCGCCTTGAGCGCCCTCCCCTTCCAGACCCCACCGGCAATATCCAGCAGTTCGGCAAATGGAATGCCGAGGCCCAGCTCATAGTTCCCCGGCCGTTCCACGTGACCGGATACCGAGTAAATTGCGGTACCGCCGGAGCCCTCACTGCCGAGCTCCCGGAACCAGTCGGCCCCGTTTCTGAGGATGCTGGGGACGGACGCAAGCGTCTGCGTGTTGTTGATGGTCGTGGGCTTGCCGTAGAGCCCGAAATTGGCCGGGAACGGCGGCTTGAAGCGGGGTTTGCCCTGTTTGCCCTCCAGGGACTCGAGCAGCGCGGTTTCCTCGCCGCAGATATAGGCGCCCGCGCCGACGAAGGTATACAGGTCGAAATCGATCCCGCTCCCCTGGATATCCTTGCCGATCAGACCCGCATCGTAGGCTTCGGCCACGGCCTCCTCAAACCTCGGCACCGGCTCGGCATAGAACTCGCCGCGGATGTAGTTGTATCCCACCGTGGCGCCCATGGCGTACGCGGCTATGGCCATACCCTCGACGAGCGCGTGGGGGTTGTAGCGCAGAATATCGCGGTCGTGGCAGGTGCCAGGCTCGCTCTCGTCGGAGTTGCACACGAGGTACTTCTGGACGGGCGCTTCACGCGGCATGAAGGACCACTTCACACCCGTCGGAAAGCCGGCGCCGCCCCGTCCCCGCAACCCCGATGCCTTGACCTGCTCGATGATGTCCACGCGGGGCGTCTTCTCCCGAAGGATGGTCTCCCAGGCCTGATATCCACCGACCGTGCGGTAGGTAGCCAGCGTGGCCGGCTGGTCCTTGCCCACGGTGGCATAACAAACCTGGTTGAGTTCATGGGTGCGGTTCCCGGCCATGTCAGTCCAGCTCCTCGATGATCCGGTCCACCGTTTCCGGCGTCAGGTGCTCGTAATAGACGTGGTCCACCATCATCATGGGTGCCCCGCAGCAGGCCGCCAGGCACTCTTCTTCACGCTTCAGGAAGATTCGCCCGTCGGGTGTGCTCTCCCCCACCTCGATACCGAGCTTGTTCTCGAGATGCGCCAGAATCGCTTCGCCTCCGCGGAGCATGCACGACACGTTCGTGCACACCGAAACATGGTGCCGCCCGACCGGATGGGTCTCGAACATGGAATAGAATGTGGCCACCTCGTACACCTGCACCTTCGGCAGGTCCAGGTAGGCGGCCACCGCGTCCATCAGCGGCGGCGTGAGGTAACCGTTGTTTTCGTGCTGGACGACGCGCAGCGCGGCGATGATCGCGGACCGGCCCTGACCGTCGGGAAACCGCGTGAGCCACCCGTCGATCACCTCCCTGGCGTGCGCAGACAGCATTGCCTCCGTCAGCGGCTCGGGCGACTCGCCGGCAGCGGCCTGAGCCGTCGTATCCTTGAAACTGTCGCTCATCGATCGATCTCGCCGAAAACCACGTCCATGGTGCCGATCACCGCCACCACGTCGGCCAGCATGTGGCCGCGGACCATTTCGTCCATCGCCGCCATGTGGGAAAACCCGGGCGCCCGGATCTTGACCCGGAACGGCTTGTTGGCGCCGTCGGAGACCAGATAAACGCCGAACTCGCCCTTGGGGTGTTCGACGGCGGCATAAGACTCGCCCTCGGGCACGCAGTAGCCCTCGGTGAACAGCTTGAAGTGATGAATGAGGGACTCCATGTCCCCTTTCATTTCCACCCGTTCGGGCGGCGTAATCTTGTGATCGTCCACCATCACGGGTCCGGGATTTTCCCGCAGCCACGCCACACACTGCTTGATGATTTTCGCCGACTGACGAAGTTCCTCGACCCGCACCAGGTAGCGATCGTAGCAGTCTCCGTTGGTGCCTACCGGGATGCCGAAATCCAGCTTTGCGTAGACTTCGTAGGGCTGCTTCTTGCGCAGATCCCAGGCGACGCCGGAGCCCCTGAGCATGGGACCGGTAAAGCCCAGTGCCTTGGCCCGCTCGGGGGTGACCACGCCGATGTTCACCGTGCGCTGTTTCCAGATCCGGTTGTCCGTGAGCAGGGTTTCGTACTCGTCTACCCTGCCCGGGAAGGCGTCGGCGAAGGCGTCGATGAAATCCAGCAGACTGCCTTCGCGGTTTTCGTTCAGCCGGTCCACGTCCTTGCGGCTGCGAAACTTCGAATACTCGTGGCGAGGCATTTGTTCCGGGAGATCCCGATAGACACCGCCCGGCCGGTAGTAGGTCGCGTGCATTCGCGTTCCAGACACCGCCTCGTAGCAATCCATCAGATCTTCGCGCTCGCGGAAGCAGTACAGGAACATGGTCATCGCGCCGATATCCAGGCCGTGGGCGCCGAGCCACATGAGATGGTTCAGGATTCGCGTAATCTCGTCGAACATCACCCGGATGTACTGGGCCCGCAAGGGCACATCGATATTCAGCAGCTTCTCGATGGCCAGCACATAGCCGTGTTCGTTACACATCATCGACACATAGTCGAGACGGTCCATGTAGCCGATGCTCTGATTGTAGGGCTTGCTCTCGGCGAGCTTTTCCGTTCCCCGGTGCAGAAGCCCGACGTGCGGATCGGCCTTGGTAATGACCTCGCCGTCCATCTCCAGGACCAGACGCAGCACGCCGTGCGCGGCCGGATGCTGAGGCCCGAAGTTCATTGTGAAATTCTGAATCTCCGCCACCGGATCAGCCCTCCTGCTCGTCCGCGTAACGTGCATCGTCGCGAATCACCCGCGGGACGAGCGTGCGCGGCTCGATGCTCACCGGCTCGTAGACCACGCGCCCTCGCTCGGGGTCGTAGCGGACCTCGACATGACCGGACAGCGGGAAGTCCTTGCGGAACGGATGACCCACGAAGCCGTAGTCAGTCAGCAGGCGGCGCAGGTCCGGATGGCCGTCGAAGAGAATACCGAACAGATCGAAGGCCTCGCGCTCGAACCAGTTGGCGGCGGGCCAGACGTCAACCACCGACTCCAGGCGCGGGTAATCGGGGTCTTCGCAGAACACCCGCAGCCGTAGGCGGTGGTTGTGCTCCACTGAGAGCAGGTGATAGGCCACGGCGAATCGAAACGGGCGATCGGCGTTGCGGAAACTCTCACCCTCTGGGGCCGCGACGCCGCGGCTGAAGCCGGTCATCGTGGCGGGCTCCGTTTTCCACTGGTCTCCGCCATAACCGAGATAGTCGATACCGCAGAGATCGATCAGGGTATCGAAGCCGAGTTCCGGATCGTCCCGCAGCATCAGGGCGGCCGCCATAAGGCCGGTGGCGGGAAGCGTCACCGTCAACTCGGCGTTGGCGATCGCCACTGCCTCGGCGTCGGGACCCAGCCGCGCTTCGAGAAGCCCCGCCAGGGCTGCAATCTTATCGCTCATGCGGCCCTCAACGAGCGATCGTGTTGGTGCGGCGGATTTTCTTCTGGAGCTGAAGAATTCCGTACAGAAGGGCCTCCGCGGTCGGTGGACACCCGGGCACATAGACATCGACGGGAACAACCCGGTCGCACCCGCGCACGACGGCGTAGGAGTAATGGTAGTAGCCGCCGCCGTTCGCGCAGCTGCCCATGGAAATCACCCACCGGGGTTCTGGCATCTGATCGTAAACCTTGCGCAGCGCGGGAGCCATCTTGTTCACGAGCGTGCCGGCGACGATCATCACGTCCGACTGACGCGGGCTCGGCCGGAAAATCACGCCGAACCTGTCCAGGTCATAGCGGGCCGCCCCCGCATGCATCATTTCCACCGCACAGCACGCCAGCCCGAAGGTCATCGGCCACATCGAACCGGTGCGGGCCCAGTTGACGACCGCGTCCACCGTCGTCGTCATGATGCCGGGGCTCTGACTCTTGCCCAGCATCTCGGGCAACTCACCCGAAGCGGGTTCCTGGGCTAGTCCCATTCCAGCGCCCCCTTCTTCCATTCGTAGATGAATCCAACCACCAGGATCAGCAGAAACACGGCCATGGCCACCATGCCCGCCATGCCGCTGGCATCGAGGGAGACCGCCCACGGAAACAGAAAGGCGATTTCCAGATCGAAAATAATGAACAGAATGGCGACCAGGTAGTACCGGACATCGAACTTCATCCGGGCACTTTCGAAAGCCTCGAACCCACACTCGTAGGGAGACAGTTTTTCCGAGTCCGGACGGCGCGGACCGAAGACGAACCCGAGGGAGACGAGCGCCGCGCCGAGGACAGACGCGATACCGAGAAAGATCAGCACAGGGAGATAGTTTTCGAGCATGCTCGACCCAATCAGCACGTTGACGGTATCCGAGGGATGCCCGCGGGCGACACCCACGGGCAGACGGTCCGCTCTATTCTAACAGGGGCTGTGGCGAAGCCGACAAGCTCTATTTCCCGTCAGCTGAAGGACTCGCCAGCCGGACAGCGGACCGGCCGGTTAGCGGACCGGGGCGGGCATGGGTTTGCGCAGGGAGTCGGTGGGGATAGACCGGTCGGCGGCCCCTGTGGACCGCGCGGGAACCAGGAAATGGGGCATGAGGCCAGAGCGCCGGTGGCCGGTTCCAGACCGCTTGGGTGGCCCTGCGCGGCCTCGGGAGAGGCGACGCTTCAGGCTATGGAGATTGGTGCGGATGGCCGGACTCGAACCGGCACGGCTTGCGCCACTGCCCCCTCAAGACAGCGTGTCTACCAATTCCACCACATCCGCAATTCGGTGTTTAGCGCTCCGACTCCGGCGCGTCTTCCGCCGCGGCCGGTTCCGGCTCCGCCGCCGATTCGGCTCCGGCCTCCCCCGGCAGGGCCGGGAGGTCGGTGCCCTCGGGCAGCGGCACCAGACCAGGCAGATCCGTGCCCTCGGTCTCCTCAACGACGGGTGCCCGCTCCAGAACGCTTGTCGGCGTGATCCGCTGGCTCGAGGCCCAGGCCAGAACGAGGCTGGTCACGAAAAACAGCGTGGCGAGCACGGCCGTCGTCCGGCTGAGGAATGACGATGATCCCCGGGAACCGAAAACGGTGCCGGATGCTCCGGCGCCGAAAGCGGCACCGGCTTCTGCCCCCTTGCCCCGCTGCAGGAGAACGATGGCGATCAGGGCAAGGCCGATGAAGACATGGGCGACGGATATAGCGCTCTTGAGCATGACCTGTATTCGTATCTGTAATCTGTCTGCTGTTCAGCCGCACGCAGCGCAGATGGCGAGAAATGACTCCGCTTCCAGGGAAGCGCCGCCGATCAGGCCACCGTCTACGTCCGGCATGGAAAATATCTCGGCTGCATTGGCAGGCTTGACGCTTCCGCCGTACAGCACCTGAACCGAATCGGCAATCTTAGCATCCTTGTTTGCGATTAGGCTACGGGTAAACGCATGAACTTCCTGCGCCTGGTCCGGGCTCGCCGTACGCCCGGTGCCGATGGCCCAGACGGGCTCATAGGCGATCACCGCCCTGCCCAGTGCCGACACCCCGGCGGCCGCGATCACCGCCTCGAGCTGGCGCCCGACCACGTTCTCGGTCACGCCGGACTCCCGCTCTTCCAGCGTCTCGCCGAGGCAAAGGATCGGCACGAGCCCATGACGCTGCGCCGCCAGGAACTTGGCCGCGACCATGGCATCGTCCTCCCCGTAGAGCGCGCGGCGCTCGGAATGGCCGACAATGACAAAATGACAACCAAAGTCGGCGAGCATGCCGCCGGCTACCTCACCGGTGTAGGCCCCCTCGTCTTCAACCGCGAGGTTCTGTGCGCCCAGTTCCACGGGGCTTGCGGCCAGCAGTTTGCCGACCTCGTCGAGATAGGGATACGGCGGGCACACCGCGACCGCACAGGGCGGCGCCTCGCCAATGCCGGCCGTAATGCCGCCGGCAAGTGTCTCGGCCATCTCGCGGCTACCCTGCATTTTCCAGTTCCCGGCTACCAGCTTCTGCCTCATCACTCGCCCCTCCTGATTAACTGCCAGACCCGATTTCGGGCAACCGCGTCCCGAACCCTGGGTTTGCCATGATATTCGTCATGCACCGGCCGCGGTCACAGCATCGGCGATCACTCCGGCCAGACGCTCGATCTCGGCCGCGTCTCTCCCCTCCACCATCACTCGGACGACCGGCTCGGTGCCGGACGGGCGTAGCACGACCCGGCCCTCATCGCCAAGCGTTTTCTCTACCTTCTCGACCGCGGCCCGGATGCCAGGCTCGGTATCGACGTCCGGCCGGGAGTTCATGCGAACGTTGACCAGCACCTGCGGAAACGACGGCATGGCAC
>JARFQW010000093.1 GCA_029287575.1 Gammaproteobacteria bacterium | reverse complement strand
CACGATATCCAGATCTGCCAGGTCACCGGGGTGTGTCGTGGCCCGGGGAATGCCTTCTTCCCGGGCCACTCGCTCTACCTCGCGGGGATCCCGTGCACAGACCGCGTCCACGCTCACGCCGGCGGCCCGCAGGGTCCCGATATGAACCCGTCCCCAATTCAAACCGATGATGCCCGCGTTCAGGCCCCCGACCTCCATGCGCCCGCGTTGCCAGCCGGCGGTGACCGGGACCCGCATGGACCCCGTGGCCGCCTATGGGTGACACTGTAGCGGCAGAACCCGTAAGGCGCCGGCAGCGCCCCGGATTCGGTGCTGCCCGCACGGAGTCGAATCCGCAAAAGTCGCCACGGACCCGGCGCAGGGAAACGGAACAGGAGACCCGAATGCTGTCAGACAAGACTGCCATCGTCACCGGCGCCAGCCGCGGCCTGGGTCGTGCCATTGCCCGTGCCCTGGCCGGACAGCACTGCCGCGTTGCCCTGGTGGCCCGGGACCGGACCGGCCTGGAGGCAGTGGCCGGTGGTATTGATGGCGTTGAGGCCCGCGCCTTTCCCGCCGATCTGTCGAAACCCGAAGAGGTCGATCGGGTCCTCTCCGACATCGCGGCCTGGGCACCAGTGGATATTCTCGTCAACAATGCCGGTCTCGGCTATTACCGCCCGTTTCTCGAACACACGCCTGAGGAGCATGAGCGCATCGTCGATGTGAACGTGCGAGCGCCGATCCGGCTGTGCCAGGGCGTACTGCCGGGCATGCTCGAGCGGGGTGCAGGCCATATCGTCAATATCGCATCGGATCTGTCCTTTACGCCATTGGCGAACATGGCCGTGTACGCAGCCTCGAAGTTCGCGTTACGGGGTCTGTCACTGAGCCTGATGAAAGAGTTCAAGGATCGCGGCGTTCGTGTGTCCCTGATCAATCCCGGCATGATCGATACCGCATTCAATGACGGCGAGGAGGGGCGCCTGGGTGCCAGGTCAGCCCTGCAGCCGGACGAACTCGCCCGGGTCGTGGTTGACGTGTTAACCCAGCCGGGATTTCAGATGGTGGATGAAGTCACCCTCCACGCCGTTCACCAGGACTACTGAGCGAACTGGGACGCGACCGCACGCTGCCGGCATCGGGCCGTCGCCGGTCGCCGGCGACTACCCTTCGTGCCGGGCGCGGCGAACGCGCACGGCCTCTTCCTGGTCCATGGCCTCCAGCTGTTCGTCCATGAAGTGCAGCGCGTCCCGCAGTTCGGGTAGCAGGACGTTCTCCAGAGCCCGCGCCCGGCGTTCGGTGCGGGTGTAGTCCCGCACCAGCCTGACCAGGCTGCCCTCGGCCAGGGCGAGTTCGCCGAGCCGCTCCGCAAAGGCCGAAAAGGCATCGGCGCACTGGCCGGCCTCCGGCGAGGGATTGACCGCCGCCTCCGGAACATCCCCGCGCTCGAACTCCGCGCTCCCGTCTGCCAGGGTGACTCCGAGAAATCGTTGTTGCGTGCTCGTCCAGCGGGTTTCCTCCACTGCGGCGACCGGCAGGACGGAGAGACCGTCCAGACCATGCCGGCCGCAGGCCGCGGCCAAGGCGGCGCGGGCGGTATCCCAGAGGGACTGAAGCACCTGGCGCAAGGCTTCGTACTCGCGCAGCCGCCGCAAGAGCTCCGCGGCCAGCAACAGGCGTTTTTCGTCCAGGAACTCGTAGCCCTCGTTTATCTGGCGGCGTTCGTCCTTCAGTTCCAGGTACGCGCTCCGCGTGGGAGAAATTCCGCCGGGAAGATCAGCCATGTGCCTGACCTTCGATTTCACGGACAATCTGCTCTTCGGAAAGCCGCGTCAGTTCGGTGGGAGGCAGATCCCTGAGCAATTCCCACCCCACGCCCATGCTGTCTTCCAGCGTGCGCGGCGCGTCCTGGGCCACGAAGCCCTGTTCGAACGCGTCGCCAAAAGCGAGAAACTTCTGATCGTTCTCCGGCAGCCCCTCAACGCCCATCACGCTCGCCAGGACGCGCACGCGGACGGCCCGGGCATAGGACGCGAATAGCTGCTGAGCCAGCGCCGGGTGGTCGCCGTGCGTGTAGCCTTCGCCGATGCCGGCATCCATGAGCCGGGACAGGCTGGGGAGTACCTCGATCGGCGGATAGATGCCCTTGCGGTCCAGTTCGCGGCCGAGCACGATCTGGCCTTCGGTTATGTACCCGGTGAGATCCGGAATCGGGTGGCCGATGTCATCGCCGGGCATCGTCAGGATCGGCAGCTGGGTCAGGGTGCCGGCGAGTCCCTGGATACAGCCGGCCCGCTCGAATAACGTGGCCAGGTCGGAATACATATAGCCCGGGTAGCCCTTGCGGCTGGGGATTTCGCCGTGACTTGCGGATACCTCCCGCAGCGCCTCGCAGTAGTTGGTCATGTCGGTGAGAATGACAAGCACGTGCCGGCCCTCGACAAATGCCAGGTACTCCGCCGCGGTCAGGGCATAGCGGGGCGTCAGCAAGCGCTGGGTGCTGGGCTCGTCGGCATGGTTCAAGACCATGACGGTGTGGGCCAGTGCCCCCGACGCCTCCATGGCCGCGCGAAAGCGCTCCGCGGTGTCATAGGGGACCCCGATGCCGGCAAAGACGATCGCGAAGTCTCCCGTTTCGCCACCGCGCAGGCGGGCCTGCTGTGCGATCTCGACTGCCAGCCGGTCATGGGGCAGTCCGCCACAGGAGAACAGCGGCAGCTTCTGACCCCGGACCAGGGAATTGAGCAGGTCGATGCTGGCCACGCCGGTTTCGATGAAGTCCCTGGGCAGGGCGCGGGCGGCGGGGTTGATTGCCAGGCCCTCGATACGCAGGGACCGTTCCGCGGCGATCGGCGGACCCCCGTCGGCGACTTCGCCGACGCTGTTGAAGACCCGGCCCAGCATGCCGGGCCCCACATCGAGCATGAGCGGGGCGCCACGAATGCGAAGGCGGGTGTCGTCCAGTGCCAGCCCCATGGTCGACTCGAGCACCTCGACGACCATTTCCTCGGAGCCCAGAGCGGCGATCCGTCCAACCCGGGGCATGCCGCTGTCACCGAGGACCTCCACGGCCTCGTTGAGGCCGACATCCGCTTCACGGCGCACGAACAGCAGGGGCCCCTCGATACGATGCGTGGCCCGGTTCAGGGTGATGTCAGGCTGCATGACGGGCCTCCTCGATCAAGGCGTGCATGTCCCGGTCCAGCCTTGTCTGGAGTTCCCGGAACCCTTCCATGTTGTCCTCGCCCAGTTCTTCCCCGAGGCGTTGAAGCGTTCGAAGCACGGGCGCCGCAGCGATTGTTTCCGGCGTCACCCCCTGGGCCAGGGCCTCCTCGGAGAGGTCCAGAAAATGCATCAGACACCGCAGCATGGCGGTCTGGCGGCGTGGCGAGCAGTATCGGTCCACGGGGGAGAACGAGGACTGGCGGAGAAAACCGTCGTTGATGAGTTCGGCCTGCAGCAGCACCAGCTGCTGCTCGTTGGGCAAGGCGTCCTTCCCGACAATCCGGGCCATGCGCTCGAGACGTGCCTGCTGCTCGATCAGCGTCAGGATTCGGCGGCGGTGCTGGGGCCACTCCGGATTGCCCTGGGTCTGCCACCAGCGGGCGAGCCGGTCCACGTCCTCCGCGTAGGAAGTCAGTGGGTGAATGGCGGGATAGAACCGTGCGTGGGCCCGTCCCCGGTCGAGGGCCCAGAAACTGCGCACGTAGCGTTTCGTGTGGCTGGTCACAGGCTCGGCAAAGTCGCCGGCGGGCGGACTGACGGCGCCGATCACGGTGATGGATCCTTCTTCTCCACCGAGGGTCTCCACACGCGCAGCGCGCTCGTAGAAATCGGCCAGCCGTGAGGCGAGATAGGCCGGATAACCGGCTTCTCCCGGCAGCTCGCCGAGACGCCCGGACACCTCCCGCAGGGCCTCGGCCCAGCGGCTGGTCGAATCGGCCATCAGCGCCACATGCAGTCCCTGGTCCCGGAAATACTCGGCGACCGTAATGGCGGTGTAGATACTGGCTTCCCGGGCCGCCACGGGCATATTCGAGGTATTGGCGATGATCACCGTGCGTTCCATCAGCGGCCGACCGTTGCGCGGATCCTCGAGCTGGGGGAACTCGTCAAGAACTTCGGCCATTTCGTTACCGCGTTCACCGCAGCCCACGTAGACGATGACATCGGCGTCACACCACTTCGCCAGGCTTTCCTGCAGCACGGTCTTGCCCGTGCCGAACACGCCTGGCAGGGCGGCTCGACTGCCACGGGCGACCGGGAAGAGGGTATCCAGGATGCGCTGGCCGGTGA
>JARFQW010000134.1 GCA_029287575.1 Gammaproteobacteria bacterium | reverse complement strand
ATGTCCACTTCGGGAAGACTGCCGCCGCGATGCATCTCGAACTCCCGGTCGAGATGGAGAACCTGCAAGGCACTGTGCTGCGCCGGTTTTTTCTTGACCTGAGCAACCATGGGCGCATTGTCGCCAATGCCGGGCGCCATTGCCAATGGCCGGGACCGGGCCCGACTAGCTGTCCCGGCGCTTGATGTGGCGGATCATGCGCTTGCGTTTTCGCTCCTGGCGGGGCGTCAGGGTGTTTCGGCGCCCCTCGTAGGGATTGTCGCCGGAGCGCAATTCGATCCGCACCGGCGTCCCTTCGAGCCTGAACGCCCGGCGGAAGGTATTTGCCAGAAAGCGCCGGTACGACGCCGGCAGACGGTCGGTCTGATTGCCGTGGATCACGATCACCGGCGGATTGCGCCCGCCCTGGTGCGCATAGCGAAGCTTGATGCGGCGGCCGCGGACCAGGGGCGGCTGATGCTCGGTGACCGCGGCTTCGAGGATCCGGGTCAGTTCGGACGTCGGCAGCGCCCGCTGCCCGGCGGCGTGGGCCTGGTCGACGGAATGCAGAAGCTTGCCGACGCCGCTGCCGTGCAGCGCCGAAATAAAATGGCGGCTCGCGTAGTCCACGAAGGGCAGCTTGCGCTGCAGGTCGGCGCGGATCCGATCTTTCCGATCGTCGGCGAGGCCGTCCCACTTGTTGACGGCGATCACCAGACCGCGGCCCCGTTCCGCGGCCAGCCCGATCAGGGTAGCGTCCTGTTCGGTTACGCCGTCCTGGCCGTCGATAACCGCGATGACCACATGCGCATCGTCCACCGCCTTCAGCGCCTTGATCACGCTGAACTTCTCGATGGCTTCGTGGACACTGCGCCGCCGTCGCACCCCCGCGGTATCCACCAGGACATATTCTTTCTTGCCGCGGCGAAACGGCACCTCCACGCTGTCGCGCGTGGTCCCGGGCTGGTCAAAGGCGACCACCCGGTCTTCACCCACCAGACGGTTGACGAGCGTCGACTTGCCTACGTTCGGCCGGCCGATCACGGCGACCCGGGTGCCGGGCAGCCGATCCGCCGCTTCGTCCTCTTCGAGCGTTTCATAGGCATCGAGAACCGCATCCATCAGGGCGCGAACCCGCTGACCGTGGGCGGCGGAAATCGCCACGGGATCGCCCAGCCCCAGGGCGTGAAACTCGGCAACAACGTGTTCCTCCGCCAGCCCCTCCGCCTTGTTGACGACCACGCGGACGTCACGGCCCTGGCGGCGCAGCATCCCGGCAATATCCTGGTCGTCGGCGGTCAGGCCGTCGCGGCCGTCGACCAAAAACAGAATGCGGTCGGCGTCCGCCAGGGCCTGGACGGTCTGGCGTGCGGCCAGCGCTTCCACGCCGTCGCTGCCCGCGTCGCCGGCAAGCCCGCCGGTGTCCACGACGATATAGGGCACGGGCCCGACCTTGCCGAAGCCGTATTGGCGGTCCCGGGTCAGGCCGGGAAAATCAGCGACCAGCGCGTCCCGGCTGCGGGTCAGGAAATTGAAGAGCGTCGACTTGCCGACGTTCGGGCGGCCAACCAGGGCAACCACGGGAAGCATGCCGGGTCATCCGTCCCCGCGGGAGCGTACCGCGTAGGCAATGATGTCGTTGTCCTCGGTCTGCACGTAGATCAGTTCGCCAGCGACAATAGGCCGGGACACAATCGCTGCTCCGCCGGTTTTCACCCGCGCCTGGAACGTGCCTGTCAGAGGATCGAGGAAATGCAGGTAGCCTTCGAAATCGCCCACCACGATGGTGTTGCCGAACACGACGGGGCCGGTCACGCTCCGGGCTCTCAGGCCGGACTGGCGCCAGATGGTCGCGCCGCTGGCGCGGTTGAACGCAACCACCTCGCTGTTCTCGTCGGTCACGTAGACACTCGTCCAGTCCACCGCGACGTCGTGAAAACTGGACACTTCGCTGGCCCAGAGAAACTGTCCGGACTCCAGGGCCAGGCCGGCAACCCGTCCGTGAAAGCTGGCGACGTAGATGTCCTGATCGACGATCACCGGGTTGCCGTCCACGTCCGCCAGGCGCTCGAGCTGGTTGGCGCCGCGCCCCGAGGCGACGAGGTTCTCCCATACCGGGTCGCCGGTCCGGCGGTCGTAGGCGCCGAGACGGCCGTCGTCATAGCCGATGACCACGATTTCACCCGACACGGCCGGCACCGAATTGCCTCGCAGCGTCAGACGGGGAACCGGGCGCTCGATGAACCAGCGCTCGCTCCCGTCGGCGGCGCTCAGCGCGCGGACCCGTCCATCAACTGTTCGCACAATGACGAGATCACGGGCGGGCACCGGTGCCGCCACGACCTCCCCGGAAAGGTTCACCTGCCAGCGCTCCTTGCCGTCGGCGGCATCCAGGGCAATGACGGTGCCGCCGCTGGTCCCGAACAGGACCATGCCGTCACCGACCCCCGGGCCCGCGGCAAGGGACAACCCGGTCTTCGTCTCCCAGACCGTGTCTCCCTTGAACGAATCCGCCGCCCACACCCGCCCCTCGTGGGTGCCCGCATACAGACGCCCGCCGGAGACGGCGGGACGAAGGCCAAGCAGCAGGTCCTCGGTGCCTCCGCCCAGACCCTTGCGCCAGGCGCGGCCCACCTGCAGCGTCTCATCGAACCTCTCGAGCTCGGCCGGCGGCTCGACCGGTTCGTCATCGTCGCCGAAGATCGAACAGCCGCTCGCCAGAAGCGAGAGCCCGATGACGAGCAGCACCCTCATGAGGCGTCGCTGCCCTCCGCAGGCAGAGCGGCGAGCTTGCGCAGCAGGCCGGCGGCATCGACCGACTGTGCCTGCCCCGCGTCCAGCGCCGCCTGGTATTCCTCTCTGGCGGCCGTGGATTCGTCCCTGGCCGCAAAGATGTCGCCGCGAAGCTCGTGGTACTGGCCGGCGAAGCTGCCGGCTTCGGACAGGTCGAGGACATCGAGCGCTTCGTCAGCCCGGTCACTCCCGATCAGGACACGCGCCAGGCGCAGCCGGACGACGCGGGCCAGATCCGGATCCGAGGTGTGATCGAGCGCCGCGCGCAGATAGACCTCGGCGCTTTGCGGATCCCCCTCGCGGAGGACGGCTGCGGCCACCGCAAGGCGCGCCTGGTCCAGGTAGGGGGTCCCGTCATAATCGGAGGAGAGCGTCTCGAGGCGGGCCCGGGCGTTCTCCAGGGAACCGGAGGCGATCGCCTCCCGCAGCGCCGTATATTCAGCGGACGCCTGTTCGCCGATCTGCAGCTTGCGGTCTTCCATGTAGTTGAGACCCACGATACCGCCGATGCCGATCACCAGCCCCCCCACGATCCAGGCCAGATTTTCCTTAAGCCAGGCACGGATCTGCTCGACCTGTTCTCTTTCACTGAGATAATCGTCCACTGCTCAATGCTCTCCTGACGGTCCGGCATCCGGCCGGCCGCTTTGCTTGGTTAACCATTCCGCCAAGTGGCGGGCTGCCCCCGGACGATCCAGCCGCTCCTGGCCTCCGTCGCCGCGCAGGTGCTTTACTGTCAGCGTGTCGGTCGCCAGTTCATCGTCGCCGACGATGACCGCGAGGGCCGCGCCACTGCGATCGGCCCGTTTCATGCCCGACTTCATGCTCCCTGCCCCACAGTTCTGCAGGACCCTCAGGCCCGGCACCGCATCCCGGAGGCTCTCGGCGATCCCGGTCGCGGCCCGGACCGCCGGCTCGCCCACGGGCAGCAGGAACACATCGGGGACCGGCGCCGCCGGCGCGCTCCCGGCGAGCTGAACGATCTCCACCAGCCGCTCGACACCCAGCGCCCACCCGATCGCCGGCGTATCTCGGCCCCCCAGCTGAGTGACCAGGCCGTCATAACGGCCGCCGCTGCAGACGGCCGCCTGGGCGCCGAGGCGATCGGTCAGCCATTCGAAAACCGTGCGGCTGTAGTAGTCGAGGCCCCGCACGAGTCGGGTGTTCACTCGCGCCGGGACACCGGCATCGGCCAGCATTTCCCGAAGTGCGGCAAAGTGCTCCGCAGACTCCGTATCCAGATGGTCGGTGATAGCCGGCGCCGCCGCCACGAGATCCTGCAGCGCCGGATTCTTCGTGTCGAGAATACGCAGGGGGTTCTGTTCGAGCCGCCGCCGGCTGTCCTCATCCAGCGCCGCCCGATGAGCGGAGAAATACTCCACCAGGCGCTCCCGGTACCCGGCCCGGGACTCGGAGGTGCCCAGTGAGTTGATCTCCAGAACCAGGTCGGGAATGCCCAGCGCCCGCCACAGCCGCGCCGACATCAGGATCATCTCGGCGTCGATGTCCGGCCCGCGGTAGCCGAACGCCTCCGCGCCAAACTGGTGGAACTGACGGTAGCGGCCTTTCTGGGGGCGCTCGTACCGGAACATCGGTCCCGCATACCAGAAGCGCTGCTGCTGGTTGTGCAGCAGCCCATGGGTTATGGCGGCACGCACGCAGCTCGCGGTCGCTTCCGGGCGGAGACTCAGGCTCTCCCCGTTCCGATCCGCAAACGTGTACATCTCCTTTTCGACAATGTCGGTGACTTCGCCGATGGATCGGGCAAACAGCTCCGTGCGCTCGATAAGGGGCATGCGCAGCTGGCCATAGCCATAGGACTGCAGCACGTCGGCCACGGTTCGCTCCACCCATTGCCACACCCAGGTATCCGGCGGGAGAACGTCGTTCATGCCGCGTACCGGCTGTACGGCCTGTCCTCGTGTCGCCGTCACGACCGCCAATCCCCGTCCGACCCCATCAGGGAGCCTCCAGCGTGAATCGGGCGGTGTTGCCCCGGCGCACCCGGTCCGGGACCGGCCAGGGCCGGCCCTCGATTCGCACCTCGACCCCGTCGGCATAACCCAGGAATACGGTGAGAGGCGCTTCGGCGCGCAGCGTTCGGGTGGTCCCCGCGCGGCCCAGCGCGTACACCAGGCGAGCCCCGCTGGCATCGCGCACATCGATCCAGGAATCCGCGCTGAAGACAAATTCGGCAAGCAGTCCGCTCGGGGCAACCGGCCCGCTCGAGGCGAACAGTTCCTGCTCGATGGTCAGCTCGGAGACCGGCGGCGGGGAAACTGCCGGCGCGGAAGCGGCTGGTACGGAAGCGGCTGGCCCGGACACCGCTGGCGCGGACACGGCTGGCGTTGAGTCAGCCGGCAAGGAATCTCTCCGGGCCGGCGCGGCCTCGCGCGGCGGCTGGCGCGTGGTGCTGGCCGGCACGCGGGCCTCCGGCTGAGCGGCTGAAGCTTGCCGTGCCGGGCCGGCCGTTTCCTCAGAGTCCTGAGCGGGCGGCTCGGACCTGGCCGGAGGGTCGTTCTCCGCCGCATCCGGAGACTCGGCCCGGGACGCTGCCGGAGGAGCGGGCCGGGGCTCGGTATCCGCATCCTCCGGTTCCGAGGCGGCGCTGGACGAGCGCGGCGGCAGCACCAGGGCCCCGTCTTCTGCCGGCCGAGTGACCGGCACCGGCTGCGACGCGGACTCGGAGATGGCCTGATCACCGGCCGCCTCGCTGGACGGCGCCGGTTCCGCGGGCACGGCGCTGTCCGGCGCGGTTTCAGGGATCTCCGCCGGCGGCGGAGTGGGCCTGAGCAGCCACCAGACCACGCCAGCCACGAGGATCAGGAGCAGCAGGACAGCCGGCCAGAGACGGACTTCGGGCCTGGCCGCTTCCTCCGGCTTCATGGGGTGCAGCTCCACCCGCTCCGCCGGCTCTTCGGCACGTTCGTACGCAGCCAGCACCTCATCGGCGGAGATCTCCACGAGCTGCGAATATTTCCGCAGGTGTCCGCGTACGAACACGGGAGCTCCGATCACGGCATAGCGATCCGACTCGATGGCGTTGACCGCCGGAACATCCAGGTTCAGCGCACGGGCCAGCCGGTCGACGGAAAGGTCCTTGGCTTCCCGGGCAGCCTTGAGTATCTGGCCGGCGGTCGGCAACGCCTCGTCGGTCCGGCCTGCGTCGTCTGTGGCGTCGTTATCTGCCACCACCGCTCTCCAGGAGCCGGGCTTCCCGGGAATCCGGGTACTCGCTCCGCAGGCGTCGCGCATAGTCGCCGGCCGCGCCCCGGTCACCCAGGGTCTGTTCGACCCGAACGGCCAGCCACAGGCTGTCCGGCCCCCAGGGTGCCACGGCCTCGTAGCGCTGGAGGAAGGCTCGCGACGCCAGTGCGTTGCCGTTGCCCAGGCTCAGATCCGCCATCTGCAAAAGCGCCTCCGGATAGCGGGGATCCTGGGCGAGAGCGAGGCGGAAGAAGGCTTCCGCCCGTTCCGGGTCCGGAATGCCCCGCGCGCAGACGCCGGCGTTGGTCCAGGCGGTCTGGGGGTTGCGGTAAAACGGCGTCGTGGCCGCCTTCTCGAAGTACTTCAGCCCCTCCTCGCGTTCGTCCCGTCGACAGAGGTAGCCGCCATAGCTGTTCAGAACATTCGGGTCGTCCGGGGCAAGCTTTACGGCCTGGCGATAATGCGTGTACGCCTTGTCCGACTCACCGGCCCGCTCATAGACCAGGCCGAGGGTGAGCTGCGCGCCGATGAGCTCCGGATCGAGAGCAACGGCTTTCTTGAGCTTGTCCCGGGCCAGGGCCAGATCGCCACGCTGCAGGTACTGGGCTCCCAGCTGGAGATTGACTTTTGCCGCGTCCTCCGGCGAGGTCTCGGGCCCCTTGGGTTCGGTGGAAACGCAGGCCGTCGCGAACACGGCTGCCAGCAGAATGATCAGCCGCGTCTTCATGGCCGGGCCGCCACGCTGATGAGTTTCTCCCCAAGCCGTATTCTCGTGCGGTCCTCGACCCGGCCAACCAGCTGACCACACGCCGCATCAATGTCGTCGCCGCGGGTCCGGCGGATGGTGGCCCGGACTCCCGAGCGCAGCAGGATTTCCCGGAAACGCTCGATCCGGTCCCTGGCGGACCGGCGATAGGGGGTATTGGGGAACGGATTGAAGGGAATCAGATTCACCTTGGCGGGTCGATGTTTCATCAGGCGTACCAGATCACGCGCATGGGCATCGGAATCGTTGACCTTGTCCAGCATGACGTATTCGAAGGTAATGTGACGGCGCAGACCAGCCTCGGTATACCGCCAGCAGGCATCCAGCAGCTCGGCGATCGGATAGCGCCGGTTGATCGGCACCAGCTGGTCCCTCAATTCATCGTTCGGCGCATGCAGGGAGACGGCCAGCGCCACGTTGCAGTCACGGGCCAGTCGGTCCATCTGGGGGACGAGACCCGAGGTGCTGAGGGTAACCCGCCGCCGCGACAGGTTGAAACCGAAATCGTCGAGGAGAATCTCCAGCGCCGGAACGACATTGCGATAGTTCGCCAACGGCTCGCCCATGCCCATGAGCACGACGTTGGTGACGACCCGCTCGTCGGCGTCCACCCGGTCGCCGAGCTGGCGGCTCGCAAGCCAGACCTGACCTACGATCTCGGCGGTGCCGAGATTGCGGTTGAAGCCCTGCTGGGCCGTCGAGCAAAACGAGCAGTCCAGCGCACAGCCGACCTGGCTGGAAATACACAGGGTCCGGCGGGCGACTTCCGGGATGAACACGGTTTCCACCGCCTGATCGTCACTGCCCCTGAGCATCCATTTGTGCGTGCCGTCGCCGGAGAGCTGGTCTGTCACGATCCGCGGCGGACGAATCTCGGCGATCTCCGCAAGCCGCAGGCGCAGCTTCTTGGAGATGTCGGTCATCAGGTCGAAGTCGGACACGCCCTGCCCGTACACCCAGCGCATCAGCTGCCGGGCGCGAAACGGCTTCTCGCCAAGGCCCTCGAAAAATTCTTCCAGGGCGCTGCGAGACAGGCCGAGCAGGTTGACGCGTCCGCCGGTCACGGCGTCAGGCTTCCCGGGTCCTCGGGCAAATCTGGTCACCCGAGAAGAAGAAGTCCACTTCGTTCGCCGCCGTGTCGGGGCCGTCCGACCCATGGACGACGTTTTCCTCAATGCTCGCGGCGAAATCCGCCCGGATCGTACCGGGCGCGGCGTCCGCGGGATTCGTGGCGCCCATGATCTCCCGATGGCGGGCGATCGCATCCTCGCCCTCGAGAACCTGCACGACGACGGGCCCGGACGTCATGTAGCTGACGAGGTCCTTGTAAAACGGACGGTCCTTGTGGACGGCGTAGAAGGCCCCGGCCTGCTCTTCTCCGAGATGGATCATGCGGGCCGCAACGATTCGCAGCCCCGCCGTTTCGAACCGGCGATAGATTTCGCCAATAAGGTTCTTCGCGACACCGTCGGGCTTGATGATGGAAAGAGTGCGTTCGATGGCCATGGCAATTGCTCTCCCGCAATAGCTAATCTGAATAGCAGCCGCATCACGCCGGCCACTTCGGGCCGGAGGGCGAATACGACAAACGGCCGAGCCCGGTCACGGGAACGGCTATGGTCATGGAATCAAACGAGTAATGATACTGCCGGGGCCAGCCGCCCCGCAATCAGTAGTACGAGATCAGCTGGCCTCGACGCTGAAGCTCTCGCCGCAGCCGCACTCGTCCTTGACGTTGGGGTTCCGGAACCGGAAGGCCTGATTGAGGCCCTCACGCACGAAATCCACTTCCGTGCCGTCGAGAAACTCCAGGCTCGCGGGCGCCACGACGACCTTGACTCCGTCAACCTCGAAAACGACGTCCTCGCTGGCCACTTCGTCAGCATAGTCAACGACATACGCATACCCGGAACAACCGGTTTTGCGAACGCCGAGGCGGATGCCCAGGCCGCTCCCCCGGCGGTCGAGGTACTCTCTCACCCGGTCCACAGCCGAATCGGTCAACGTAATCGCCATTGCCCTACCTTTCTCCAGATCCTGAAATCCCGGGGTCCGAGCGTTTCTACGCCCCGGCTTGCCTGTCTTGGGCCGCCGCCACTGCCGCGGCAAACGCATCCTCCACCACCAGAAGCGGCCCCAGCTTCTCCGCCGGTGCATCCAGCGCTTCAGCCACCGCCAGCGCCGTGAAGTCCGTCGGCAGATCGGTCAGCGCGACGCCCTCGGCCCGCTCCGACATCCACGATGCCGCAGCGATGACGTGGGGGCAACCATAAGCCTGGAAACGGCAGGCCGCGATGGTCGCCTCCCGCAGCCGGAGCTGGAACTCCACGCGAGTCCCTCGCGAAAAGTCACCGGCAACGCCGCGCACCACATCCGGACCCTGCCCGAACATGGGGCCCGCCCCCGATGGCTCCTCGAAGCGTCGCAACACCTCGTTACTGTAGGCCGGTACGGTCATCAGCTCACCCGTGCTCCGAGATTCTCCGAGGACGCCGGCGCCAGCGACCGCAGGCGCTGCACCTGGTCCCTGACCCGGGAAATCGCAAACTCCACATCCGACGCCGTGGTAAACCGTCCCAGGCTGAAGCGGATCGAACTCTGTGCCAGCTGGTCGTCGCGGCCGATGGCCCTGAGCACGTAAGAGGCCTCGCGGCTGGCCGATGTGCACGCGGACCCGCTGGAAACCGCGAGGTCCCGGAGCGCAAACAGGAGGCTTTCGCCCTCCACGCCTTCAAAACTGACATTCAGCAAACCCGCAATCCTCCGCTCGGGATCTCCGTTCAGCCACACGCCTCCGAGGCCCTTGAGTCCCTCCCAGAGCTTTCGCCGCAGATCTCCGAGACGGATGCTGTCGGCGCGAAATTCTTCGGCGGCGATTCGGAACGCCGCCCCCATGCCCACAATCTGGTGAGTGGCAAGCGTTCCCGAACGCATACCCCATTCATGACCACCGCCGTGGATCAAAGGTTCCAGCCGGGCGCGCGGTCCGCGCCGCACGAAGAGCGCACCGATTCCCTTCGGCCCGTAGACCTTGTGGCCGGACACCGACAAAAGGTCCACCGACATGGCCTGGACGTCCACGGGGACCTTGCCCGCGCTCTGGGCCGCATCCACGTGAAAAATGACGCCCCGCTCCCGGCAGACCGCGCCGATCTCGGCTACATCCTGTACCACGCCGATCTCGTTGTTCACGTGCATGATCGAGACGAGCACGGTGTCCTCGCGGATGACGTCCGCCACCTGGCTGGCGGTCACGATGCCGTCCTCGCCCGGGACCAGCCAGGTCACGTCCCAACCCTGCTGCTCCAGGCTCCGGCAGGTATCCAGCACCGCCTTGTGCTCGGTGCGACTGGTCACGACGTGCCGGCCGCGATCGGCGTGCGCCAGCGCCGCGCCCTTGATCGCCAGATTGTCGGATTCCGTCGCTCCCGAGGTCCAGACGATTTCCGTCGGCGAAGCCCCGATCAGAGCGGCGACCTCGCGCCTCGCCTGTTCGACCCGGCCCCGCGCATCCCGGCCCGGCTGGTGCGAGCTCGACGCCGGGTTGGCATAGCAGCCGTTCCGGGTGAGGCATTCACACATCTCTTCCGCGACCCGCTCGTCGACAGGCGTGGTAGCGGCGTAATCCAGGTAAACAGGGGTGCGCGTATTCATGTCAGCTGCCGGGTTGTCATTACCCGGATTATCGCATGAAGCCGAGGGGTTTCGATGGGACACGGCGCACTGAAAGCGCCGCCAGGGCCCGAGCCGGTCAATAGCCGCGTTTCAGTCCGGAGAGCCGTCCGCCGCCGGGCCCGGACCGGCCGGCCGCAAACCGTCCGCGGAACCCGCGCCCGGCCCGCGGGCCGCCACGCCGGCATGCTGCCTCGCAGCATTGACGGGCCGGGACCGCAGCGACGCCATGTAGCGCTCGTAGTCGAGAATACAGTCGGCGATTTCCTCGAATCGAAACACGAAGAACCAGCCCTCCCGCAGACCCGCGCGCATCTGACGGTGCAGCCGATGATTGCCGTCGATAAGCCGATAGGGCAGCCCGCAAGGGTTTGCCGCCCCCTGGAGGACCAGACCGGGGACGTCCGGATCGCAGGCGGCCAGGCGTTTTTCTTCCATGCACTTTTTGCGATAGCAGACGGCGTCGAAGGGCAGCCGCACAGCCGACCGCGTGGCGGTTCGTTCGAACAGGGGCTCGATCCAGACCAGCCAGGTTCGCTGCCGGTCCAGGGGCGGCAGGTGCCAGTCGCCCTGAATGACGTGAAAAGAGGCGCTCGATCTCACCGCGCGGGCCCGCCGGATTCTCGACCGCGCGGAGGCCAGGCATCCGGGGCCAGAGCGCTGAGAATGCCGCGGAGAATACTCAGCTCGTTCTGATCCGGCTGAGCCCGGTTGTAGAGCCTTCGCAGCCGCCGCATGAGATGGCGGGGATTGTCCGGGTTGAGAAAACCCGCCCCCACCATGGCGCTCTCGAGATGGTTGTAGAAATGCTCCATGTCCTCCAGGGTCGCCGGCGGGAAGTCCTCCCGCGCGGTGCTCTCGGGTAGGGACTCGCGGCTGGCCAGGCGCAGCTCGTAGGTCATGATCTGTACCGCCATCGCGAGATTCAGTGAGCTGTAGTCCGGATTGGCCGGGATGTGGACCAGCGCCTGGCAGCGAGCCAGCTCGTCGTTGCTCAGACCGGACTTCTCGCGGCCGAACACCAGCGCCACCGGAGCCGCCTGCGCCTTCTGCAATGCCCGGACCGCGGCTTCCCTCGGCTCCACGACCGGCCACGGCAGGCTGCGGAGACGGGCGCTGAGCCCCAGGGCGTACCCGCAACCGGCCAGCGCCTCGCCCAGGCCGCGGTGGACGCTTGCCCGCTCGAGCACGTCGTCGGCCCCGGAGGCCCGGGCGGACGCCTCCGGGGACGGGAACGGCGCCTGGGGATCCGCGAGATGCAGCGACGTCAGGCCCATGTTCTTCATGGCCCGGGCGGCAGCCCCGATGTTGCCGGGGTGGGAAGTTCCGACGAGAACGATGCGCACATGGGGAAGGAGCATAGCGGCGAGGGCCTCTACAACTTGCGGATTTCTTTGCTATTCTACCGGCCCGCCGCGTGCCGGAAGCCAGCCCGGACCGGCCCTTGTGTCCCTGGAGACGCTCAGATGCACGCTCTTGTGAATATCGCCGTCCGGGCCGCGCGCCGGGCGGGGGACGCGATTATCCGCAACATCAACCGTCTGGACTCGATCCGGGTTTCCAGCAAGGGCCGGAACGATTTCGTCAGCGAGGTCGACCACCTGGCTGAACAGGAGATTATCCAGACCGTACGCAAGAGCTACCCCGACCACGCCTTCCTCGCCGAAGAGAGCGGCAAGTCGGGGGACTCGGAATTTGTCTGGATCATCGACCCGCTCGACGGCACGACCAATTTCCTGCACGGGTTTCCCACCTTCGCCGTCTCTGTCGCCGTTGAGCACTCAGGCCGAATCGAGCACGGCGTGGTCTACGACCCGCTGCGCCAGGAACTGTTTACGGCAAGTCGCGGCGCGGGCGCACAGCTCGATGGCCGGCGCATCCGCGTAAGCCAGGCCCGGACGCTGGAATCCTGCCTGGTGGGAACCGGCTTTCCGTTTCGGGGCGGAAGCGAAGACCTGGATGCCTACATGCCCATGCTGCGCGCGATGATCGAGGCCACCGAGGGGGTCCGCCGTCCTGGGGCAGCCGCCCTGGACCTGGCCTATGTGGCTGCCGGACGGCTCGACGGGTTCTGGGAAATGGGTCTGAGCCCCTGGGATGTCGCCGCCGGGGGCCTGTTGATACAGGAAGCCGGCGGCCGGGTGGGCGACATGAACGGCGGCGATGACTGGCTCTACTCCGGACACATCGTGGCGGGGAACCTGCGCATTTTTGACGCGCTGGTTGCCACCCTCGGCCCGCACAGGCCTGAACGGCTCAAGGGCGGGTGACACGCCATCCGCCCGTCGGGTACCGCGAAAAAAAAGGGGCCTCGCGGCCCCTTTTTTTATCGCGTTACAGGCCGCGGCTCAAGGCAGAGCATCCAGCTCCGAATCGTCCCGCTCCGGCGGCATCAGGTCCTGCGGGGTCACGTCCAGCGCCAGCGCCGTGGCGCTTGCCACGAAGATGGACGAATACGTACCCACGATCACGCCCACGATGAGAGCTACGGCAAAACCGAATACGGCTTCGCCGCCCAGCACCAGGAGCGCGACCAGCACGAGCAGCGTGGTCAGGCTGGTCACCAGGGTTCGGGCAATCATCTGATTGATCGAGAGGTTCATGATCGCTTCAGACGTCTGCTTGCGGATCGACAACATGTTTTCGCGAATTCGATCGAACACGACGATGGTGTCATTCAGCGAATAGCCGATCACCGCGAGCACGGCGGCCAGCACGGCCAGGTCCACCGAAATCTGGGTGACGGCGAAAAATCCGAGCACGATGATCACGTCGTGCACCAGGGCAGCCACCGCGCCCACGGCGAACTTCCACTGGAAGCGCAGCGCCACGTAGGCAAGGATCATGATCAGGGCAAAGAGCATGGCCAGACCACCCTGCTCCGCCAGCTCCTTGCCGACCTGCGGGCCCACGAATTCGACCCGCCGCAGTTCGACGCCCGGCTCGGCCTCCCGCAGCACGGTGACCAGCTGATCCCGGATCTCGCCGCCGTCCGCACCCTCGCCGGGCGGCAGCTGAATCGTCACGTCCCGGGACGAGCCGAAGTACTGCACGATGGCCCGGTCAAAACCGGCTTCCGTCACCCGGGACCGGATATCCGCGAGATCCGCCGCCTCCGGATACGCCACCTCCAGCACGATGCCGCCGGTGAACTCGATGCCGAAATTCAGGCCCCGCGTCAGGAGCGAGCCCAGGGCGACGACGAGCAGGATGATCGAAAGCACGAGCGCCACCCGGCGCTTGCCCATGAAGTCGAAACGAATCGCGTCTTTCATAAATTCCATGATGCCGCCCTCAGATCGCCAGCCGCTCGACGCGCCGCCCGCCATAGATCAGATTGATGACGGCGCGGGTGCCGATGATCGCCGTGAACATTGACGTGATGATGCCCAGCGACAGCGTTACGGCGAAGCCCCTGATCGGCCCGGTGCCGAAGGTAAACAGCACCACGGCGGCGATAAGCGTCGTGATGTTGGCGTCGGCAATCGACGAGAAGGCTTTCTGGTAGCCCGCCTGGATACTCGCCTGGGGCGAATTCCCCAGCCGGAGCTCCTCGCGGATACGCTCGAAGATCAGCACGTTGGCATCCACGGCCATGCCTACCGTCAGCACGATACCGGCGATGCCCGGCAAGGTGAGCGAGGCCTGCAGCAGCGACAGCAACGCGATGACCAGGACCAGGTTTGTGAACAACGCCATATCGGCCACGATGCCGAAGACCTTGTAGTACACCGCCATGAAAATAACGACGGCCAGAAAACCGATCGCCACGGCGGCAAAGCCTTTGTCGATATTGTCCTTACCGAGACTGGGGCCGATTGTCCGCTCCTCGACCTTGTAAATCGGCGCAGCGAGGGCGCCGGCCCGCAGGAGCAGCGCAAGGTCCCGGGCTTCGACGTTGTCCAGACCGGTGATCTGGAAGCGGTTGCTGAAAATCCCGCGGATCGTGGCCACGCTGATGACCTCTTCCTCGACCCGGGTCACCTCGACCATTTCGCCGCCGCGTTCGGTCTGTTCGCGTTTCTGCTCGATGAAGACCACGGCCATACGCTTGTTGAGGTTTTCGCGGGTGGTCTCACCCATCTTGCGGCCACCTTTGGCGTCCAGTTCCACATTGACCGATGGCTGGCCCTCGGAGAAACCGGACGACGCATCCGTCAGCTGGTCGCCGGTGGCAATCACGTCGCGTTTGAGCAGCACCGGTGTGCCGTTGCGCTCCAGATAGAGCTTCGATCCCAGCGGCGCCCGGCCCCGGCGCTCCGCTTCGAAGGGATCGTTGGTCTCATCCACGAGCCGGAATTCCAGGGTCGCGGTCGCGCCCAGCACCCGTTCGGCCTGGGCCGGGTCCTGCACCCCGGGGAGCTGGACCACGATCCGGTCCACGCCCTGGCGCTGCACGACCGGCTCGGCCACGCCGAGTTCGTTGACCCGGTTGCGCAGGGTCACGGTATTTTGCTGGATCGCGAAGTCCTGCCGCTGGCGAATCTGCTCCTCGCTGAGGCTCACGATGATCGCCGGCTTGCCGTCGACCGTGCGCCGCTCAAGCTCCAGCTGATCGTCGGCCTCGTTAATGATCCTCTCCGCTGCGTCGAGATCGGCGGAATCCCGCAGGATCACGCGGACGGTGCCGTTGCGCACCGTGATGCTTTCATAGCGCACCCGGTCTTCGCGCATGAGGCTGCGGAAATCCTGCTCGAGACGCTCGAGGTTCTGGCGAATGGCCGCCTCCATGTCCACTTCGTAGAGAAAATGGACGCCGCCCCGCAGGTCCAGGCCCAGGCTCATGGGTCTCAGGCCGACGGCGCGAAGAAACCCGGGCGTTCGCGGCGCAAGCGTCAGCGCGGCCACATAGCCGTCACCAAGACCCTCGCGGACGACGTCCACGGCCTTCAGCTGCTGTTCCTCATCGGGGAACCGGACCATGAGCCGGCCCTCGTCCACGTACGCGCTCTCGTAGGGAATGCCGGCCTGGTCAATCAGACCCCGGACCTGGACGAGTTCGTTGTCCCCGAGCAGGTCGCCCCGTTCCTGGGACACCTGGATCGCCGGGTCGTCGCCGAACAGATTGGGCAGCGCCACAATGGCGCCGATGAGAACAATCGCCAGGACCGTGAAATTCTTCCAGGCGGGATAGTGATTCAGCATACCGTGCAGTCCTTGCAGCGATCAGACGCTTTTGAGGGTCCCCTTGGGAACCACGGCGGTCACGCTTTGCCGCTGCACCCGGAGTTCCATGCCATCGGCAACCTCGACCTTGAGGAACTGTTCGCCGACATGGGACACGCGGCCGAGCAGGCCACCCGCCGTCACCACCTCGTCACCGGCCTTGAGCTCCGAGACCATCTTGCGGTGCTCCTTGGCACGCTTGGTCTGGGGCCGGATGAGCAGAAAGTAGAAAATGACGAAAATGAAGATCAGGGGCAGAAAGCTGGTCAGCGGATCAGGCTGACCGGCCGGGGCCTGCGCCCAGGCACTGGCAATGAAAAAGTCCATGACCGGCTCCGAAGTAGTGATGGCCTGGCCGCCGGGGGGCGGCAATCAAGCCCCGTATTATGGCATAGACGGGACGGATTCTTGCCGGCCCCGATAGAACTCCCGGACCCAGGTCGCCAGCCGGCCCGCCTCGATGGCGCCGCGCATCTCACCCATCAGGTTCAGGTAGTAGTGGAGGTTATGGATCGTATTGAGCCGGTGGCCGAGAATTTCGTTGCATCGAAACAGGTGGCGCAGGTAGGCCCGGCTGTAGTGCCGGCAGGTGTAACAGCCGCACTCCGCGTCCAGCGGCGCGGCATCGTCGGCGTGAACCGCATTGCGGATCTTGAGGTTGCCGGTACGCGTAAACAGCCAGCCGTTGCGCGCATGCCGGGTCGGCATCACGCAGTCGAACATGTCGATTCCCCGCATGACGGCCTCGACGATATCTTCCGGGGTTCCGACTCCCATCAGGTAGCGCGGCGCGCCGCCCGGCAGCCTGGAAGCCATCGCGTCCAGAACGCGGAGCCGTTCCTCGCCCGTCTCCCCCACGGCGAGCCCGCCCAGGGCGTAGCCGTCGAAGCCGATATCCATCAGCGTCTCAAGGCTCTCGGCCCGGAGGTCGGTGTACATGCCGCCCTGAACGATGCCGAACAGGGCGGCCGGGCTGTCGCCATGGGCTTCCCGGCAGCGGCGGGCCCAGCGCATGGACAGGTCCATGGACTCCCTGGCGACCGCCTGGGTGGCCGGATAGGGCGTGCACTCGTCGAATGCCATGACCACGTCCGAGCCGAGAAGGCGTTGCACCTCCAGGGACCGCTCGGGACTCAGAAAGACCTCCGCGCCGTCGACCGGCGAGCGGAAACGCACCCCCTCCTCGGTAATCTTGCGCATCCGGGCCAGGCTGAATACCTGAAAGCCTCCCGAATCGGTCAGGATCGGTCGCTCCCAGTGCATGAAATCATGCAGGTCGCCGTGGGCCGCCACGATGTCCGTTCCGGGGCGCAGCATCAGATGAAAGGTATTGCCCAGAACGATCTCGGCGCCCAGCTCCACGAGCTCCTCCGGGGTCATGGCCTTGACCGTCCCGTAGGTCCCGACCGGCATGAAGGCCGGCGTCTGAATCACGCCGCGGTCGAACTCCAGCCGTCCGCGTCGTGCGAGGCCGTCGCATCCCAGCAGGTCGAATTTCATGGCTTGTGCCCGGCGGCGGGCAACAGGAGCATGGCGTCGCCGTAGCTGAAAAACCGATAGTGCTCGGATACGGCGTGGCGGTACGCGTCGAGAACCAGCCCGGTCCCGGCGAACGCGCAAACCAGCATGAGCAGCGTCGACTCCGGCAGATGGAAGTTGGTGATCATGGCGTCCACGGCGCGAAACTCGTAGCCCGGCCGGATGAACAGGCGGGTTTCTCCCTCCCACGGCGCAAACTCACCGCCGGCGGCCGCGGACTCCAGACTCCGCACGACCGTGGTGCCGACCGCCACGACCCGGTTGCCGCGGGCCCGCGCTGCCCGCGCCGCGGCGCAAACCGACTCGCTGACCCGGGCCCGTTCCGCGTGCATCGTGTGGTGGGACAGGTCCTCCACGCGCACCGGCTGAAACGTCCCCGCGCCGACGTGCAGGGTGACCTGGGCAGTCTCCACTCCCCGCTCGCCGAGCCTGGCCAGGAGCTCCGCGTCGAAATGCAGACCGGCGGTCGGCGCTGCCACCGCGCCGGGCTCGCGGGCAAACACGGTCTGGTAGCGCTCCCGGTCCGCGGCGTCATCCGGGCGCCGGATGTAGGGCGGCAGCGGCATGTGGCCGTGGTCCTGAAGGCATGCGAAGACCGGGCAATCGAAGGCCAGACGAAACAGGTCGTCTTCCCGGCCGATGACCTCGGCTCGAGCGCCGCCTTCCAGCGCAATGAGCGTCCCCGGGCGGGGCGGCTTGCTGGCCCGCACCTGGGCGACGGCCTCCTGGTCGGGTCCGACCCGCTCGATCAGAATCTCGACTCGCCCGCCGGTGTCCTTGTGGCCGAAAATCCGCGCCGGGATGACGCGCGTATCGTTGAAGACGAGCAGGTCGCCGGGGGCCAGCAGGTCGGGGAGGTCGCGAAACCTGTGGTCGGACCAGCGGCCTGCGGCCCCATCGACGTGGAGCAGCCGGCCTGCCGAACGCTCTGCCAGCGGCGCCTGGGCAATGCGGTCCCCGGGCAGGTCGTATGCAAAATCACTTCGGCGCATGGGCGGCGAATAGTACCACCGGCCTGATCGCCCGGGAGGCCTGTCCGCCGCCGCCGAATACTCAGGTACTGGTCTGCGCGTGGCGCCGCGGCGGCATGCGGACCGGCAGGGTCGGGCGGTGCGGCATCGCCTGGGACCGGGCGGCCCGGTCCGACCCGGTGGGCAGCGCCACCGCAAGCGTCTGGCGGCGCCCCTTGCGGATGATGGCCATTTCCAGCTCCTCGCCCGGCTCATAGGACCGCAGGATCCGCATCGCGTGTTCGGGGCTGGACGGCCGGCGCCCGCCGATGTCGAGAATGACGTCGCCTTCCATGAGTTTCAGCGTCGCATCACGCGGCTTGCGGACGACCAGCAAGCCCTCCTCGGTGCCGAAGTAGTCGCCGAGCTCGGGGGTCAGCTCCACGAGTTCCAGGTCGCCCCAGCGGCCGATGAACCCGCTGTGGACTTTTCGGCCAAATGCCTCGGGGTCGAAATCCAGCTCTTCGTCTCCGAAGGCAAACGACAGAACCGGCTGTTCGAGCGCGCCGGCCACCACGCTGGCGGTGCGTTCCTGGCCGTCACGCTCCAGCCTTAGCTCCACGGTTTCCCCGGACTCGATCCCGCGCATGTGGGCGGTGAGTTTCGACACGGCCGAGCTGCCCGGCGTTGCGACCAGGTCCTCGCCGCCGATGGACACGATGACATCACCGGTGCGCACGTCGGCCTCGTTGGCCGGCCCCCCCGGTGTAACGCCGAGCACCTCGACGCCGCGTTCCGCGTCCGCCGGGCCCACATTGATACCGAGGTAGGCGCGGCGGGAATCCATCTGGAAGTGCTCCATCACCTCGCTGGCAACCTCGCCGGCCACTTCGCCGGACAGGGCCGCAATTTCCCGGGCCGCCGCCTCCAGGCGGGCGCGAGCCTCATCGAAACGGGCCTCCCGCTCGGCGGCCAGCTCGGCGGCTTCCGCCTCCCTGGCGGCCCGCTCGAGGGCACGCTCCGTCTCTTCGACGGATTCCTGCGATACGGCCACCAGGGGCAGCAGCGTCGCGACGACCGGCAGCAGGCCGGTGACAATCAACGTTCTCCACATGACACGAGGTCTCCGAATCCTGTTTCGCATGTTCACAAGGTATCCCTCACCTGGGCATAGCGGACCCGGACCAGGGTCCGCATCAGACGCACCCGCTGCTGCCACAGCGACTGGCGCCCCTGCGGCGACAGCCCGGGATGCGAGAGCTTCAGATCGATCATGGCAATCCGGTCCTCCAGATCGGCGATGGTGCCGGCCGTACTGGCACGGGTCACCCGGGGGGCCGCGGGCATGGCCCGCAGCGTAGCCTCCAGCTGCCGGGACTGGGCGACGTAATCGCTGCCCGGCGCCACGGCCGGCGCCGACGGCACGATCTCGGCGAACTGATCACCGGCCGCGGCGTCCACGGCGCCCGGTTCCGGGGCCTGAGACCGCATCACCAGGGTGATCGCCAGCACGCAGGACGCCGCAATGGCAACCGCCTGACCCCAGGGGAAAACGGCCCGCGGGGGCTCCATCACCCGGGTAGCGACGCCCTCCCACAGGGTCTGCCGGGGCTCGATGGGCGGCAGGTCCCTCAGCTGGCGGCTCAGGAGAGTCAATCGGTCGAGCTCGTCCGCGCACTGGCGGCACGCCGCCACGTGCCGGCGGGTGGCCTCGGAGACGGCTGCGCCATCGCGCAGGCTCAGGAGTTGTTCGATGTCTGCGTGCATTCGTTTGCTCCCCGCGCATCGCCCAGCATCTCCCGGAGACGCTGGTGGGCTCGCGCGAGCTGTGATTTCGAAAAACTGGTCGACTTGCCCATCAGATTCCCGATCTCCGCGTGGGTGTATCCCTCCACGTCGTAGAGCCACAGAACCGTCCGGGTCAGGGGCGACAACTCGGCGAGCGCGGCGGTCAGATCCGTGCCGGCATCGATCACGGGCGCATGATCCGCCTGTACCGGATCCAGGCTCGGCCCGCCTTCGCCCCGGTCCAGGGCGACACCCCGCTTGTGCCACGGGCTGCGCAACTGGCTCAGGCACTTGTTGACGGCAATCCGCTTGACCCAGCCCGGAAAGGTCTCCGGCTCCCGGATATCCCCCAGCTTGCGGATCACTTCCACCGCGGTGTCCTGGAGCACTTCGTCAGCGAGCGCCGGGCGGTCGAGAATCCGGCAGGCCAGCGTGTAGACCGGCCGCGCGTAGCTGGCGTAGAGCACTTCATGGGCCTTCATGTCCCCGTGCTGCGCCCGGCGGATGATTGCCGGGTCGGGACGAACATCGCTGAATCCTGCCATGGCCATAGGATGCCCCAGGTGGGCCCGGGGTCGCAGACGGCGGCACGAAGTCCGGTATACTTCCGACCCCCCGGCCGGGGTGGCGGAACTGGTAGACGCGCCGGACTCAAAATCCGGTTCTGGCAACAGAGTGCGGGTTCGATTCCCGCCCCCGGCACCACGCCCGCGAGAACCGCCCGTCGGATCCGTATAGCCCGCCCGCAGGCGGCGGCCCTGCCCGGCCATCGGGCGTGGGCCGTCACCCGTAAGCCGCAGGCCCTGTCACCGCCATCATCCGCGGCGCTCCGGCAGCACCGAAGAATCGCTCTGGATACGCTTGCCGGCAGGGTCATACTGCGCAGTCCGGTCAGCTCGTCCTGCACCGCGCAACAGGGCGTCGCTCCGCAAAAAGCTCCTGCCGGGCCCGGACCGGGACGCCCGCGGTTCCGGGCCGGGCCCGTTGCCGTCACCCGAATTGATCTAGCTCATGGCGAAGCTCGACCCGATCACGTATTTCAACAGACTGAGGAAAGTCGAAAATGCGTTGAATGAGAAGCATTTACATCAAGGGGGAGGGATTTCGATCTCCCCGGGGAGCTGACGATGAGGACCGGATGGGACAGATTACTGGCAGTAGCGGTTTGTGCTGCTGTCTTCACATTGGCCGGCTGCGAGGGCGATGACGGCGATGACGGCCGCGATGGCGCGGACGGCAGCGCGGGGCTTGCCTGCTGGGATCTCAATGAGAACGGGGTCGGGGATCTTCCCGACGAAGACCTCAACGGCGACGGCGTCGTGGACGTCCTCGACTGTAACGCGCTGGCCAACCAGCCGCCCGGCGGAGGGACACCCACCAACGCCGTGGAGACCTGTTCGGTCTGTCACGATTCCGGTTCCATTGCTGACTCTGGGGCCGCGCACGCGCTGCCGCCGATCGAGTCGGTCAGCAACATCAGCTTCGCGGTGAACGGCGCCGATCTGGACGTGACATTTGACCTGGCGGCCGACGGATCGCCTGCGGAAGGCTACGACCAGATCCAGCGCGGCTACCGGACCAACGGCCTGGTGCGCACCGATATCTGCAACGCCCCGAGCCGCGGCGACCCCTGCGATCCGGCCAGCCTGGCGCGGACCGAAAACGGCGGCGGCAACTACACCATCAAGGTGCTCGGCGGCGCAGTCGCGGCGGATGTGGACAGGCGCTACCTGTTCCGGGTTGGCGCTGGCGATGACAGAGACACGCGTACCTATTTCTACGCTGACTCCCCGGCTACCCCGGTCGAGATCGAGCCGCTCGTAGTGTCCGCCGAGTCCTGCAACGCCTGCCACGGGCCGGAGCGGCTCTCGGGCGTCCACGGCGGCTACTATCCCGCGGCTGACGGCGGCGAGCCCTGTGTGGTCTGCCATGGTGTTGAGGACACCGATCTAGAAACGCCACCGGGTACGCTCGTACCGAGCCTCGCGGCAGTGAGCCACGGCCTCCATAGCAGCATCTGGGAAGAGGATGGCGAACTCATCGAAGTCACGTATCCGACCTACATGAACAACTGCCTCGTCTGCCACGACACCGAGGAATTCCTCGCGGCGGCCAACAGCATGCCGATCACCACCGACGCATGCTTCAGCTGCCACGGCGACATCGACGGCATTCCGTTCGATGAAGGGGCAGCGGCCATTCACGCCAACTTCGACGAGAATACGGACTGCACGGTCTGCCATCAGGACGGCGGCGTCGCCGGCAGCGTGGTCGACGTAACCGACGCCCACAACGGCGGAATCACCGAGCGCGACGGCGTGATCTGGGACGGCCTCGATACGTCCGTCACGGAAGGCGCCAAGTTCGTGTGGGAGATCACCGACGTGGCCGACGACGGCACCAACCTGTCCATCAGCTGGCAGGCGAGCTATGACGGCGCCGGTGTCGACCCCTGTAACGCCACCGGTGGCGTGGGTGCCCCGGTCTTCTTCGGCGACGGCGAAGGCAATCTGAGCATCCTGCGCAACTACGCCCAGGGCGAGGACTTCATCCTTGGCACACGCGAGGACCGTGCCGGTCAGCCCGGCGGAACGCCCGCCGTAACGGCCGAAAACACGACCTGCTCCGGCAACGTGGCAACCACCGTGGTTCCGGTTGAAGAAACCGAGGCCATGTATGGCCGCGTGGCCATCCAGGGCAAGCCGCGGATACCCAACGTCGACCCGGATCCGGATCCCGACTTTGCGGAAGAGTACGGGACCCTGATGCCGGTGCGTGCGTTCACCCCGACCTACGACTGGGTCATCGGTACCGGTGGCGCAGCGCCACCGCGTCGCGCCCTCGTCGACTCAAGCCTGTGCCTGAGCTGCCACGTGGGTTCGCTCTACCAGCACGGTGGCAACCGGGTGGACAACGTGGACATGTGCTACCTGTGCCACAACCCGGCGGCCAACGACCAGTACGTCCGCGTCGACGACTACAGCGTGGATCCGTCTGAAGCGTATGACGGCCGTGCCGGGCAGGCCTTCGGCATCAAGGAAATGGTGCATGCCGTCCATCCGGCTGGCGCGACCGGGAACCGCATTGTGATTTACCGGGGCCGCGGTATCTACGGGTGGGCGACCGACGAGTCGCAGCTGTCCAACTGGCCGGGTAACGGTCGGTTCCCGGTCTTCGGGTCCGATGACGGCACGGGTAGCCCGGTGGAGCAGAACCATGTCTTCCACGCTCCGACCTATCCGCGTGGGCTGTACGACTGTGCGGCCTGCCACGTGGAGGACCTGGCGAGCTTCCCCGACGCGACCAAGGCCATGGCCACAACGGTCGAAACCGGTGAGCCGCCGTTCGGCGACCAGACCAATGACGTGCTCGAGGGTGTGCAGACGTCGTCCTGCGTCACCTGCCACGCCGACAGCGCGACCAAGAGTCATGCGTACCAGAACGGCTGGACACCGCAGGCGTTCGAGGAAGGTCGCGAGACCATCATCGAGGCCAACCAGTAAGGATGTGCTGAGATAATCCGGCCCGCGTGGGGCCGGCCCGAGGGCCCGCCCCACGCATCCCGGCCAGGGACGGCCCGGAGATCCGGAACACGCCTGCCGCCAAGAAGCAGGCATCAAAATGGAAAGCCCGGAGAACTCTCTCCGGGCTTTTCCGCGCACGGTCAACCCGGGCGCATCAACATGGACACCTGTTGCCAGCTCAACGGTCCCGCACCCTGGCCGAGGCGACCTGAGCGGTCCCGCTTGCAGCGCTCACCCCCCTGGCCGGCACGGCCCCGGGCGCTAATTTCGATGCTGCCGCTCGTACAGCCGGACGTAGTCCCGGTAATGGCCGGCATACAGGTCGAAATGCTCCTCGAGCCTGGCGAACTCGCGGTCGCTGCCGACGAAGTAATCGAGCAGGTTCTCCTTCTGGAACTCGAGGAGTCGGCCGAGATTGGGCGCCACGTCGGTGACGTTGTAGAGGGCCATGTCGGAGTACTCGAGAATCGGACGGTTGTCCGTGTGGATCGGCGCACCGTCCACCAGCGCGTCGATATCGGCCTCGCCCAGCAGCAGCATGCTGGCGAGCTCATAGACGTTGTCCACGCCCAGGCTGCGCAGGTCCTCCTCGATGCCGGTCATTTTTTCCCGCACAAGGCCCAGGTCCACCCGCGTGGGCTCGGGTGTACCCACCAGGATGATGAAGTGGGTGGGGAACTGGGTGAAATACCAGGCCGTGGTGTGCGGGAAGACACGGTCGAACGTGGCGCTGTCTCTTATAC
>JARFQW010000072.1 GCA_029287575.1 Gammaproteobacteria bacterium | reverse complement strand
TCCAGGCTGCCCAGCAGAATCGATTCCGCCTCGCCATAACGCCCAAGCCCGGCGAGGGCATGGCCCTCGACGTTTTCGGCCGCGGCAAGGCGCCAGTGGCCTGATTCGACGTTCTTCCGGAGCGAGGACTGGGCCTCGCGGGCGCTTTCCAGCGCCTCCTCGAATCGACCCGTGGCCAGCATCAGGTTCGCGAGCACCGTCAATGTCGATGCCGTTCGTGGATCATCCGGCCCGTACGTGCTTCGGCGGACCGCAAGGCTTTCCGTCAGCAATGCCTCGGCTTCCTCGTACTCGCCCTCCTCCGACAGCCAGAATCCCAGGCTCGTCGCCGTTCCGGCCGTCTCGGGGTGTTCCTCTCCGAGCAGCCGGCGGTACATCTGATAGCTTTCCCTCGCAAGGTCGATGGCCTCTTTCTTCTGGCCGGAGGCATACACGACAAAGGCCAGATTCGCCGTGGTCAGTGCCACGTCGGGATGCTCTTCCCCAAACGTCTGCGCGTAGATATCGAGAGCATCACGATAGAGGATTTCCGCGCTACCCAGATTACCCTGCATCTCCACGATCCGGGCAAGGTTGTTCAGCTCGGCCGCGATTTCGTCGTGAGTCTCGCCGAGGAGCTGGCGTTTCATTGCCAGGCCCTCGCGAGTCAACGCCTCGGCCTTCTCGAGGTCACCGAGATCGTAGCTTGCCCAGGCCAGGTTGCCGATAGCCTGCGCGAGATCCGGATGCAGTTCGCCGTGCAGATCCCGACGCATCTCCAGCGCGTCTTCGAGATAAGTGACGGCAGCCTCGAAGTTGCCTTCGTCGTAGTTGTTCAGGCCCACATCCTCGAGACTCTCGGCTATGGCCGGGTGCGGGTCCTCATGCAGTGCGCGCCTGATAGCGAGTGCGTTGGTATATGCCGGCCGTGCTTCACTGAATAGCCCCTGGCGATCCAGCACATTGCCAAGCGCGGTCAGCGCCTCAGCAACCTCGGAACTCTGGTCGCCGAACAGATTCCTGCGGACTTCGAGAGCCGCGCGCAGATTCTCCTCGGCCGTCTCGTAGTCGGCATTGAGCGTTTGCACCTCGCCCAAATGCACGAGACTCTGGGCGACATCCGGATGGTCGTTGCCGAATATCTTCCGACGCCTCTCCAGAGATCGGTCAATCAGCCCTACGGCCTCCGGGTACAGGGCCAGGCTGGTATACACGGTGCCCATGGTGTCCATCAGGGTCGCCTGGATCTCGGGCTGGTCGGAGAGCTCCTCGTCGATCCGGTCAGCACCCTTGTCAAGAATCTCGCGGGCCGTGATCGTGTTGCCGAGCGCCTCACTGGGGTCGGACACCTTGAAGAGGTCCACCATGAACTGCGCCGTCTGGCGGGCGGTCTCGGCCTCTACCTGCGCGCGGTTGCGCTGTTCCTCGGCCTCGATGCGGGCGAAGTAGGCCGTGATCGCGAGCCCCGAAGTGACCGCCATGCCGGCAAAGGCCGCGGCGGTCAGGGCCATCATGCGTCGATGGCGGCGCTGCTGCTCGCGCTGTTTCAGCGAGTCGTAACCCACGCCGAGCATGCCGGCGATCAGCTTGAGCTTGGCCGCCTGTTTGGGGTCCTTGCCCGGGCGGGCGTCTGCGGCGATGGGTTCGCTGCGCACGTCGGTCAGTTCGCCGTCGGGGCCCATCTCGTAAATGAGCGCGGGCGGAAAACACTCTTCGTCAGCGGTGGCGGGGTCCTGGGATGCGCCAGGTTCGCCGTCGACGATCAGGCAGAAAATGCGGTCGGAGCGGCCCAGCCGTTTGAAGGTGAGGATTTCCTCGTTGGTCCAGTGCGACTTCGCCGCCCGGGGCGAACAGATGACGATCTGGGTGGCCGAGTCCTTCAGCGCCTGGGTCAGCGTGTCGCCCAGGCTCGTGGCCGTCGGCAGTTCCTCGCGATCCCGGAAGACGGGGGTCAGGCGCTCGGGCACCGGGCCGAAGTCGGTTGCTTCCCCGACCAGGTGCTTCGGCACCCGGTAGGTTTCCAACGCCTTATGCAGCCAGGAAGCCCACTTCTCGTCGCTGTGGCTATAGCTGATGAAGGCCTTGTACTTGAAGCACTCGGCCACGGATTCCCCCACCCCCGCCGGTTGTATACCGGTTGCCGGATTATAAATGAAGGAGGCTGGAGTCGCGGGGGATTCTGTAAAAAATAGACGTGCGGTGGGGATTTCGTCAGAAATATGTCATACGCGGCGCGACTTATGTCAAATTCATGCCCGCACAAATGACGCCGCGGCGATCGAATTGCGGTCTACGGGCCGCCGAAACGGGGGAAAATTTCCCACCCTCGATCCCAAACGGTGACAGTTCACATGGCGACGCCTGGAGGAATTAAGTGAACTGTCCCCGAATTAGCTAGCCGATCGGGCCGGTCATTCCGAATGCATGGCCTTTCGGGTGCCCATATACTTCGCTCGTGGGAGCATATTCAGCAATCCGCCAACATGCGGCCAGCGTAGATCCGCGATCCATCGACGTTCGCGCCAGGTGCAGCGATGGCGTTGAACTACTCGTGCGGCGAAGGCCGCCCGGCAAGGTCAGCCTGGAACACGGACAACGCGAGCACATGCTGATGTGCTCCGTAGGCCGGCCGGTGGAAGGCGTTCCGGTGCGCTCGGTGCTCCGCACCGCCAGCGGCATCCACGAGTGGCAGAACTGTCCTCAGGGACATATCACCTTCGTACCGGCTGGCTACCCGATCGACTGGGAGTGGAGCTATGCGTCGGAATCGGTGCATCTCACGATCCTGCCGGAGTTTCTCGAAAACATCGGCGGCCAGTTGAGCGACCGAGAGCCCGGCTTCCCAGAACCGAGGCCCGTATTTCGGGAGCTCGATGTGGGCCTGAGCCGTCTCCTCGAGCAGCTCCGGACAGAAATTGTCTCATCGACCTTCGGAAGCGATCTGGCGACGTCATCGTTGCTGACACTGATCGGCCTTCACGTTTGCCGCTGGGGCAGAACCCATTCCGACGGCGCGCTGGATCGCAAGCCTCGAAACGCCAGTCGCCTGTCGGCGCCGGAGATCAGCCGGTGCACCGAGTTGTTGAACAGCCGCCTCGACGAAAACATGTCGCTTGCGGACCTGGCCCGTGAGTTCGATCTTTCGCCTTTCCATTTCGCTCGAATGTTCAAGCGCGCCACGGGTTTTCCGCCTCACGAGTTTCAGATTCAGCTGCGCGTGCGGCGAGGCCAGGAGTTACTGCGCCAGCGCCGTGGCATGTCCGTTGCCGAGGTTGCCTCGGAACTGGGATTTGCCGACGAAAGTCATTTTCGCCGGCATTTCAAGCGCATCATCGGCCTCACTCCCGGCCGTTATCGTGCACAGCAATAACGTACCGGTCCTGTAGCAAGCACGTTCTTTCGGTCTCTCGTCTGCGCACCTACGGTAATACCCGTCCGGCCACGCTGATTCAAAGCTGAAGCCGCGGTGATACCTCACAGGAGACAGGCCATTGAAACGAACGACATGCATGCTGACGGCGCTCGCGCTGGGCACTTCGTTTTCTTCCGTCACGTTCGCTGAGAAGCTTTTCACGATCACGGACGGCGAACTCGAACGGCCGACCGGCTACCGGGAGTGGATCTACGTCGGCACGCCGGTGACCCCCAACGACATGAACGACGGCAAGGCCGCATTCCCCGAGCATCACAATGTGTACATCGACCCCGTCAGCTGGGAGCACTGGAAGAAGACCGGCGAGTTCAGGGACGGGACGATTCTGATCAAGGAACTGGTCAGCGTCGGCGCCAAGTCGGCGGTCAGCGGTAACGGCTACTTCCAGGGGGAATACATCGGCCTGGAAGCCACCATCAAGAGCCGCGAGTATTTCGGCAGCGAGCCGGGGAACTGGGCCTATTTCAGCTTCTCGACGCCGGACCACAAAAGCCTCACGACAACCGCCAAGGCATTTCCGGCCGAGGCCTGCAACGCGTGTCATGCCGGCGCCGCGGCGGATGACTTCGTGTTCACTCAGTACTACCCGGTACTTCGAGCGGGAAAAGGCACCGGGGCTGACGCGGTTGGCGGCCGCCGCTCCGACCTCTGAGGGCCAGGGTATGTTCTTGAAAAGAATGGCTTTCATGCTTGGCGCCAGCGCGCTTGCTCTTATGAACGTCGCCAACCGCGCTGCCGCCGATCTTCCCGGCGACTACGTGAGCGCGGATGGAACGATTTCTCTGCCTGGCAATTTCCGCACCGACCTGAGCCATATCGGCTCCTGGTTCGTCCCGGAAGGCGACGCCAGTGGATTTCACGACGTCTTCGCTCAGGCAGACGCCGTAAGACATTTCAGGGCGCATGGTGAATTTCCTGACGGCACGGTGCTCGTCAAAGAACTCCGCGCCTCGGAGGCAGGCGACTACACCACCGGCAAGGGCGTACATCATGCCACCCCGGCACTCAAGCAGTGGTTTGTAATGATCAAGGATCGAAAAGGCCGCTTTCCGGAAAGCGCCCAGTGGGGCGATGGATGGGGATGGGCCCTGTTCAAGCCGGACAATCCGGCAACCAACGTGGCCGAAGACTACCGAACGGACTGCATCGGGTGTCATCTGCCGGCCCGGGCGACGGACCTGATATATATCGAGGGATACCCCGCCCTGGCGCCCTAGCCTGCTGGCCGGCCAGGTGTTCCCCACGTCGGCCCGACGCATTCCTCCTGACGCTTCCCCATGAAGAACCCGTCGCGCAGGCCTTCTGGCACGTCGTCCAAACCTGTGGGGTGCGATTCCGGATTAGTCATTTTTTTGAAGCGGCACTGCCAGCCACGGCAGCGAATTGAGCGAACGACGTTCGGCGTGTGGTAGGGAACTGAATGGAAACAGCCGGCGTAAGAGGCGTCGGAACGGGGCCCCGGCGCGCCTTTGTCGGATCCTCCGAGCTCCATGGAGCCCAGGGCAATGTCTGGCTGGCTCAATTCACGCCCGACAGGGAGCTGATTACCGGCACTCGCAACGAACTCAGAAACGCCGCCTTCGCCATGGGCGGAAACTACGTCCAGCTCGAAACGGAATCGCTCTCGGAGAACACCCAGGAAGACGCCCTGGGCGGCACCCACACCGTGGTCGTGATCGGCAACGAATTCCTGTGCCCGGATCCGGCGGCGGTTCTCACCGGCGGCTGATGTCCGGTTAATGCACCTGTAGCCGGCGGGCGGGGGCCACGCCCGCCGCGGCAAACTTCAGTACACTGGGTGCGGAGAACAAGGGAGGACAGGAACATGTCCAGAGCGTTCATGCTGACCGCATGGGCGGTCGTGCTCAGCGGTACGATCAGCCACGCCGGTATCGCTTCGGAACAACGCGCCCATGCACCGTCGCGGGCTCTTGTCGCTGAGGTCAGTGACAGGGAACTGTTCGAGATGTGCTGCTGGGCGAAAGGCCGCGCGGGATTCAACCACTGCGAGCAATACGGTATCTGCGTGGACCATCCGGAGAAGCAGTGCGTCGGCCGCGGCCCCGCCGAGGGCATGACCCTGTCCTGCGGATCGCCGAGCGCAAGTTCTCTCGGCGACGAGGTTCTTCCGTCCGCAGAGAAGCACTTCTTTCTGCTCGCCCGGCGCTAGCGGAACCGAAATGTCGGAGTTCCCTCATGGCGGCCCGGGAGTCGATACGGCCGCAGGCGTTGGCCCGTCCGTGACCGCTAACCCGGCCCCGGCCCGATGCTGAGGTTTTTCAGGGAAATCCGCCGACAGCTCCTGGGCTCCGGACAGACCGGCCGCTACCTCAGATACGCCCTCGGGGAAATACTCCTGGTCGTCGTGGGCATTCTCATCGCGCTGCAGATCGACACCTGGAACGACGACCGCCTCGACCGGCAGCGGGAACGGGAATACCTCGCCTCCATGCTGGTGGACCTGCAGGAGGACGTTCAGCGCATCGACGACGCCAACGAGGGCAACGTGTTCCTGCTGGCCCGGATCGATGATCTGCTCGAACTGCTCGGCCAGCCCGCGGGCGACGCCAGCCACCAGCGGCAGATCTTTCTGCACTCGCTGGTGTACACCTACTGGTACCTGCGCGCGGACTTCTCCGGACTCACGATGTCCCAGCTCAAATACAGCGGTGACCTGCAGCTGATCCGCGACAAGGCCATTCGGGACGCCATGCTGGACTACGAGCAGGGAGTCGAGGCCTGCCGGTATCAGTATGCGGAACTGACCCAGTATTTCCATACCTACGAGGCCACGCAAAAGCGCCTGCTGAACTACACGCTGGCCAAGAAGAGCTTCGAGTTTCTGGAAGAGAACTACCTGAACATGCTCCAGCCGCTGGACCGGTTCGAGGCCCTCGTCCCCGATGGCGATTACGTTCTGGACGACGATCCCGGACTGAGGGCCCAGTACTACGGGGATATCCTGTTTTACCGCACGGCCCTGAACAACACCGTGTGGTTTCTCGGTGAACAGAAGCGCATGGCCATAGCCCTGTCACAGCTGATCCGGGACACCACCGGCATCGACAGCCCGGAAGCCTGACAGGGCGGCTTCGAGGTCTGTTGCCGGCGTTTCGGATTCGCACCGGATCAGCAATCGACAATGCGCCGCCGTTTCTCCATGGACTGGCGATCGGTTATCACGCGCATGGCATGCAGCGGATCCGGAAACCGGAAGGACGCAACGCCTTTCTCGTTTGCACGCTGTACCTGGCTTCCGCCTGGGTGCTCCCCGGGATCACCGACGTACTGGCGCGGGTCGTGGGTCTGCCGGAATGGACTCCGCGGGAGGTCGCCTTTCTGCTGCCTTCGGACGTTCCCCTGGCGCTGGCTTTTCGTGGGTGTTCGAGCGCCCACCGGAAGCCATCCGGCGGGGATTGGAAGCCTGCCCGACCGAGTCGAGCACGCGGACAACGGGCCGGAAACCCAAGATGGCCGTAGCGGTGCCGGTCGTCGATGCACAACGAGCCGTCCGGACGCAGTCCCCCGCAGGTTACATGGCGCCGATCAGGTTCAGGAACACGCCGTGCTGGTCGTAGCTCAGGTCGGTCAGGTCATCGGAGAAATCGGTGAAGTTGTAGCCGATGCCTGCCTTGAAATGCTCGCCCAGATACCGGTACACGGCCACGAGGGCGCCGCTGCGGCGGTCGTTCAGGTCGGTGAGGTCCAGCATCCGCACTTCGGCCAGGCCTTCCCAGTTCTCACGGAACCGCAGATCGGTCCGCACGATGTAGAGGTGTGCATCGTTGTCGAAAAACTCTTCGTCCTCACGGTCCAGGCTGACCTGGCCGAGCCGGTAGGCGTATTTGCCGCCCACTGACCAGGCAGACGTCAGGTCGTAGTCCACGTCCACGGCGGCAATGTGACTCTTCTGGATGAACTCCGAAGACACCGCCCCTTCCTGGCCACTCAGCTGGTCGGCGCCCGGGACATTGTAGAAGTACGTGTACTTGGCGAGTGCATTCAGACGATCGTGGTTGACCGGCCGGAAGGCATAGCCGAGGACCGCTTCGGTGTAGCCGCCGTCATAGAAGGAACCGAGCTCGCTGTCACTGTCGGCGTGGTTGAACTTGCCCACGAGCCGCCAGTCCGGGGTGGTCTGGTACTTGAAACTGTTCTTGAATAACCAGGTGGTCCGGTCCGCCCAGGTGCCATCGACCTGCTGGCTGTCGTCATAGCGATACTCGACGCCGCTGGTCAGCTGCACGGTTTCGAACCCGTAGCCCACGTTGAGGCCGCCGGCCCGGCGCTTGGTCTCCGCGCCGGTCTCCCGGTCACGCAGGGTGCCGATGTCCGAATTGGCGGCGAAGTTCCAGCGCTCGAAGGGTGCCAGGCTGACCCCCGTGGCGTGGGTCAGGCCCGTCACCGAACGTGAATGCTCGTAGCGTTCCTCGACATAGACGCTGGTGCTGTCGGAGAACCGCGTGCGCAGACCGGAAACCAGGTTACCGCGACGCCCGTGTTCGCCCATCTCGGTGCGCTCGCTGTCAACGGTGTAGTTGAGGTAGGTGCTGGTGCGCTCGGAGACTATGTAGTTGGTACCGACCCTCGCTGCAGTCCCGAGCTCGCCCCCGGAAACTTCGCCGTCGAGCACCAGGCGCTCGTTGAATCTGAAGGATCCGCCCGCGCCGACCCGGTCGTTGTCGTCCCGGCCGTCGTCTGCCGACAGCGTGCCCTGGAGAAAGCCGTAGCCCTTCCACCGGGCCCGGGAGTCGTACGCGACCTGGACCACGGCATCGGTGCGTTCGCCTTCCTCTTGGGTAACCGGCACCAGCGAAGACCGATCCTCGCGGTCATCGTGGCGAAGTCCCGTGCTGACGCTGATCTGGTCGGATACCTGGTAGCCGAGATTGATTTCACCGGACGTGGTCTTCAACGCATCGTCCTGATCGGACACGTCTGCGGTAGTGGCCACCTGGAAGCGCTCGCCCAGCGGAATGTTGAGGGTCGCGCCGAACTGCTCGGTATCGGTGGCCGTATTCAGACCCTGGGCCGAATAGCCGGCGTCCAGGCTCTGCAGGTAAAAGTTCATCCTGCCGCGGCCGCCCGGGAACAGGTCACCGAAGCCGACGCTGAGGTCGGTCCGGTAGGCGTTCGCATCTTCGTCGGCCACCGTAAGACCCGGGGACGGCCCGAATTCGAAGCCCCCGTCGTCAGAGCGGGTGGTGGTGGATACGAGACCGTCGCTCTGGGCGGCCTGGAACTTGATCCACGACTCCGCGCTTTTGCGCAGCGTCAGGTCGGCGGCCCCCAGGCTGCTGTTGTTCGTATCGCCCTCATCGTTGTTGTTCACGGTCAGGCCCAGGCGTACCGAATCGCCGAGCCAGTAGTGACCCTGGGCACCGGCGGTCAGGGTGTCGATGCTTTCGAAACCCGGGGTGTGCTCGTAATGGGCCACCAGCCACGCTTCGTCGCCGCTGATACCGCTGGTGCGCACCAGCAGGTCGTCATCAACGGTCGCGGCCAGCGGTTCGGACAGCATGATCCTGCCCTGGAGGTAGTCGATGTCGTAGTCGGCGCCGGGGCGAAGGTCCACCACGCCGTTGACGATACCCGTGTCCTTGTCGCGGACCTCGATGCGCACCCGCTCGGACCCGGGCAGCACGTCCTGGCGGCCCAGGAAGTACAGCGAGCCGCCCGTGCCCCTGAACTCCTCGCGGTTCGGCAGGGTGCCTGGCTCGGCCGCGAATCCGTCAACAGCAAAGCGCTCGTCGCCGAACGAGGTCGTATCCTCGGACTCGAGCCGGACATTCCCGCCGTACAGGCCCCGGTCGATCCGGGCCAGCTCGTTGTCAGCGTAGTCCACCTGGAAGTTGCCCCAGAGGGCGCGGCTGTCATCGTTGTCGACCCGGACATAGAACTTGCCCATCGTCGGCGCGGTCTGCTCCACCGTGCCGTCGTCGCCGAAGGTGGGATAGTAGTAGTCGGGGTCCATTCGCCGGAACAGCGACTCCGGCGACCGGTCCATGAAGTTGGAGAACAGGTCGCTGATCGATTCCTCGCGGGTGTCCGCGCTGGCCGTCAGCTTCCAGTCCTCACGGAACTTGCCGTTGACATAGAAGGCAAGGCGTCCGTCGGCGGAGGAGTCCGGATCGTATGGCGCGTCGGCCCCCTGGAGCTCATCGGCGGGCCCGCTGGTGTCATTCGCCGACAGGGTGACGTCGGCGATACCCATGTAGAACCAGTCATCGCTCTCGAACTCGATGTCCCGAAGGAACAGCTCACCGTTGCCTTCCTCGTCGAGAACCGCGACCTCCACCGTATGGGACCCCGAAGGCAGAATCACTTCTGAGACGAAGTTGCCCTCGGTATCCGCGGGTACGGGAAGACCCGCGACGTGAACCGTGTGACCTTCCGGAATCGAGCTGCCGAGGACGGTCACGGTGCCGCTGCTCAGCGGGATATTGCTGACGGACAGGGCGCTTTCGCCGTATCCGCTCAGGAGTCCGGCGTCGTCGGCGGCCGGGCCGCGGGCCGCCGCCATGGCGGCGCCTCCGGCATCGGCAGCCTGCATGGCAGTTGCGGGAACATCGCCGGCCGGGGCAGCGCCCGGCACGGAATCAGCCGTGAGTGATCGCCCTGTCAGGATCTCCTCGGTGTCGGCGGCATCCTGCGCGGTCTCGGCACGGACGATCCAGAGGGGCTGGGCTTCGGTTTCGTCGAAGTGGCCCTTGTCGCCATACGCGCGGAGCACATACTTGAGTTCCCGCACGGGACCGGAGAAATCGCCAACCGCCGGATGCCACTCGGCAAATCCGTCTTCGTCGATCTCGACCACGGCAAGGGGATCCGCCTGGACCGACTCTCGACGGTCGAAGATCCGGACCTCGGCCCGGTCGATGAAGTACGCGTAGTTGGAATACATGCGGAAATTCATCGCGGGACCGGCGGGCCGGGTGTCTTCCTCGACGACCGCGTCCAGAGCGGTCTCCATAGCGAGAACCTGCTCGATCTCGTCCAGTTCACTGGCCTCGTCGTCGACTTCCGCTTCACCGGACATTCCGGCGTTGTCATTGTCGTCGGCCTGACCATTACCGGCGTTGTCACCCTCAGCCTCGGCGATAAGAGCCTCGGGGCCGGCCCCGGCAGGTTCCGGGTCATTTTCCGCCTGCTCGCCTTCTTGCGGCAGCGGGTTGAGATCGGCATCCGAAAGCGCGAGGGTCCCCGGCTCGGCCGAGACGCTGAGACGACGTTCGGCCTGCAGGTTGTCGAACCGGAACTGGATATCCGTGCGTTCCAGAGCGACGTCGGTGCAGCGCTGTATATCGGAGGAACTCCGCCCCGGGTCGTCGATTGGCTCGCCGTCCACGGTGATCCGCATCAGGTTCAGTCCCAGCGGATTGCTGGCCGTAAGCTCCCGGGTGATCGGCGTTACGTCCACGCCCTCGTAGTCGTCGAGCAGCGCCAGATCATCGTAGACGACTTCCACAGCCACGAATGACTCATCGCCCTGGGTAAAGCCGGCATTGACGACGTCGCCGGAGTGCACGTATCCGCGGCCCTCGTGCTCCACCTGGCCCGGCGCCAGCGCCATGGATTCGCTGATGCTCTCCATGGCGCGGCGTGCCCGCGCGGCCGACAGGCCGATATCGTCGCCATAGACCATGGCGGTACGCCGATCGAGGCGCTCATTGCCGGTGTAACCCACGAACCGCAGCCTTGGCCGGGACTTGCCGGATACGTCGGCCATCGCCCTTTTCAGCAGTTCGGTATAGCCCGCGGGGACGATTGCCTCGCCTGCCTCGAGCTCCAGCGGGGGGATACGACCCCAGGGCGGATCATAGGTCTTTGTGATCATCCGGGCGCCGGCGGCGTCCGGGCAGAGCTGCGGCTCGTCCGGCAGTTCCTGCAGCGGATCGTCATGCCAGAACTCGACCTCGATGCGCCGGTTTGTGGCCCGGCCCCTGGCGCTCTCGTTGGAGGCCAGCGGCTGATCGGCCCCATGGCCGTCACTGGCGATGGCCGTGGTGGGCAGGGAGAGCTGTTCGGCGACTTCCAGCGCCACGCGGTGCGCCCTCGCCTTGGACAGGGACAGGTGATTACCGTAGATGCGTGCGTTGCGGCCGGTCAGGGGCCGGTCGTCGGTAAAGCCGATGAACTTGACGGTGACGTTTTCCTTGTCGCCGAGATTGACCAGCGCCTGGCGGATCTGCTCCAGGAAGGGCTCGTCGACGCCGAGCCGCTCGTCCTCGTAGTGCAGCGGGGCAATCAGGTTTTTGACTCTGGCGCGGCGCGCATGACCCGCCTGGTAGCGGAGTTTGCAGACCGTCTCCATGCGGCAGACCTTGATCCGCTTGATCTCCTCCGGCACGACCACTTCCTGGAGCGCCATCGTGTTCCTGATCTCGTCGTACCAGATCTCGACCTCGACGCGGCGATTCAGCGCGCGGCCGTCGGCGGTGGCGTTGGTGGCCACAGGCTGGGTATCGCCGGCCCATTCGAAGGAAATCGCTTCCGGCGGCAGGGACAACGCCGTCTGCACGAACTCCGCCACCTCCCCGGCCCGTTCCCGAGAGAGCCCGGCATTGTCACCGTAGATATCCGCCAACCGGCCAGACAGCGGCTGGTCGTCGGCATGTCCAACCATGTGCAGGCGGACATTTTGCAGATGGCGCATGCCGTTGAGCTCCTCGCGCAGCGTGTCGATGGAGCTGTCGGGGATGTCGGCAACCCCGGACTCGAAACGGATCGGCGGAACGACTCCCTTCAGTTTGACGGTCTCGAGCCCTTCCGCCATCACTTCCCGGACCTCCAGCCGGTCACCGGCTTCGGCCTCCAGAAGTTCAGGGTCCAGGGCCCATGTTCCGGGCACGGGATAGTCGGCGAGGTGCCGCTCCACGGCTTCCCCCAGATCCGTGTCGCGGACGTCTTCGCCTGCGGCCAGCAGGGGCACCAGTGCGGTCACGAGGAACGTCAGATAGCGTTGTCTGGACATTGCTTACCTGCCCTCCCGTATCCGCAGTTCCGCACGGTCCGGCGGCCCGCCTCTTCGCCAGAACACTTCCGACTCGACGCTCAGCTCGTAGCAGCAGTTCTGCGCCTCCCAGGCTTCGGTCACCATCTTCCGGACAGAGGACAGGCGCTGTTCCACCAGCCGCGGGTTTTCGATATCGGCCACGTACGACAGCCGCAGGGTTGCCGGGGCCTTCTGCAGCTCCTCGAGCAGCAGGGCGATCCTCGGCTGCCACTGGGGCCGCATCTCGGTGGTGCCCGGCTCAAATACCGGGTCGGCAATATCCAGGCCGACCACCCGGTGGATGGACGCGCCGAAGCTGAAGCTCAGGGCCTTGCCTCGGGTCGCCCGCTTCACCTGGGCCTGCTTGGTGGACATCCGGAATCCGCTGGGCAGGGTCCGGTCGTCCAGCTTGAGCATGAAGTTGCTGCCGCGGGTCTCCCGTGGCGTCACCGCGCAGGTGACGTGGAAGCGGCCGTGGGCATCCGTGGTGGCGCTGAGTCCCTGCACGGTCATGACCCGAACGCCGGCCAGACCGGACTCGCCCGGATCCTGGGTGCCATTGCGATTGCCGTCGTCGAACACCTTGCCGGTGACGTCGGTGCAGTCGAAGGTCGGGTCCGGCACCAGCCGCACGGTGGCCGTGGCCTCGCCGGACAAGGCCGCTCCGCTCGGACCGTTTATGGCCTGGGCGCGGTTGACGAACTCGCCCTCGGTGACGCCGGCGCTGACGGCGAGCAGCAGCTTGATGGTCCGCTGCCCCGAGGCCGGAATCACCAGGCCGCTCCAGGTCAGCTCCAGCCCGTCCACCGTGGGCTCCATGGGTTCGCCGTCGACGGTGGCCGAGCCTTCCACGTACCGGAAACCGGCGGGATAACGATCGACCACCGTGATATCCGGAAGGTCGACGACGTAGGTATTGTTGACCGTGATCGTGTAGGGCACCAGCTGGCCGCGGGTCACGTTCACGGACGGGGTCGTCTTGGTGATACCCACGACACCGTCGAGCACCGGATCGACAGGAATGTGATTGTTGAAGAGCTGGCTGGAGCCCGGTTTCTGGCTGCCGTCCAGGGTCAGGTTCAGGTAGTACAGGGTGCCCCCATCCTGGGCCCGGACGGAACCGTCCGGCGCGAACGGCGAAGGCTGTGCCTCACAATGCTCGGCGGTGGCCGGGATGACGTCCACGGCGCTGCCCGGGCAGGTGGGCACGGAGAACGGAGCCGTTCCGGCGGCGCTGGCCGGCGGTATGATCTCGGAGGCCCCAACCGTGTAATCGGCGCCCGGCGGGGTCACCTCGACCAGGTAGCTGGCGCCGCTTGGGCAGGCCGGATCCGAAAAGTTCAGATCGAACTTGTAGTAGCCATCCGCCCGGGTGACCTGACCCTGCTGGGCCGGATCGTCGAAGCACGCCTCGGGCAAGGGGGCTCCGCTCCCGCTGCTCATCCTCAGCGTGGCGCCGGCGAGGGACGCGCGCCGGATGGAATCGTAGACCACGCCGTTGGGTGTCAGGGGCAGATTGAGGTTCTCCACCACGCTGCCCGGGGTCACGATGATGTCGTCGATTTCCTGGGGCCCGTTGGTGAAGAACGAGTCCGCGGTTCCGAGAGACGCGCTGTCGAGCCCGGCATCGGGGGACCGGAACCGCAGCGTGTACCGGTCGTCGGTCTCGTCGTTGGCGGCAAGACCCGCCAGCACGTAGTCGCCGTTCTCGTCGGTCAGCGTCGAGCCGATGGGCTGGTCGTTCCGGAAGAGATCGACCTGCCAGCCCGCCGCCAGGGGTTCTGTCTCGCCGGCGGCGAGATCAAAGTCCACGTCACGCCAGATGCTGCCGCTCATCGTGCCCACGCCCGGCGCCCCGCCGACGTCTATGTAGGCGGTGGCACTCTCGGTGCGGGCCGGATCGTCCCAGGTAACGACGCCGGTGTTGATCACGGTCGTGCCAATGGGCAGGTCGGGATTCAGCACCGCCCGGAATCTCAGGAGCGCGAAGTCTCCCGGCTCCATCGGCCCATAGGTCGTGGAGTAGTCCGCCGTCAGCGCCGGGCCGGCCACGCTGACGCCCGTGGCCGCTCCGTTCAGGACCGCAGAGCCGGCCACGTAAGCCAGCGTCCCCGGGGTGGTGGCTTCCAGGTCGTCGGTGATCACCACGGAATAGGCGGGCACGTTGCCGATATTGGTCACGAGCACGGTGTATTCCAGCTCGGATCCCGCCAGCGCGGCGCCGCCGCCCACGACCGACACCTCCTTGGTGATCGCAAGCTGCTGAACGTCGCCGACCACGACCACCGTGGGCTCCGGCCCCGTGGCCGGGTTGCCGTCGCCGTCGGTGAGCAGTCCGCCGGCTTCGGCCGTGGCGACCGAAGCCTGGTTGGTAATGAGGGTGCCGGCGGGCGTGCCCGCATTGACCTGCACGTCGAACTGTACGGTGGCGCTCTCGCCCGGCGACAGGACGCCTTCGCCCGCGGCGGGCAGGGGCGGTGTCAGATCGGCACTGCTGATGGGGAGACCGGCGGCCAGCGGGAACACGCCGCCGTCGGGACGGCCGACGGGCTCGCCGTTCAGCATCAGGGTGTCCGCGACATAGGTCGTGTCGTTGGGCGCCGTGTCGGTCAGCTGCGCAGCGGTGGCGGGCACGCTGCCGTTGTTGTGAACCTCGATGGTGTAGCGCAGGACGTCGCCCGGATCGACGATGCCCGGCGTGCCACCGTCCGCCTGCAGCTCGGCCGACTTCTCGGCGAACAGCAGCGGCAGGTTGCCCACGACGTCGCGGGTCGGATCGTCGACAACGTCGGTGCGCGGGTCGTCGGAGGGCTGGTCAACGACGCCGGTGGCCACGGCGCTCACGAAGGCCTGGTTGGCGATCACAGTCCCGTCGACGACCTCGGGGTTCACGGTAACGACGAACTCGATGGTCGCGACGTTGTCCGCTGCGCCGGCGAGGTCGACCCGAAGCACCCCGGGGGTGGGATCGGCGGGCGCATACAGGTCGATGCCGTCGGTCAGCGGCATTCTGCCGTCTGCTGCGTCGGCGATGACCACACCGTTGAGCGTGGTGCTGTCGGCCACGTAGGTGGTATTCACCGGCAGCGCGTCAATCAGCCTGGCGTCGGCGGCGTGATCACTGCCGACGTTGCGGACGGTGATCGTGTAGCGCAGGCGCTCGCCGGCGAGCAGGACCGCCGGATCACCGTCCAGGTACGTAGACGTCTTGTCGACATCGAACACAGGCGCGGAAATGATCCGCACGCGGGTCGGATCCTCGTCACCGGCCACGAGCGGATCGGCTTGCCCGTTGACGTTGGGATCGTCGCTGTCCGCCAGCGGGACGCCGTCCTTGACGAGCTGCGACTGATTGGCGACGTCGCTGCCGTTGGCCAGGACCGGGCCCAGCTGGGCCTCGAACTCGATGACCAGGGTCTCGCCCAGGTCCAGGCTCAACCCGCCCACGTCGAGCAGCCCGGAACCGTTGGCGCCGCCCGCCGGGTTGGTGGCGGTCACGCTGGCGCCGGCGGGGACCGTTACCAGGTTCAGGGATCCGGGCTGGAAAGCCGGCACGGCGTTGAGCCGGTCCAGCTCGTCCACCACGTGGAAGTCGTTCACGGGCACGTCGCCCACGTTCTGGAGCTCGAGCCGGTAACGCAGCACGTCACCGGGCTCGGCGGTTGCGGCCGGATCGGCGCCCGAGGTGACGTTGGCCACCGTCTTTTCGAATCTCAGCTGGCCGGAGAACACGACCGTGGTATGGGCATCCTCGTGATCCAGGGTTCCGACGGTGCCGTTGGTCAGGGTCTGCGTCTCCTGCCTGGCCGTGGCATCGGGATCGGCGGGGTCGGCGCTATACCACCCGGTAGCGCCGGCCACGTTGGTAAAGGCCGCCTCCTGCTGGCTGTCGGCGTCGAGGAACGCCTGGTAGCTGACGATCAGGTGCTGGTCGGGCCCGATGGCGGCTTCGGGGGTCAGCGCGGTGAGCGTCAGCCGGCAGTCGGGCGCGCCGGCGAAAACTGTCTCGAAGTCCGTGCCTGCCGCCAGGGCCGCGCCCACGGCCGTGGTGCCGTCGGCCTCATAGAGCTGTGCCGAGATCTGCTCCGGCGGCGTTTCACACTGTCCGCCCTGGTTGGTGTTCGGCAGCAGGTCCTCGATCTGCACGGCCCAGGCGGTCGCCCCGCCCACGTTGTGGACGTCGAGGGTGTAGGTGCCAGGTACGCCGATGCGCATCTGCGCCGGGCCGGACTTTTCGAACACCAGTTCCGGCCCGACGATGGTCATGGGCGGGGACGTTGCGGGGAGGCCGTCGAGCTGTGTGGTGTCGTTGCGATCGAGCTGGTTGTAGGTCCAGGCGGCGGTGTTGGTGAAGGTCAGG
>JARFQW010000010.1 GCA_029287575.1 Gammaproteobacteria bacterium | reverse complement strand
GAAGCTGGCCCTGGACAAGATTGCGTTCCTGCCGTTCGGCAAGCTCATCGACCAGTGGCGCTGGGGGGTATTCGACGGCTCGATCAGCCCGGAGGATTACAACAAGGCGTGGTGGGAGCTGAGAACGAAGTACCAGGGGATCGAGGCGCCGGTCGAACGGTCCGAGGCCGACTTCGACCCGGGGGCGAAGTACCACGTTCCGGGCAACACGCCCTACACCCGCTACTTCCTGGCCCACATCCTGCAGTTCCAGTTCCACAAGGCGCTGTGCGACACCGCCGGCCATGAGGGCGACCTTTACGGCTGTTCCATCTACGGCAGCAAGGCCGCCGGCGAGCAGCTCTGGGCCATGATGCAGGCCGGCATCAGCCAGCCCTGGCAGGAAACTCTCCAGGCGGCGATCGGCACGGATCAGATGGACGCTTCGGCAATCATCGACTACTTCGCGCCGCTCATGGGCTGGCTCGAGGAACAGAACCAGGGCAAGACCTGCGGCTGGTAGTCCAGCCTGGATGAGGCTCACGGCGCGGCCGCCGGCTCTCGGGCCGGCGGCCGCTTTCTATGCGTGCGGCCAGGCCCGGCTGCGCCGAAGCGCTCCCTTTCCCTGGGCAGCACGCCCGGCGTCACATAGCCTTCAGGTTCAGGCTGCCGGCGGGGCGTCTAGCGGGTAGCAAGTACCGCAGGCAGGGCCGCGGGATCGCAACGGGGTCAGGAAGCCTGAGTCTCGCCGGGCATGCTGACGCGGTAGGTAACGAAGGTAAACACCGCCGTCATCACCGCGTAGGCAAGCAGCACGTTTCATGCCTTGCCGCGGAAGAAAGCCCTCCAGCCTCTGGGAGCCAGGACCGCGGAGAACAGCAGGCCGGATATCAGCGCGAAAAAAACCGTGCTGTCATGCCAGAGCACTTCGTTGATCGCCTTGACCGTCGGCGCAAACTGGGTGCCCCCGGCCGCCCGGGCATTTTGGATGAGCACCAGGCCCGCCGCGTGGGCCATGACGATGGCCAGGATCGCCACCCCGCGGAAGGCATGAAGATCGTGCAGATAGGGTCTCGGTCCCTCGACCATGTCATTCCCTTGATTCACCAGCGCCGAAGGCCAGCCAGCAGTGGCCGCCGACCAAGGTATAGCCGGTCCGGGGCGCGCCCGCAGGTCCGGTCGGTGGCATAATGCCGCGCCTCCCGACAGCCCTCCAGAAACCCCGGAACAATCCCTTGAACGCACAACCCGGCACCGCGCATCCGCTGGCCATTGCCGCGGCGTTTTTTATCGCCTACACGGTCTGGGGTTCCACCTACCTGGCGATCCGCATCGCCGTGCACGATCTGCCGCCGGGGCTCCTCGCCGGGGTCCGGTTCATTCTGGCCGGACTGATCCTGGGCGCCGCGGCGCTCCTGCGCGGTCAGCCGTGGCCCCGCGCCGCGAAGGACTGGCGGGCCGCGTCGGTGATGGGTGTGCTGCTCGTGGTGATAGGCAACGGCTTCGTCACTTGGGCGGAGCAGTGGGTGCCCTCCAACCAGGCCGCCGTCATCATCGCCAGCGGCGCCTTCTGGACGGCCTGGCTGGGAACCTTCGGTCCCCGTGGTGTGCCGCTGTCCGGTCAGGCCAGGCTGGGCCTGCTTATCGGATTCGCCGGTGTGCTGCTCATGGTCTGGCCGGAAGGGAAATTGGACACCGGGATTTTCCTCGGCCAGGTCGCCATTGTGATCGCCCCCATCGCCTGGGCGGCCGGCACGGCCTATGCCCGCCACCAGGATCTCGGGGTTTCGCCGCTGATGTTTGCCGCCATGCAGATGCTCGCCGGCGGTCTGATGCTGACCGTGGCTGGCCTGGCCGCCGGCGAAACCGCCCGCTGGACCTGGACCCCGGCGGGGCTCGGCGCCCTGGCCTATCTCACGCTGTTCGGATCGTGCCTGGCCTACGGGACCTATGTCTGGCTGATCGGTCAGACCACACCGGCCCGTCTGGGAACCATCGCCTACGTCAATCCGGTCATTGCGACATTTCTGGGCTGGTGGATTCTCAATGAGACCCTGACACCGGCTCAGCTTGCGGGCGCGGGAGTCATCGTCCTCGGAGTAATCCTGGTGTCGCTACGCAGCTAACTCCGGAACCGATGGCGGCCGAAGGGCTAGCGGTTTGGCGCGTGCATCGCCTCGCGTAGCCCGCGCGTTACCTCGCGATCACCCACCCGCCACGGCGGATGACGTCGGTTGTCGCCCGCATGATAGAGACAGATCACGTTGCCGGCCGGATCTCGCAGGCGGGCTTCCCGCCACAGCCAGGGCTGGTCCACCGGAGGGTGCTCGAATCTCAGACCCATATGCTGCAGCCGCTCCACGATGCCGTCCACGTCGTCCACTTCGAAGTAGATGGTGGCGCCCGGAGAACCGGGGAGACTTTCGGTGTGGTGCAGGGAAATGGTCGCGCCGCCGGTCGGGCACTCCAGTCGGGCGTACCGGGGACAGGAATCGACGATCAGCGTCAGGCCCAGGCCCCGGTAGAAAGACACGCTTTCAACCACGTCGCGGGTCGGCAGTGTTACCTGGTTGAGGTTCATCGAGGGCCTCCGTCGGGCGCAGGTCAGTCCTGACTATACTGCGGTGCAGCGAAACCTGCACCCCATCTTTGGTCGAAGCGCGGGATCGGCCCCGGTCCGGCCCCGGTCCGGCCTCGTCCGAGGCGCTCGCCGGGCCCGGCCTGGAGCGAATCAGGTAGCCGTCGCTACCTGATGAGTGAAGACCCAGCCGGAGCGAGCGAGAAACCGCCGGGGCCGCGAGAGGCCAGCCGCGCGGCGGCTGGCCGGCCGGTGGGATTTAGTCCTTGCGGATCATCATCAGTTCATAGCGGCCCGACGGGCCGATGAAGGCCGAGCCGAGCCAGCTGAAAAAGCTGATCAGGATCGAGGAGATGATCGCCGTGCCGAAGCTGGACAACGAGAATCCGTCGAGCAGCCACGCTACCAGGCTCAGCATCGCGGCGTTGATCACGAGCAGAAACAGGCCGAGCGTCAGGACCGTCAGCGGCAGCGTCAGGATGATGGCCAGCGGCCGGATCAGGGCGTTGATCAGGCCCAGCAGAATCGCCGCGCCCAGCAGGGTCGTGGGCGCCGCGAAGTTCATTCCCGGGACAATTTTTGCCGCCAGCCACATGGCCGCGGCGGTAATCAGCAATCGAATCAGAAAACCCTGCATAGTCAGCCCTTGAAGATATCTTCCACCGCCAGATCCGTGTGCCGGCGGATGCTTTTGAACAAATACCACAGCGCGATCATCATCACGGCCATGGACGGTATGACGATCACCGGGTAGGACAGGGCCGTCATGCGTCCGAGCTCCTCGTTGAACTCCGTGGTCCCGGCCGGACTCTTCACGATGACCTTGGCGAGCACAAAGTTGAGAATAGACGAAACAAAGAACGACGCCGCCAGAAGCCAGGACGCGGTGACCAGACAGCCCTCGAACGCTTCCCGGCTGCCGTGGGCATCCAGAGCCGACTCGACCTTGTCCACCTGAATCACGCGGTCGTTGTACAGCAGGCTGCGTACGACCGGATAAGGGGTCTTCAGGGACAGCACGACCGCGAGCCCGATGATGCCCGGCACGGCAGCCTCCTTGACCGCCACCCAACGGGGATCCAGTTCCAGCAGGCCGATGCCGCCGGTCAGCAGGATGCTGATGACCCCGAGAATAGAGATGAAGTTCCAGCGCCGGTCGCGAACCAGGTCGACAACGCCCCACGTGAGCGGGAAGGCAAGGGCCGCAACCAGGCCACCGACGGGACCGAGCGTGTCCTCGGTGCTGAATTTCATCAGAATCACCGCCGGAATGGCGATGTTGACGATCAGGCTGAGCCAGGGGTTTTCCCGGCGTTGTTCGGTCTCGGTCATGATTCCGGCCAGACGGTAGCGACCCGCAATTTTATCATTCCGCCGGAGCCGGCTGGTCCCCGCGTCTCCAGGGCTCCCGATCAGCCTCGGGCAGCCCGGCCGGATCCTGGTGGATAATGACGTCGGCGCCCGGAAACACCTGGCGCAGCTCGGCGCTCACCTGGTCGGCGATGGCATGAGCCCGCAGCAGAGGCATATCCGGCCGGAGTTCCAGGTGCAGCTGGATAAAACGCACGGCGCCCGCCTGGCGAGTGCGAAGGTCGTGAGCACCCTCAACCTCCGGGTGGGCCCGCGCGATATCGAGGATCCGGACCTGGTCTTGTTCCGGCAGCTCCCGATCCAGCAGCGTCTGGACGGCGCTGACGCCGATCTGCCAGGCGCTCCAGAGGATCCATGCGGCAACCAGCAAGGCGAACAGGCCGTCCGCACGAGGAAAGCCGCCGCTCGCCGCCAGCAAGGCGACAATGACACCGAAGTTGGCCAGCAGATCCGTAACGTAGTGCAGGGAGTCCGCGCGGATCGCCACGGAACCGGTCTGTCGGATCACGTGGCGCTGGACAGCGAGCAGCAGCAGCGTGGCGGCGATGGAGAACGCCATGACGGCGAGCCCCGCGCCGACGTTCTCCAACGCCCGGGGCTGCAACAGGCGATCAAACGCCTGCAGGGCAAGGAAGGCCGCCGACCCTGCGATAAACGCGGCCTGGGCGACACCCGCCAGCGCCTCGGCCTTGCCATGACCGAAACGATGCTCCTCGTCGGGGGGAGCCAGCGCAAAACGTACGGCGAAAAAATTCACCAGCGACGCCAGCGCGTCCATCAGGGAGTCGACCAGGGACGCGACCATGCTGACGGAGCCCGTATAGACGGACGCAGCCGTCTTTACCCCGATCAGGACCGCGGCGGTCGCCACCGACCAGGTCGTCGCCAGCCGAAGCAGGCGGCCGCGCCGGGCCGGATCGCCCCGGGTCTCAGTCGTGGCCGTGCCCGTGGCCGATTTCGCCATCGGTAAACAGCGCGTCCTTGAGCTCCTTGTCGAACACCGGGTCCCGGCGGCGTATCCACTCCAGGGTCATCGCCGCGTGTTCTTTCTCCTCGTCCCGGTTGTGGGCGAGGACTTTCTTCAGCTCGGGATCCGTGCAGGCATCGACCCGCTGGTTGTACCAGTCAACGGCTTCGAGCTCTTCCATCAGCGAGATGATGGCCCGGTGCATGTCCCTGGTCTCGTCGCTGAGGTCTTCGTATCGTTCGTGCAGGCCTTCGTTCGCCATGGATACCTCCGGCTAAACGGATAGTGATTGTCAGAGAAGCTGGCCGCCGGCTGATCGGCTAATACTTTAGCGGAACGAAATTCTGGTCCTCGAACGGCGAGCGGACGTAGATCTTGCTGTCTTCCTTTGGCGGCAGGACCGGCGGATCCGGCATGATGTCTTCGTAGGGCAGGCTGTCCAGGAGATGGGAGATGCAGTTGAGCCTGGCGCGGCGCTTGTCGTCCGCCGGAATGACCCACCAGGGCGCCTGCTTGATGTCGGAGAATTTGAACATCTCGTCCTTGGCGCGGGAGTATTCCCTGAACAGTCGCCGTGACTCGAGATCCATGGGCGACAGCTTCCAGCGTTTTTCCGGATTGTGAATCCTGGCCTGGAAACGGCGCTCCTGCTCGTCGTCACTGACCGAGAACCAGTACTTGATGAGAGTTGTTCCGGAACGCACTAGCATGCGTTCGAACTCCGGAACCGAGCGGGCAAACTCGAGGAACTCATCCCGGGTGCAGAACCCCATGACACGCTCGACCAGGGCCCGGTTATACCAGCTGCGGTCGAACAGCACGATTTCGCCGCCCGCCGGCAAGTGCGCCACGTAGCGTTGGAAATACCACTGGGTCCGTTCCCGCTCGGTGGGCGCGGGCAGGGCGGCGATACGCGCTACCCGGGGGTTGAGGCGTTCCACGATCCGCTTGATCGATCCGCCCTTGCCGGCGGCATCCCGCCCCTCGAAAAGGATGACGACCTTTTTCTTGTGGTGCTTGACCCACTCCTGGAGAACAACGAGCTCTACCTGAAGGCGCCGCAGCTCGGATTCGTAGATCGTCCGCTTCAGCCTGCCCTTTTTCGTATACCAGTCCGCTGGCCGGTCCGGCGAAGGCCCTGGCGCACCGGAACCGTGTTCCGATTCGGCATCCGGCATCCGCTCGCTTTCTCCCTGTCCCGCTGCCTGCTTCCCCATGACGCTCCCCGCGGCCATAACCGTGCATCTTTGCCAACTATAGCGGCCATGACCCTGCCCGCCACCCGGGATTGCCGCAATCGCCGGCGGGTGCCACCCTGTAGAGGGTAGATACGACGTGTGAGAACCCAGATGAAGAAAGTGATCCTTCCCTCCATCATTCTGATCCTCAGCTGGGGTTTCTGGATCAGCCCCGAGTTCATGCAGGTCGCTGCCGGCGTGGCGATCTTCATGTTCGGGATGCTGTCCCTGGAGGAAGGCTTTCAGACTTTCACCGGCGGCATTCTGGAGCGGATCCTCGACGTCGCGACCAAGGGGCCGATACGCAGCCTGGTCTTTGGACTGGTGACGACGACGCTCATGCAGTCCAGCTCCCTCGTATCCCTCTTGACCATCACGTTCCTGAGCGCCGGCCTGATCAGCCTGGCTCAGGGCATCGGCATCATTTTCGGATCGAACATCGGCACGACCACCGGCGCCTGGCTCATGGCAACGGTGGGGGTAAAGATGGACATCGCCAAGTTCGCACTGCCCATGCTGGTCTTCGGCATCCTCTTGATTTTCCAGTCCGACCGGAAACTCAAGGCCGGCGGCCAGATCCTGTTCGGCGTGTCCCTGCTGTTTCTGGGCATCGCCAACATGAAAGACGGCTTCGAAAGCCTGAGCCAGAGCATCGATCTTTCGCAGTATGCGGTGGCCGGCCTGCCCGGGCTGCTCCTCTACGCCTCGATCGGCATCGTCGCCACCGTCGTCATGCAGTCCTCCCATGCAGTACTGATGCTGACGATCGCCGCTCTGGCCACCGGCCAGGTCACCTATGACAACGGCCTGGCGCTGGCAATCGGCGCAAACGTCGGCACGACCATCACCGCGGTGCTCGGCTCGCTCAATGCCAATCCCGCCGGGAGGCGGCTGGCAGGCGCCCACATGATCTTCAACTTCGGCACGGGACTGATCGCCATCCTGCTCATCGGACCGATAAAGACCCTTGTCGACATTTCCGCCGGCTGGTTCGGCATTGCCGCGGACGACTACACCCTGAAGCTCGCTTTGTTCCACACGATCTTCAACGTCCTCGGCGTTGTCGTGTTCATGCCGCTGGTGGGGTGGATGGTGCGCTTCCTGGAGCGGGTGATCCCGGACAAGACGCCGATCGAAGCCGGCGTCGAACAAGCCATGTTCATCAACGAAGCGGTGGGAGAGTTTCCCGACGCCGCGCTGGTCGCACTCGACAGCGAGATCCGCCACCTGGGCCTGAACGCGATCGAAATCATCGCGCGGGTCCTGCAGCTCCCCCTGGCCGAAGTCCTCGGAACGCGGCCCATGTCCGAGGTCGTTGGCGAGGCCAGGGCCTACGAACAAACGAACGTGGACGAACTTTATCGAACGCGGATGAAGGGCATCTACAGCGAGATCGTGGAGTTCGCGTCGAAAGCCACCTCGAACATGACGCCCGAGCAGACCGATGCCGTCTACCGGCTGCGGGGCGCCGCGAGAGATCTGGTCGAGAGCGTCAAGGCCCTGCGCCTGCTCGAGCGAAACCTGGGCACCTACATGAACTCCGAAAACGACACGATGCGCGCCGAGTACGACCGTCTCCGGACGCACCTGGGCCAGATGCTCAGGGATATCCAGACTGCGCGGGAAACCGAGGACCCCGACGTGGCTGTCGCTCTGCTGGAAGCGGTCAAGGACGCCATGGCAGAGGACGACATTCTCGCGAACGGCCGCCTCGATCAGCTTATTCGTGACCACCTGATCACACCGGAAATGGCGTCGTCTCTCATGAACGATTCGGCCTACGCCTACGAGGTCCTCACAAAGATCGTGACGGCAGCCGACGGTCTGTTCCGGACCCGGCGGGAACTGTTGTCATCGCCGCTGGAAGAAGCGCGGATCGACATGGAGGACGACACGGTGCTCGACCGGCGCAGCGAGCTGCTGACGGGACTGCGCGAAAAAGGGGACAAGCTGCAGAGCCGGATCGGCGAGCTCGGGAAAACCTGAAGACGCGCCGGACGCTCCCGGCTCAGGCAGCCACCGGACTGAGGACCGGGCCGTCGGTTCCCGCCGGGCCGAGTCCGAGCACGCTATCGACCGTCGATGGCGTCAGGCAGATGTCGAAATCGGCGGGCTTGAACCACGGTCTGCTGTCGTCGAAGAATTTGGCGCCACAAGGGTCACTGCGCAGACGATCGCGGATCGGATCGATACCGGGCAGCACGCCGTCGCGGATCCCTGCGGCGAGATAGCCGGCGCACAGCTCGTCGTCGAGCGTGGGTTCAGCGGCATTCCATCCCATGGCCACGAGGCTGACCACCGGCGAATCTGCCGAGCGCACGTAGTCCACGACGGCCCGGGCGTTCACGAAGCTGCCGGTGATCACATCCGTCACGTCGCTGTTTTCGCCGGCCGCCAGCAACCCCTGTATTCCGGCACTGGTTCGCTGTACGAGAACCCGCCCGGTCAGATCCGCGGCCATGATGTCCGCGGGGGAATTGCCGAAATCAAAACCCGGCAGGGGCTGGCCGTCCCGTTCACCGATCAGCAGCCAGTCCGGATGCCGCTTCCGGGCCAGCAACGCGTCCCGGGGCGTGGCGACCGGGTGAATCCTGACCGCTCCGGCGGCGATGGCCAGCGGCGCGACGCTGAAGGCCCGGAAGACGTCGATCACCACGGTGAGGCCGGCTGCCCGGCGGGCCCCCTCGAGAAGCTGCAGGCTGCGAATCCTCGGCACGCTTCAGGCCCGCCGCAGCACGTCCACGGCCAGGCTGACCCGGCGCCGGCCCGTCGAGAAGGGCACGGTCCGATGGTATAGATAAGAGGGAAACAGGAACAGCGTGCCCTCGGCGGGCCGAAACAGCTGGACCGGATGGGCTGCTCCGTGGACGAGCTCATCCGGGGGCTGGCCGAACTCGATCCAGCCCTCGTGGCCCGACTGTACGCCGACGTCCTCGGGTAACTCCGCGTAATACACGCCGGAAAGCCAGGCGGCCGGATGGATATGCGGCAGCTGATGGCCGTACTGATCCATGATCACAGCCCAGATCACCAGGCGATGATCGGCCGGCACTGGCCCGGGAAACGGATGCCGGGCCGGAAGGGAAACGGACCCGATGTAGCCGGTTACCGCCGTGCGGATGGCGTCGGCCAGCAGGCCGACGGGTCCCGGGTCGCCCCCCAGAAGATCGCGTGTATGGCTGCCCTTGCGAGTGGCGTGTCCAACGGGCTCGTAGCGCCGCGACGGATGCCCGGCCACGAAGTCGACGAGATCCCGATTGAAATCGCCAAGGCTGGCATACCCAGGCGGCGGCGCTAGCGGCACGGCACGCACTACACGGTTCATTGCCAGCAGATCCCGGGCCTCTGCTTCCCGGTCCAGGTCCACGAGCGCGACCGCTTGTGCCGCGATAGCGCCGGGATTGCCCGGATCGGCCTCCAGGCAACGGTCCGCGGACGCCATGGCCTCGCCGGGTCGCCCGGCGGCCAGCAGGGCATCGCCAAGCCGGTTTCTGGTCACGCTGTCGGCCGGCTGCCGGGCCACGGCCGCCCGATAGGCCTCGACGGACCCGTCCAGGTCGCCGGCGTCCTGCAGGGCCATGCCGAGATTGGCCCAGGCATCGGCCAGCTCCGGATGCTCCCCCAGCAAGGCTCGATACTCGGCGGTTGCGGTGGCGAGATCGCCGGCTGCGTGCGCGGATGCCGCAAGGAACTCGCGAACGCGCACATCATCGGGATCGAGTTCGCGTGCCCTCAGCAGAGCCGCGCGGGCTTCCTCCGGCTGGTCAGCGGCAAGCAGCGTGGCCCCCAGGTTGCGCCACGCGCGTACGCGCCCGGGATCCAGTTCAGCGGCCTTGCGGAATGCTTCCAGCGCCTCGTCGATCCGATTCCGGCTGCGCAGGACATGGCCCAGCCGGTCATGCAGCCCGGCATCGGCCGGATCGAGTTCAAGGGCACGCCTGAATGCCGCCTCGGCATCCTGGAGGCGGCGCAGATTGTTCAGCCCGCGGCCAAGATCGCTCCAGGCGGCCGCCAGGCCGAGACGCGGCGCAGCCCGTTGCAGCAGCTGCACCGCATCCGCCGGACGCCGCAGCGCCAGCGCAAGCCGCCCGGCAGCGTGGAGGGTGGACGGATCATCCGGCGCGGCTGCCAGGGCGGGCCCGATGGCGCCGCGGGCGGTCTCCAGGTCTCCGGCCTCCAGTGCGGCGAGCGCCCGGGCAAGGGACACGGCGGTCACGCTCGACTCATCCCCCGGCAACGGCCCGCGCCCGGAATCCCGGATCGGCTACGAGGGACTCAAGCTTCTCCGTGTCCCGCGTGAAGTTGCGTATGCCCTCGGCCAGTTTCTCGGTGGCCATGGCATCTTCATTGAGCGCCCACCGGAACTCTCCCTCACCGAAACTCACCCGATCTTCCCCGAGCGCAGCGGCCCTGTCCGCCGACAGCTTGCGCGGGACGTCGCCTTCGGCCCCTTCGAGTTCGGCCATGAGACCCGGCGAGATTGTCAGCAGGTCGCAGCCCGCCAGCTCGAGAATCTCGCCGCTGTTTCTGAAACTCGCGCCCATGACCACGGTCTCGTGGCCGTGCCGCTTGTAGTAGTGGTAAATGCGCGTCACCGATTTCACGCCCGGGTCCTCGGGAGCCGGATAACCGTCCACGCCTTCGCTGGCCTTGTACCAGTCGAGGATGCGGCCCACGAAGGGTGAAATCAGCGTGACGCCCGCGTCCGCGCAGGCAACGGCCTGCGCGAAGGAAAACAGCAGGGTCAGGTTGCAGTGAATGCCGCGCTGCTCGAGGAGTTCGGCGGCGCGGATCCCCTCCCAGGTCGAGGCAATCTTGATCAAGACCCGGTCAGGACCGATGCCGGCCGCCGCGTATCGCTCCATGATGGCCTCCGCGCGCGCCACGGTGGCCTGGGTGTCGAAAGACAGGCGAGCATCCACCTCCGTGGAAACCCGTCCGGGTACGATGCCGACGATCTCCTTGCCGAAATTCACCGCGAGCTGGTCCAGAACCGTTTCGAGCCGACCATCCCCGGCCGCCACCGCGTCCTCCACGAGATGCCGGTACTGGGGGTCCTGGGCTGCCTTGTACAGGAGCGACGGGTTCGTGGTGGCGTCAACCGGCTGATACTGGCGGATGGATTCGATGTCACCGGTATCCGCCACAACGGTGGTCAGTTCGCGAAGCTGCGCGAGCTTGTTCATGATCGGGGCTCTCCGGATCGGGCCTGGGACACGAGATTATATCTCCGACCGGATATCGGTCCGTGGTGGACGGCGTGGTGGACGGGACGGGCACCCGCCCGGAAAGACAACCGCCCGAGGCACGCCGGAGCTAGTCCGTCTCGTCCGACCCCATCTCATGGCGCATCGCGGTCCATGCCTGGTTCTCCACTTCGTCCAGCGAGGTGCCGTAGTCCTGCAGATAACGATCGATCATCGACGCGCTGACGCGGTCTGCGTCCTGCAGCGCCTTGCGGGTACGGCGGATATCCTCGAGAAGAAACTGGCGGCCGTCCGGGGTCAGCAGCTCGTGGACCTTGTCGACCATATAGCCATGGATCAGGTCGTTGCGTTTGCGTATGGCCTTGAAGATCATCTTTTTCTCGGCTTTGGTGAAGTACTCCTTCTCGCGGACCGCGTAAAAGAGCTGCCCGAGGGTCTTCCCGACCCGCGCCGGGGACAGGGATTCCCTGGGTCCATCGGGGAAGTGCACCTGGTCGTAGCGGGTCGCCAGAGCCATCAGCAGAATCAGCCCGAACTCAAGGACCTGGGCATCATGCAGAGCGGCGCCGAACTCCGCGTAGACGGGGGTCAGATCTGCGTCACTGACACCTTCTTCTCCCGCGTCCACCACCTCAGTCGGACTCCGCTTCGGCCGGCGGGTCCTCGGGATCTGGAGGCGGCGAGCCGTTGCCCATGTCGACGACCACCTGCCAGCGGCCATCGCGGCCGCGTCGCCATACGTTCAGATACTTCCCGTAGCGGCGCTCGGAATCCTCGGCCTCGACGGGCCGCAGCACCCATTCGCCCCAGGTCCAGCCCATGCTGCCGCCGTCACCCAGGTGCGCGGCGCGGGGCTCCCAGTCCAGCACCCAGCCATCGCCCGCGGCCTCGAGGCCAGCAACAATGGCATCCCGTCCCGCCACCGGGGGCCGGTCGTCGGGCAGCTGAAGCGCTTCGTCGGCAAGAAATTCCCGGAACGCATTCGCCGCTCCGGCCTCGACCGAACGCGCCGCAAACGCCCGATCCGTCTCCAGCAGTTCGGAGGTCAGCCCGCGCTCGTCCAGCGGCGCTCCGCAAGCCGTGAGTACGAGAACGGCAGAACACACAAGAGCGCAGCGTGGCACGAGGAACTCCTTTACCGGCGAAGGAACAGATTGAGGATCAGGGACAGCGCGAGGCTGACCAGGATCATGGAGGTCAGCGGAATCAGCAGAACGCCATTCTCCCGCTCGATCCGAAGATCCCCGGGAAGCCTGCCGAACCAGCTCAGTGCCGCCGGCCAGACCTGAAGCACGAGCCCCAGGGCGAGCAGCAGGATGCCTGCGGTGATCAGCAGCTTGCCCACGCGACTCCCCAGTACCCGGGAACCCGCAGCCTAGCGGCCGGGCCGCCAATGGGCAACGCCGGGCTCGGGGCATCCCGTGTCCGTGGACACGGCGTCCGCCGACGGAACGCTCACACCCCGGGGCTCCACAGGTGCCTGCGGGTGGCGGCACGGGCGGGGAAACGGCCGATACGGTCCAGGTAGCGGGACAGGTGCCGGCGCCGGAACAGTTCCGGGTCCCAGGGCCGATCGGACAGGCGGCGAATCTGGGAAGGACGGACGATCCAGGCATGAGCGGTCACGATGCTGCCGTCCCGGGCCATCACCTGGAGTGCCTCCCGCCGGTAGAGGTCGCCCTCGAACAGGTCCAGCAGCCGCAGCGACCTGGCACTCACCTCCGGATACAGCACGCCTTGCACGCCGTCGCCGACACTGGGCCGGATGCCCGGGTAGACCGCGCCGCGGACCCGGAAACGGGCGAAATCCTCGATACGCGCGGACCGCCCCGCAATGGCGAGTCCGGTCACCGAGGCGACCACCTCCGCAAACATCAGGGTTCCATAGGCGAAAACCGGGCCCGACCGGCCGGCATCCCGAGTGGCGGATCGACGCCCGCTCAGGCCGGCCACCCCTAGAGTCCGTAGCCTCTTGCCGTGAGAACGGCAAGCAGCGGCAGCAGCAGGACGAGCGACAGCTCAAGGCGGATCGCGAACACGATGGTCCGGGCCCGGCTTATGGGCACGTCGGGTGGCTGACCGAGCCGAAGGGCTCGCCGCCAGCCGAGAAACTGCAGCGTCGGATAGACCGAGAGAAGAACCAGCACGAGAAAAGCGCCGAACTTCGCATGAAATACCGGGTTCGACAGGTAGAAAGGCGCTCCCATGCCGAAATACAGAACCCGCAGAATGCCCGTGATCAGGACGACGAGCGCCGACAGGCCGTAGATCAGGTCGATTCGGATCAAACGCCGCGCGGCCCGCTGGTCCAGGGGTGGCTTGAACAGCAGGTGCTCGGCTGTCAGCGCGGCCAGAAGCGACATCATGGCCACGAAATGCAGCCAGGCCGTGATTGTTTCACCCATACGGGCCACCGGCAGAATCCGCCATGACTGCATATACTGCCAGTGTTCACCGGCACCGGCCATCGGGCTCGCCGCCGGTTCAGGGGGGGAATTGCCATGAGTCATATCGCACGTTTCAGTATCGCCGCGCTGGTCCTTTCGATCATCCTGCCGGTGCCTGTTCTTGCCCTGTCCGTCGAGGTCGGGTCGCCCCCGCCGCCGGTCACCGTATCGAAAGCCGGAGAGCTCGAGGTCGACGGCGACGAGATCGCCTATCAGCCATGGAACAGCAACGATCTCACCGGACGCATGCGGGTTGTCCAGCACCTCGCCGGGCGGTCTTCGGCACGCAAACTCACCGAGCCGCTGACCGCGGCGATCACCGCCGCGAGTTTCGCCGAGGACGCCTATCAGACGACCACGATCATCGACAAGTCCGACGCCCTCTTCGGGACCGGCGGCGTCGTCAGCGGCCGGGCGGAGTCCAGCAAAAAGGAATTCCCGTGGAGCAGCGTCGTACTCGACGAGGAGGGCACGGTCCGCGACGCCTGGGGGCTGGAGAAGAAGACCGCCACGATCCTGGTCGTGGATCAGAAGGGAACGGTCCTGAAAACCCACGTCGGGGAGCTGTCATCAGCGCAGATCGACGAGATCATCGGCATGATCAAGGCGGGGCTCTGACGGTCCGGGGGAATCCCGTTTCCTACCACCACTCGGTGCCGGGAGGACCTTTCACCGGGCCGCGGATCTCATCGGTAATCCAGCCGCCGTAGAACGGGCCGGGCTGCGCGCGGACGAGCTCGCGGTTGACGAAGCACTCGTCGACCCGGCCCGGGTAGAACGCCAGCCAGCCCGACAGAGACTGGTAGGGGGATGCGGCACGCGGATAGGACCAGGCCGCCTGGCGAGCCCGGCGCTTGCCGGCCACCAAGTCGAAATAGACGGCACGGCCCTTCCATTCGCAGAAACTGGAGCCGTCCGCCGGTTCGAGAAATTCGCCACTCACGTCCTCGGGCGGAATGTAGAACGTCGGCGGGCTGGCCGTCTCGAGGTGCCGGACGGTCCGGGTGCTGGACGCGATGATTTCTCCTCCGAACCGGACTTCGACATGGCGCTTGTCCGGCGCAAGTTCCGGAGGCCTCGGATAAGCCCACACGGATTCCTCGCCGGGTCCCGCGATCTCGGGCTCGGGCAATCCGAGACGCGACCTCATCCGAGACTCACAGCCGTGCCGCTGGCACTCACCATCATCATGCTGCCTCCCTGGCCCAGGACCTCATAATCGATGTCCACGCCCACGACGGCATCGGCCCCCAGCTTGCGGGCTTCGTGCTCGAGTTCCTCCAGCGCCAGTCCCCGCGCGCGGCGCAGCTCTCGCTCGTATGCGCCGGAGCGTCCACCGACGATGTCACGGATACCGGCGAACATGTCCTTGAGGACATTCGCGCCGAGGATGGCCTCACCGTTGACCACGCCCCGGTAGGCGGTGATGTTGCGGCCCTGGATGTCGGGTGTCGTCGTCACAATCATGCGTCTGCCTCGCTGCAAATTTCAGCCATGCCTCACCAGTCTGGCGGCCAGCGCGCGCCAGCCGAAAGCGGCTCACATCCGGCCCTGTACCGCGCAGGCCCGAGAGCATTTCGCCTTGAGGACGGCGCAGGATTCTCCGGCGCCTATCTAGGAGTCGTTTCCGGCGGTCTCCACCCACGCCTCGGCTTCGATTTCAACGTTGAACTCCGGAGAAATCAGGGCCTTGACGGCGATCAGCGTCGTAGCCGGCCGGATTTCGCCGAACACCTCTCCATGCGCCCTGGCCACGGCTTCCCAGTCAGTGATCTCGGTGACATACATCCGGGTGCGGACGACATCCTGAAGGCGCGCTCCGGCACGCTGTAGAGCCGCATCGATGATTTCCAGACAGCGGCGGGCCTGACCATAGGCGTCGGCACCGGTCACAGGGTCGCCGTCCGGGGTCAGGGCCACCGTGCCGGACACCCACACCTGCGGGCCCCGTCTTACGACACGGCAGTAGCCGGCCCGCGCCTCCCACGGCGCACCCGACCCGAGGTTCAATCGTTCAGCCACGGGGGCCGTCCCGGCGCCGGGATGGCGAAACGGCGAGCGTCTCGAGACGGGCCTCGGGCCGACGGCCCGCCAGTTCCAGCCGGCCGACCGAGACCGGCAGGCGGAATCGTCTCGGCCCGGCACTGCCCGGGTTGACCCACAGCTTGTCACGGGCGCGCTCCACAAGCGGCAGATGGGAGTGCCCGAAGACGACCACATCGGCACCGGGCGCGCGACCCGCCGCGGGTCGTTCATGGACGATCAGGATCCGCCAGCCGGCCAGGTCCAGTTCGAGACGCTCCGGGAGTTCACTGACGGTCCCGGCACGATCCACGTTGCCGCGGACGGCATGCACGGGGGCGATCCGCGTCAGGCCCTCGATAATCTCGGGTTTCCCGACGTCTCCCGCATGCAGTATGCAGTCGGATCCCGCCAGCGCGTTCACGGCTTCCGCCCGGAGCAAGCCATGGGTATCGGCAATCAGACCGACGCGCATTTCGCTCTCACGTTTCCGAATCCCGGTGCACGGTCCCGGGAGAGAAGGCGGGGACGCAGACCGCAACGTACTCCGCGCCGCCCGCCCCGGGCGTCGAGTAACGCACCCACTCCCCGGCGGCCGTGACGACGGCCTGACCGGCATGGACGTCCATCACACCGTCGCTGTGCTCAACCCGGAGCATGCCCTTTGTGACCACCGTGATTTCCTCGAACTCGGGCCGCTGCCCCGGTTCGGACCAGCCTTCGGGAGAGCGCATTCTGGCCACGCTGACGGACTCGTGGCCGGTGCGCACCCGCCCGGCAAACTCGGCAATCTGCTTCGGCGGCGTACCCACCGCCTCCACGATGGCGGGCTGAGCGACCAGGGTCGGCATGAGCGGTTCTCCTTGGATCCGGATCGATTGTAGGTGACCGGCCTGGTGTATGCTGACCCTGGAAGGCCGACGCGATGAATCAGACACCCCCAAACATCGACACGCTGCGCAGGGACGCCGAGGCGGGCCGCCCGGGGGCCTGCTACAACCTGGGCGTGTGGCTGCTCAACGGCGACGGCGGCGAGCCGGACCCGGCTGCGGCGCGTGTCCAATTCGAACGGGCCGCGGAGCAGGGCCACGCACCATCATATTCCGCACTTGGTTACCTTGCCCTGCGCGGACAGGGCGGCGACCCGGCCGCGGCGTATGCGTGTTTCGACGAGGCGGCGCGCCAGGGTTTTCAAGAGGCGGTGTACCGGCGTGGAGAGATGCGCGCCGCGGGTGTCGGGACGGCTGCGGACCTGTCAGCCGCCCGTCAGGATTTCTCGGCAGCCGTTGACCACCCCCAGGCCCAGCTGCACCTCGCCTACTGCATGGAGCTCGGTCTGGGCGGACCTCGAGACCCGGCCGCCGCAACGGCGCTGACCGTCATTGCGGCACGGTCCGGCGACCCGGCCGGGCTGCTGGCCCTCGGGCAGCGGCTCGAGCGGGGCCACACGTTGCCCGCCGATGCCTGCGCTGCCCGATGGTGCTATGAGGAATCCGCCCGCCGTGGCTGTCCGGAAGCAACATCCGCCGCGGCTGACCTGGACTGCGGGGCACCGGCGTCCCCGCCGGACCTGGACCGGCTCTCCGCGCCGGACAATGACCTCGACCGGCCGCTGCCGGGTCCATCGATCGAGACCAGGAGCTGGCGACCGCGGGTTTTCTGCATTCACGACATGCTGAGCCTCTGGGAGCGCTCGCATCTGATTCGCCTGGCGGCGCCGCTGCTCAGACCCTCACAGGTCATTCAGCGCGGGTCGGGCGAGAATGCGGCCGCGGGTGGCCGGCGAAGCGGCGTCACGCGCCTGACCTCCGGCCTCAAGGATGTGGTGGTGGCCAGCATCGAACGGCGAATCGCCGATCTGACGCACCTGCCGGCCGAAAACGGCGAACCCATCGCGGTGCTCCACTACGGAGCCGGGGACGAGTATCGGCCGCACTACGACTATTTCGACCCCCAGGTGGCCGGGCGAGACATTCCCCTGTCGCGGGGCGGCCAACGCCTGGCCACGTTCATGATCTATCTCTCCGGCGTAGCCGCCGGTGGCCAGACCCGTTTTCCCGAAACCGGCCTCACCATCGACCCGACGCCGGGCATGGGCGTGCTGTTTTTCAACGTGCATCCCGACGGCGAGCTGGATCCGGCCAGCCTGCACGCCGGATTGCCGGTGGAGCAGGGCCGGAAGTGGCTCGCCACGCGCTGGATTCGGGAGCACGTGTACACGGGCACCGTCTGACGCGATCTCAGTCGTAGATCAGGACCGAGTGGATCTTCCGCCCGTTCAGGACGGCGCGGCCGCCCAGTCCCGACAGCTCGATCAGAAAACTCAGGCCCGCCACCTCGGCACTGCGGCGTTCCACGAGTTCGCAGCTCGCCGACGCGGTCCCGCCGGTCGCCAGCACGTCGTCGACGATCAGCACCCGGTCATCGGCATCCAGTGCATCCAGGTGCATCTCCAGTGATGCGAATCCGTACTCCAGCCGATAGTCGGCCCGGTCCGTTGCGGGCGGCAGTTTGCCCGGCTTGCGCAGCGGCACGAACGCGACCGACAGCTCCCAGGCCACTAGCGAACCGAATATAAAGCCGCGGGCTTCCATGCCCGCCACTGCGGTGATCCTCCGGCCGAGAAACGGATGCAGCAGCTGGTGCACCGCCAGTCGAAGCGCGACGGGATCCCGCAGCAGCGGGGAAATGTCGCGAAACACGACGCCGGCCTCGGGGAAGTCTGCGATAGCACGAATCCGATCACGTATGCGCTGCATGGCTCAGCTCTTCCCGGCCGCGCGAATCGTGCTCACGGCGGCCCATGTCGAGACAGCGTAGGGCACCAGGTAGGTCAGGCCTATCTTCAACCAGTCGGCGCCGGAGGCAACGCCGGTGGCAATCCGGTCACCATGGTTGATCAGCACCAGAACGGTTCCCACGACGAGGGCGACCCGCAGTGATCGGTAGACGATATCGGGGCGGCGGGCGATCGCCAGCCATTCGTTCATGGACACCGCCTCAATGAACAGCTCTCATTGGGCCTGTCTCAGAACGATCAGACCGATCAGGGCGAGCAACGAACCTCCCCAGACAACAAGGTTCAGGGTGACCGACTGCCGCGCTTTCTTTTGTTCCAGCCAGGTCCGCGGTCGCACGCCCTTCAGGGCAAACACCGCCACCCCGGCGACGTTGACGCAGACCACGTTGACCGCGAGCAGCAGCGCCGCACCCGCCGCGAGATCCAGATTGCCGTGACCCAGCATGATCCCCATGGTGGCAGCGGGGGGCAGAAGGGCGACGGCTACCATGACGCCGACGAGAACGCTGGGGAGCCCCGTGCTGATCGACAGCACGGCCGCCGCCCCGGACGCCAGGGCCAGCGTCACCGAGTCAAGGCCGACCTCCGTTCGCTGCAGAAGCTCCTCGCTGACCAGGTCACCGCGAAGAAGAAAACCGATGGCCGCGCTCAGGGCAACGGCGAAAGCGATCCCACCGAGGTTGGTGACGAGTGCCCGCCAGGCCAGGTCCCGGTCTCCGAGAGCCACGCCCAGCGCCTGCGCCAGGCTGGGTCCGAGCAGGGGTGCAATGACCATGGCGCCGATGACAACGGCCACGTTGTCCTCCAGCAGGCCGACCGCCGCCACGACGGTGGACAGAAACACGAGCTGGAGAAAGTTGGCGTCCAGGTGGGCGTTCTTTTCGATGCTGTTGTATAGCTCCTCCCGGGAAGCCGCCGTTTTCTTCGCTTCGCGCTGGCCCTCGTCCTCCTCGTCGCGTTCGGTCACCTCCGGCCTCGGCAGCGAAGCCTCCACGTTGATGATGACCAGCCGCGCATGGGAGGAGGCCGCAATGACCGTATGCAGCGCGTCGATGACCGGCTGGGTGGAATCCGAGTCCGTGACGATGCGCACCGACACGCGCCCTTCCTCCTGGGAGGCACCCACCCAGCAGTCCACTGCTCCCTGCTGCTCGGCGATACCGAGGACGGTACCGGTGTGGCCTTCATCGGCCACCACCTCAATGAGTTTCATCGGCCCCGGGGCCCGGCAAGAAGCCAGATCACGAAGCCAACCAGCGGCACGAGCAACACCAGCGCGATCCAGCCCACTTTCGCTCCGGTAGTGGCATCACTCTGTAGAATGTTTACAGCGGCCCAGATCTGGGCAATGAGAACCAGCACCGAAAAAAACCCGACGTCGTACCGCATCGCCTATCTCCCCGGAGCAAAGCGGCCACGGGGTCAGCCGCGCCCGCGCTCCTCACGTTCCAGAACTTCTGCTTCCGCCGTGGCGGAGCCGATCCATTCGGTCATGGCCGGATGCCGAAGGATCCGGCTGCACCAGTCCCGGGTCTCCGGCGGCGTGTCCACGCCATAGGTCAGAAACCGCAGGGCCACGGGAGCGAACATCGCGTCGGCCACACCGAAGTCTCCGAACAGCCAGCGTCCATCGTGCCCGAAGCGGCGCCTAGACGACTCGAGGATCTCACACATGCGATCCACGTCCGCCTGTCCCTCTGCGGACAGGGTTACCCGGCGGTCCCTGGCTCTGCAGTTCATCGGCAGCTCCTGCCGTAGCGCCGCGAAACCGGCATGCATCTCGCAAGCGGCCGAACGGGCTTCGGCGCGGACCCGTGAATCGCGCGGCCAGCCCCGGCCACCCCAGAGAGCCTCGCTGACGTACTCGCAGATAGCCAGCGAATCCCAGACTTTCAGCGTCCCGTGAATAAGCACCGGTACGCGTCCGGACGGTGAGTATTCGAGAATTTTCTGACGCGTGTCCGGCTGATCCAGGGCAATGCGAACCTCGCGGAACTCCAGCCCCGCATGCCGCATCAGCAACCACGGCCGCAGGGACCATGAGGAATAATTGCGATTGCCCATGACGAGGGTGAGGTCGGCCATGTCAGTGCTCGGGTTCATGGTTACACCATTCGTGACCGTCAATCAGATCGACACAGATATTGACCCGGGCGAAGCGCGTGGCGTCTAGCATGCCGAGCAGACTGACGAGCAGGACAATCAAGATAGCGGCCCAGGCAATCATCCGCAGCGGGAGCGGCAGCGCGTGACGCCGCCAGCGCCGCCGCGGGATAAGCCAGATTGCGACGACGACGACGAGCGTCCAGATGAGGAACTGCAGGGGCTTGTCGATCATGTTTGCTGACCTCGGGCATTTCTCCGCCGCCCCGGGTGTCACGGACCGCAGAGGATACCGTACGGTCCGGTAGGGAGACCGTACCGGTCATGCGGGGCACACGAGGTGGACGAGGTTCCCCGGCGCCATGATCCAGAAGCCCCGCAGCGCGTCGGGCAGAGACTCGATCTCGTCGCAGCGGCAAACACCCGCCTGGTCCAGCCAGCGTGCCGCCTGGTCCGGATCGTCGCAGCATACCTCCAGCCAGATCTCTGCCTGACTCAGGTGCGCGACCGGATCAATCCACAAGGTCTTGTCCCCGAACCGAAACGCCGTGCCCGGTCCCTTGACATCGACAGGCTCGAAGCCGAGCACGTCCCGGTAGAAGGCGGCAAGTGCTGAAAACTCGTGCGTCGGCACCTTGACCGCGATGTTGTTTCCAGGCTGAAAGCCCGGCCGCCGCTCAGCCTCGCGCATCGCTGAACTCCAGGGCAAGGCAAACGGCGTTGGCCGGACACAGATTCGCGAATTCCGGGCTGCCGGCTATCGCCGGCGGGGCCTCCGTGCGTACCCTTTTTCGGAACCCGAATGCCGGGAAGTAGTCTGCGGCCGTCGTGGTCAGCAGCCACACACTGGCCAGGTCCCGCACCGCGGCCTCGGCAAGAAGAGACCGTGTCAGGGCCCCGCCGATCCCGGCGCCCCGACGGTCCGGGGTGACGACGACAGACCGGAGCAGGCCATGGCGACCATGTATCTCCAGAGCGCCGGCCCCGAGAAGGGACCCGTCTTCGCCGCATGGAGCCACCAGAAATCCGGCCAGTGACGCCGGGCTGAGATCGCTGGTAGGCAACGCGGCCTCCTGGAGCAGATCGAGGACCGCAGGCAGGTCGGCGGTAACGGCCGGCCGCAGCCGCTCATTCATCCGTCAAGGCCGCCGGCGGCCCGCAGCCACTGACGAATCGTCTGCGCGGGATGCGCGCCGGCCTGCTGCCCGAGCAGCTCGCCGCGGCGGTACAGGGCGAGGGTGGGAATCGAACGCAGGCCCAGGCTCCGGCCCGGGCCAGGAACCGCCTCGGTGTCCAGTTTCGCGAACACGACGGCCCCCTCGAGGTCCTCTGCAAGGGATTCGAGAGTTGGCGCCAGCATACGGCAGGGTGCACACCACTCGGCCCAGAAATCCACGACGAGTGGGAGGGAGCCGGTGCCCGTCGCAGCCGCGAACGTGGCGTCGTCGGGGAGAACGACCGGCCGGTCGATGCCCGGCAGGAACGCCTTGCAGCGGCCGCATTTCGGTGCCTGGTGCAGCCGGTCCCACGGTATTCGGTTGCCCGCTTTACATTCGGCGCAGGGCAGCGTCACGCCCTGTTCGTTGCTTGTGTGGTTGGCCATTCCCGAACTGTAGACCGCTGCGAAGCGGATTGCCGAGGCAACCGTCGGCAGCCTTCAGGATGGCTTCCGCGGCAGACTGTCGCCGGGCTCGGCCCAATCTACATGCTGGTCCCACCAGACATGCGCCGAGGGATCGCGGTCAATGGCCGCGTCAAAGCTGGCGTGTGTGATGTGCAGCTCACCCGGCCAGCGAGAGCTCCGGAAAAATATCGTGCTGCCGCAGTGGCGGCAAAACCCCCGCTCAGCTTCCGGCGTGGAGGCATACCAGCTCAGGGCACCGGCGGCGGCGTCGATCACCGCCCGCGAATCGGCCGCGCCTACCCAGGTAACCCAGGCAGCGCCGTGAGCCTTGCGGCAAAGACTGCAGTGGCAATGGGCGCACCACAGGGTCGGGGACTGCACGGTGAAACGCACCTGCCCGCAGAGACAGCCGCCGCTGAAGGTCTCGTCACTCACCTGGCCCTGGCCTCTACGCCGGCGCAGGACGGGTCCGTGGTGTGCCGCCATTCCCGGAAAACACAGCAATCACCTGAATCGCCAAACTCGTCGACCAGCGCGCCGTTCATGTGCACGCGATCGCCCTTGGCCGGGCGCCGGAACGTCGTGGCCTCGTGGGCAATTCCCCGCGAGGACACGGCAGCCAACGGCGTCGATGTCATCTTTGCCTCCACCTGGTTCTCTAAGGCCTGGGCCCAGGCCGATACAATCGCCGCCCGACCCTCAATGAGCGTGTCGAACGGAGTCCGGTGGTAGACGGCCCCGGTGGAGAAGAGGGGGCGCGGACGGGACGCCTGGTGCGGGCCGGAAGCCGCAGCACGGGCCGAAACCGCCTTCCCTCTGGTCAGATCTAGCGAATGTAGTAACCCGAAATGCGCCATGCGTCAGGATAGCCGATCACCGTGACGGTTTCGCTGACCTGGTCCCGGTGCTCGAACCCGGTGACGAAGCGGATCATGACCCAGTCACCGGATGCCGCACCCTCCGGACCGGGGAAGTAGTTGACCTTGGTGGCCTTGCGAACGCGCACCGCCCCGAGTTCCTCGCGCCGGCTCTCGACCACCCGCGCCCAGTCCCCGGCGGACACGGTGGACCGGAAGTCCGCACCCGCCGCAGCATAGGATTCCTCTGCCTTGCCGGCTTCCACGAGTGCCAGCCAGCCGGTAGCCGCGTCGATGGCCGCCCGCGTTCGCTCTTCGGAGGCGTGCGCGCTGACCGCCAACAGGCCGGCTATTGCGATGCACAGGAGGTGTCTTACGGCCGAAAGGGTCGGTTTCGACATGGATCTCTCTCCGGAAATCAGAAAGGCAGTTTGCCGCGCTCGCAGTTTCGAAGCCAGTTGGACTCGCCCGGAGACGGCGAAGCAGCGAGAAATGTCACTCTTTTCCGGTTGCTGGGATCTCGAGGGGCTGGACGAGGAAATCATCCCGCCCGGTCTGAACGACACGACAAAGGACCAGCAGCGCGAGGGGTTCAAGAAGACGTGCTTGCGAGAGAGCCCCGGCATCGAGAGTCTGCCAGCCAAGTTCCTCCAGGAGGCCTGCCACCTCATTCTTGGCCTCGTCGTCGTTGCCGGCGATCCACATGGCCGGCGCAGCCCCAGGGCATTTTGGCCCGACCATGTGCCTGGCGATGACAGTATTGAACGCCTTGACGACCCTGGCCCCCGGAAGCCATCGCTGGACCTGCTCGCCGCCGGAGTCCGAATGGCCGATATCCAGCCTCGGCGGCATGCCGCTGGAGAAATCCAGCGGATTGGTTGCATCGATAACGACCTTTCCCGCCAGATGTGCGGGCCGGGCCAGTTCCAGCGCGTGTTCCGTGCCTTTCCAGTCCGTGGCGAGGACTACCGCGTCGCCGAAACGAGCCGCCTCGGCGAAAGAAACGACCCGGGCGTCACCGGCCTGGGAATGCACCCAGTGACGCAGTTCCGGGCGGGCCGGAAACCGGGTGCCGAGACGCACGGGGTGTCCTCGGCTCGCGAAACCCGCGCCAAGTGTTCGTCCGACAATGCCACTGCCCAGAATACCCAGCTTCATTCCAGTGTCCCCAGGCTGCCCTTTAGCGACGGGTCAATTCTAGCGGGCTGCGGCAACACTATCTGCATGGGCAGGCCGAAGGCGTCGCGTTCAGGTGGACTCGGAAAGGTTGCCAGGCGGCCGAGGGGCAGCGCGGCGGTGAGCGCAAGAACGAACGCATCGAGAAAATCATCGGCAGCGCTGCCCGGATGCCGTGCCGTCAGGAAATCGGCAAGCCGCAACTCCAGCCCGGGACGCAGGTTGCCGAGCACCGCGAGGCGCTCGGACCGTCCTTCCCGGGTTTTCTTGTAGTGGGCCAGGGGGGCTTTCGAAAGGCCACGGAAGCATACCTCCGGGTGGCTTTCGTGGACCCGGGTTGTCAGCTCGGGATCAGCGCGGAGGAGCCGGTCCGCCTCGCGGATCTTCGGAACCAGGTTCCAGGCCTGTTTCGAAAGACCCCTGCCGGTCTGCTTCCGGTTTGCCAGGTTCGCAGAGGCGTAATCCGGGGCCGCAATCGCGGCCCGGCCGGGTGGTGTAAACACGCTGGCCCGGCGCGGGCCGATGAACCGGCGTGCGGGGGCCTCGCAGCCCCGCGGGCGCGTATCGGATGGCAGACCGATCGGAATGTCGACCAGCACGCGCTCGCCGGGAAAGCGGGCGACGATCTCCTCCAGGGATGCGGCGATGCCGGTAGTGAAATGGGCTCTGGTCGCGCGGACCCAGACCCAGCCTGTGCGACAACCATCGACTCCGACCCCGGCCGCCGGGGAGCTCATCACCAGGACCTTGCGCTTGCGCGGATCGCCGATTTGGGCTCCCATGGCGGCAACGACTCCCGAAAACCCGCCCGATTGTGGTAAACATGCGGGCCACGACCCGGTCGGAGCCGAAACGGCGTCCGGGCCGAGACAGGGTGGCTGCCCGATGTTCCGGCATCGCGGCCTGGAGAAGCCGCGAGGCAAGAGAACAAGGGGTCCGGAACCAGCGTGAAGACACCGAAACAGCCGATGCGGCTCCAGTACGCATTGCTTGCGGTAGGGCTCGGGTGGATGTACTGGGAGCTGGCAGCGTGGCTGGTCGGCCACGCTGCCGCTATTTCAGCCCCCGGATTCGCTGTGCCCTGGGTGCGGGAGAATCCGTGGGCGGGGCAGTTGATTCTGGGGTTCGCAACCTTCGTTCCCGCCTGGATCGCTGCGGCCATACCCGTGGCCATCGTTTTTCTGGGCTGGCGTCCCGAACACGTGCTCAAGGGCACGTTGATTGCGGCCTTCACCTGTCTGGGCTGCCTCACCTTCAACTTTGCCGATGCCGTCGCCACGGTCCGGCCGAACCTCGAGGTCAGGGAATGGCTGTTCCAGCTGAGCCTGCTGACGCCCAACCTGATCGGCTCGCTGATGCTACCGCTGATGGCAGGCGGACTGTTCGCGCGTCGTCTGCAGGCCGGCTGAGCCCTGCCGGGCGCCGGTGGCGGACAGATGCCGTCCGGGTTGCCACGACTCCCGGCGTCAGACCAGATCCAGGGCATGCTTCTTCAGGGTCGCCAGATCGATGATCTCCAGGGCGCGCTCATGGGTGGCGCCCAGAATCACCGGGGGCGCGACTCCCTCCGCAGCCGCCTCGGCCCACCGGGCCGCGCACAGACACCAGCGGTCGCCGGGCCTCAGTCCCGGGAATCCGGCTTGCGGTACGGCCGCGGACAGATCGTTGCCCCGGGCCCGGGTGAACTCGAGAAATGCGGCGGTAACCTGGGCGCAGACCACGTGCGCGCCACGGTCGGCGGGCCCGGTTTCACAGCGCCCGGTCCGATAGAAACCGGTCAAGGGGTCGCTGCAGCACAATCCCAGCGGTTCACCCAGTACATTGCGCGCAGGCGAGCTCACGGTGAAGATAATGCCCGTGCGCCACGCCGTGGACCAGCCGGATGCGTTGCGGCGAGGCAGCAGCCGTGAAAACAGGGAGGCCGAACCGGATGACGTCGAGACTCTGCAGCCGATCCGCGCTCGCTCTGCTGCTGGCCATGCTCGCCGGATGCGCCACGAAGGTCCAGTACATCGTCAACCAGGGCCTGGACCCGGAAAATCCCTCCGGCGTGGTGACGAACACCTTTCTGAATTTCCCGAGTGCCGGGATGGAACGAGCCTATATCTACGAGATCGACGGCGAGCACGTGCCCCATACCCGGCGGTCGTTCCGTCTCCCGGCCGGTGAGCACACGATCCGGGTATGGCCGATCGATTCAGCGCCGCGCTCTCTCCAGATCGTTCCCGATACGGTCCGCATCCGACGCGAGAACATCTCGGTGGAGTCGATCACGATCGACGTACAGCCGGGCCATCGCTACTTCCTCGCCGCTCGCACCAATGTGGTCTACACCCGGAGCACGATTCCCGGTGCCGACACGCACCGGTTCCCCGGCGGCAAGTTCATCGTGCCGGTGGTATCGGACACCGTCGAACCGGTCATTCTGGAGGAGGCTACCAAGGGGCTGGCCCTGTTCTTCCTGCCTCTGGTCGTGGCACCCATGGTGGTTCCCGCGTTCTTCTGACCCCGGCTTCAGGCCATGGGCCGCATGTCGAAGGCGACGCAAACCCGTTGGCGGTCCGAGTGAAACGGCAGGGTACGGTGCCAGGCGGATGACGGGAACAGTACCAGCCGGCCCGGGCGGGGCTGGACGGTCCGGACAGGCAGCCCGGACGCAGGCCGGTGGGCCACCGGCGGACGGCCGATTTCCAGCCAGCCCGCTGCGTCCCGGGCGGTGTCGATCTCCTCGGGAACGGCGAGATAACAGACCCCGCTGACCCAGCCGTCCGGGTGAATGTGCGGCTCCTGATAGCCGCCGCTCTTGAGGACCACGCTCCAGATCTCCAGGCGCCAGCGGTCCGGCCGCCAGGCCAGGTAGGGGTGTCCAGGGTCCTTGCGAAGGGCGGCCAGATATTGGCCGAGGACCGCGTCCAGCCTTGCGGCGAGCGCGGCGACCCGCGGATGGGGCTCGTCGAGAAGATTGCCGGTATGCGCGCCACCGCGCGTCGTATTGCCGGTTCGCTCCCATACGAGACTGGGATGGTTCTCGACCACCTGCAGCAGCCCCTGGGCTTCGGCAGCTGACAACAGGTCATCATAGACCGCCACCGTGCCTTCCATGGGCAGCAGACGGGAGGCCGCCGCGAAGTCCCCCATGGCACACGCTGCGGAATAGCGATGGGCCAGCGTGTTCCGGTTCCAGGGATTGGCCGCCATGGCCTGGTCCAGGTCGCGGGTCGCGCCCGCCGGATCGCCAGCGTGGAGCCGGGTGATGCCCAGTGCTGTCAGAACCTCGTTGTCCGCGGGCCGAAGCGCCGCGGCCCTCTCCAGGGCCTGCACGGCCTCCGCGTGCCGCGCCTCCTGCCGAAGCAGCATGCCCAGATTTGCGAGGGCCTCAACCTGGTCCGCGTGCTCGTCCAGCACGGCCCGGTAGACCGCCTCACTTTCGGACGATCGGCCAGCGGCCCGCAGCGCATGGCCCCGCTCCAGGCGAAGCCTGAGGCTGCCAGGGTCGTTGGCCAGCGCGGTCTCCACGTCGGCCAGAGCCTCCTCGTACCGGGCCAGGAACGCGCGCGCGGTCGCCCGGCCGAGGCGCCACGCCTCGACATCCGGTCGCAGAGCCAGGGCCTGGCTGAAAAGCGCCTCCGCCCGAACGGTCTCGCCGGCATCCAGCGCCTGGCTCGCATCCCGGGCCAGAGCGCTCGCGTCGGCGCCGGAGTCAGTGGGCAAGGTCATGAGTACGGTGTTCGGTGCGCGTCGGTGAGATCAGGAACTCTTCTTACGATGGTAGCCGACGTCGGGGGCCAGCGAGACGCGGCCGCGGGCAAAGCTGCCCGAACCCCGGGCAAGTTCGCGGCCCTCGGCATCGGTCACGACGGAATCCGCCAGGAAGCGGGACCGTCCGGCGTGGGCAACCCGGCCGTGGGCGGTCATCGTGCCGCCGGCCACCGGCCTGAGGAACCAGCTGGAAAAGCCGTCTGTCAACACGAAGTGTTCGGAATCAAGGGAATTGGCGGCAAAAAAGGCCGAATCGTCGAGAAGCTTGAACAGCACCGAACCATGGACGGCGCCCGCCGCATGGAAAAACGCTTCCCGGACTTCCACGGTGATTCGACATGCGCCTTCCGAGATTTCCACGGTGGGCCGATAGAATCGATTCACCGGCGCCTGGAGATACATGGATTCCAGGGCCCTGAAGTGCCGGCCATCCATCGTCAGAACCGCGTTTCCGACTCGTGCCGCCGAAGCCGGAAGCGCTTGCCGTCGGAAACGAACAGGAAAACGTCACGATTGCTCTGGGAGACCTTGCGGCCATCCATGTCCCGCTCGATGGCCAGCTCGGACACCACGGTGATCTCCTTGCCATCCGGCGAGATATTCACGTCGACGATCTCCCGACTGGGCCGGTTCGGGCGCGTCGAGCGCCAGATTGCCTGCGCCGCCTTGAAGTAGCGCTTGCGGTTGACGATCACCTGTTCCATCTCACCTTCATACCAGAGGGTCGTGGAAAACCGCGCATCTTCCTCAACGAGCCGGTTGAGGTCATCCAGGTCGCCGGTGGCATACGCCTCGTCGTATGTGGCCAGCAATTCCAGGGCCAGTTCACGGGTGGGCGACTCACCCAGGGCAGGCGTCGTCAGCAACGAGGCAACAATCAAAAGCCCGACGAGGCGCGCGTTGGGCCTCATCGCCATGCGTCCACGACCTGCAGCCGTCCGCCGTCCGCCAGCAGCGCAAGGCCCTCGTCGGAGAATGCCACCCGGTAGCCGTCGCCCTTGGGAGTCACGTCCACGCCGGGCCGGGCTTCGACCCGCAGGGCATGAAGCTCGACAAACTCACCGTCGGGTTCGGTAAGGCTTACCGATTCCAGCCGCGTAAGCCCGCGAAGGTCGAGGGTGAGCCGTTGTACGCCATGGGGCAGGGGATCCAGATCGACGGCGAAAATGCCCGTGCGCCCGAGCAGGGTGTAGTGCACTTCGGGGGTGCCGGTACTGGCGGCAAGAATTTCCACGGGCTGGCGGTAGTCCTCGTTCACGTGCAGCAAATCAAAGTCCTCGCCGGTCTGTTGCGCGGCCGCGGCGCTCGCCATCGCCATCAGCAGCGCGGCGAGGCCTGCGCAAAGCAGGCCCGGAGGTACGGCCGCCCACCCCCGGCGGCTGAGGCGCCGGTCAGTCATCGGCGCCTTTCCGCCGATAGGCCACCGGGCCGGATTCTGCGGTGGGCGGCCTCTGCAGCTCCTTGTTCTGGTACATGTTCGTGTCCGCGTGCTTGACCAGCTCGCGCAGATCCGGGCTGTCCGCCGGATACGTGGCGACACCGACACTGATCGTGGTCCGAACCATGTGCCCCTCGACGTCAAGGGACGTTTTCTGAACGCTGTTTCGAATGCGCTGACCGATCCGGGTCGCGGACTCCGGACTGATCTCGGAAAGCAGCACGATAAACTCGTCGCCGCCGTAACGGGCAGCGGCATCCGTGACCCGGATCAGGCGGGCAATCACGTTCGCCACGACGATGATCGCGCGGTTGCCGGCATCATGGCCGTGCGCGTCGTTGATTTTCTTGAGGTTGTCCATGTCGATCAAGAGGATCGCGTAGGTGCGGCCGTGCCGCGCGGCCTTTTCATGCTCCCGCCGATGAATCCGCGAAAACGCCCGCATGTTGAGCAGGCCGGTGAGTTCATCGGTTTCCGAGAGCGTGCGGATCCGGCTCTTGGCCAGCCTGAGGTCGTGGGCGAGGATGCTCGTGACGAAGGCCACCAGAATCAGCGGCGCGAGGCGGGTCATGAAACTGGCTGCATGCTCGAGGGATGCGAGGGTTTCCACGCCTGAAACGGTACCCACCAGGAGCAGGCAAACCGCGATCAGCGCGGTATTGAGCAGCGTGACCCAGCGCCCGAGCGTCACGCCACTGACGACGATGGGCACGAGATACAGCATGCTGATCGGACTGTAGGGCGAACCGGCCGCCCAGGTCACGACAGTGACGAAGGCGATCATGGCAAGAACTTCCGTGGCAATGCGCAGCCGGGTCTCCCGCCCCCGCGCGAGACCGAGCCGGAAAATCACGACAAAGCCCGCATAGGCGGCCACCGCCCACATGACGAGATTCGGGTTCTCGATCTCCGCGCCGGGCACCAGCGCGTAGAGAACCACCAGGATCAGGCTCAGCCAGTGCACTTCGCCCAGACTGCGCGCGAAGCTCCTCAGCTCGTCCTGGTCCACCTGGGCGCCGATATCGCGCATCAGGGCCCGGGTCAGCCCTTTCATGGGAGAACTCGCATCAGGCCGGGTGGACTCCGCCCGGACGCTGGAGGCGATCCTCCACGTCCGCGCGCGCCACCGGTCCGTTCAGGGCCTCGATCAGGGCAAGGGCGAAATCCATGGCCGTGCCCGGACCCCGGGAAGTGATGACGCGGCCGTCCACGACGACGGACGCCTCGCTCAGCGTCAGGCCCGACACATCGGCTGTCGACAGGAATCCCGGGAAACTGGTGGCGTTCCGGTTCTCCAGGACCCCGGCCGCGGCCAGAACCTTGGGAGCGGCGCAGATTGCCGCCGTGAAACGCCCGCTGTTGGCCATTCGGACCAGCAGCTCCCGAATCCGGCTGTCGGCTTCGAGATTATCGGCGCCCGGCAGACCGCCGGGCAGGACCACCATGTCGTAGTCCCGCTCGAGTGCCGCCTCCAGCCCCAGGTCGGTCTGGATGACAATTCCGTGCGAACCGCTGACCGGGCCCTGATCGAGGCCCGCGACGACCACGTCGATGTCCGCCCGCCGAAGCAGGTCGATGACCGTCACGGCCTCTATTTCTTCAAAGCCGTCTGCAAGGGGTACGAGTACGCTGGCCATGCTTCCTCACCGTGGGCCTGGAGGCGAATCATATCGGCCACGTCCACCAGGGTGAAACCGCGATCGGTCAGAGAGGGGAGAATTTCCTCCAGCACCGCGAGCGTTCGAGGGTACGGATGACCGATCATGACAACCGAACCGTCACGCGCGGCGATGGCCAGTCCATGGGCCAGCTGCCGCCGAATCGCGGCCTCGGTGGGATCATGGTCGAGAAATACATCCCGTGAAAGCGACGGTACGCCACGGCTTTGCGCCACGGTGTGGGCGACGCTGACCGGCGATGTGCGACTGTCCACGTAGAAAAGATCCGGCCGTCCCCTGAGCTCCTCCATGAGCCACACCATGGACGTGATGTGCCGGGTGAGCAGGCTACCCATGTGATTGTTGACGCCCGCCACATGGGGGATGTCGTCGAGGCTTGCCTGGAGCAAGGCCGCAAAATCCGTGCGCTTGGCACCGAGGCGGAGCATGCCCGGATGCAGCGACGCATTGTGATTCGTGGGCTGCATCGGCATGTGCAGTATTACCTGCTTGCCTCCGGCGTGGCATCGCTCGGCGATGCCGCGGGCAAACGGTGTCGACGGCAGGACGGCGCAGGCAATCGACCCCGGCAGATCCGCGGTCCTGAATCCCAGCCGCTCGCTGTGGCCGAGATCGTCGATGATGATAGCGACGGCCGGCCCGCTGGCCACGGAAGGCGCGGGGCCGGAATTCTCTCCGGCCGAGGGTTGCGGGTCGTCCTTGCCGAACGCACTGCCCCAGAGCAGCGCTGAGCAGATCACAGTCGGCAAGACGCGGGCGATCCCGCTCCGGCCCCATCCCTGGGCACGATCGTTGTTCATGTTCCTATGGCCGGGCAGTACGCACCGACTTGCGCTCCTTCAGGCCCGACAAGGCCGCGGCTAGCTGGGAATCGTCGTCGTCGTCCTCGGGCTGGTCCAGCTCCACGTCAGGCTTGATGCCGAGATCGTGAATGGATCGTCCCGAGGGGGTGTAGTAGCGCGACGTGGTCAGCTTTATGGCGCGGCCCTCCGAGAGCGGGACGACGGTCTGCACGGAGCCCTTGCCGAAGGTCGATGTGCCCAGCAGCTGGGCGCGGCCGTGATCCTGCAGCGCGCCGGCAACGATCTCCGACGCGGAGGCAGAGCCGCTGTTGACCAGAACGGTGACCGGCGCACCTTCGAGCAGATCACCGGGGGTCGCCTCGTGCCGGAAACGCGCGTCCGGAACGCGGCCATTGGCCGAGACGATAATACCGGCATCGAGGAAGGCGTCGGAGACTTCCACCGCTGCGTCGAGGACTCCACCGGGATTGTCGCGCAAGTCGAGGACCAGACCATCCAGCGAACCATCCGCTTCGGCCAGCAGATCCTCCAGCGCATCGTACAGATCCCGGCCGGTGGTCTCGCTGAAATGCGATATTCGAACGTAGGCAATGCCCTGTTCCAGCATTTCGGCCTTTACGCTGTGCAGCTCCACGCGGGCCCGGCGCAGCTCGAATACCAGCGGATTCTCGCTGTCATCGCCGCGCAGGACACCCAGACTGACCGTCGTCCCCGAGCGCCCCCGGAGGCGGGCGACCGTGTCGTTGAGATTCTCGGGATCCACGGGCATCCGGTCCACGGAGATAATCAGATCGCCGGCACGAATCCCGGCTACCTCCGCCGGGCTGTCCTCGATCGGTGCCACGACCACGACGCGCCCGTCCTCCGAGCTGACCTCGAGGCCGACGCCGGAGTAGTTGCCGGTGGTGCTGATCCGGATTTCCTCGTATTCCTCCGAGTCGAGGAACGCCGAATGGGAATCCAGATCCGCCACCATGCCGCGGATGGCCGCCTCGATCAGCTCGGCATCGTCCACATTCTCCACGTAGTCCCGCTTGACCCGCTCGAGCACCTCCGCGAGGAGCCGGGCCTCTTCCCAGGGCAGCGAATCGTCCGAAATTTGCCGGTCAGCCAGAACACCGGAACCGACACCCAGGGACAGGCCCAGGATGACGCCGATGCTCACCGCCAGCAAACCTCTGATTTTCAATGACATATCGCGGACCGAAGGGATTATGTCCGGACATTAGCATAGGCCATCGGGCCGGGGGAATGGCGGATTTGCGGAAATGAGAAGCAGATCCGGATCCTAGCGGGCCGACAGACGCTGGCCGAACCAGCGGTGCGGGTTCTCCGGGCGGGTGCCCTTGCGGATTTCGAAATACAGAGCGGTCTGCTCGCCGCCGCCGCTGTCTCCGGCCGCCGCAAGGACGTCGCCGGGGCCGACCCACTCGCCGACCGCCTTGTACAGGGCCTCGGCATGACCGTAGAGACTGAGATAGCCGTCACCATGGTCGATGATGACCAGCAGTCCCATCCCGGGAAGCCAGTCCGCATACGCGACACGGCCATAATAGATGGAGCGCACCTCGGTGCCCCGGGGCGCGGCCACGAGCACGCCGCGCCATTTCATGCCGCCGCCCCTGGGCTGCCCGTAGTCCCTGAGAAGCCGCCCGGCAACCGGCCACTGAAGCTTGCCCTTCCGGGAGTTAAACGGCTGCTGAGGTGTGTCCGGCAGATCGGCCAGGGCCTCGCGAAGCTCTTCGATGAGATCCTCGAGAGTGGCCGCCTCCGCTTCGAGACGGGATTTCTGGTCACCCTGTTCGGCAAGACGCTGGTCCAGGTCGGCCAGAGCCGCGGCACGATCGGTGCGGGCCGACTCCAGGCGGGCGACCTCGGAACGGCGCTGGCGGGCCAGGAGCTCCAGTTCCGCTTCCCGATCCGCAAGGGCTGTCTCCACGGTTACCAGCTCGCCCAGCTGCTCCACGGCGGTATGCACCTGGCGGGCGCGGGCGTCGGCGACATAACCGTACCAGGCCATCAGGCGTCCCAGCCTGGCCGGATCCTCCTGGTTGAGCATCAGCCGCAGGCGGCTCTGCTGACCGGCCATGTAGGCCACCCGGGCCTGCTCTGCCAGGTGATCCCGCTGCGCCGCCAGTTCGACCCGCAGCCGATCCCGCTCTTTGCGCAGAGCCCGGGCCTGGTCCTGATTGGCGGCGATTTGCCCGCGCACGGCCGTCAGATCCCGACTGGCGGAGGCGGCGGCGCGTTCGGCATCCCGCAGGCGCGCGCTGACACTGTCCCGGCGGGCCAGATCCGCATCAATGGCGGACTGGACGTCCTTGATTCGCGCCCGCAGCGCGGCAAGGTCGCTCTCCGGGTCGTTGGCGGCACCCGCCTGAGCCCAGGTTAGGGCCAGGCAGACCGAGACGAGGCGAGCGGCGGCTGCCGCGAAGCTGAAGATGGTGTCCCTGTAGCGGCCCGGCAACCTTCTCGTGCTCCACCGACTGATATAATGGTCGGCTAGTCTCTGCCAAATAGAGTCCCCATGGAAGCGCTTGTCCAACACGTCACGAACCATCCCGTCCTGTCCGCCCTCCTGGCGGTTGCGCTTGCGATGGTAATCGGCATGGAGATCCGGGGCCGGGGGCGGCGCGGCACTGACCTTTCCCCGGCCGACGCCGTGCGCGCCATCAATGACGGGGCCATTGTCGTGGACGTTCGCGGGACCTCGGCTTTCGAGCAGGGCCATATCATCGACGCCCACAATATGCCCCTGTCGGAGATGGAACAGAAGATCGGCACGCTGCAGAAACATAAGAATGGCGCGGTCCTGGTTTGCTGCGACAACGGCATGACCTCGGGCAAGGCGGCGGGGCTGCTCCGGGAACAGGGATTCGGGGCGGTCGCGATGCTCAAGGGCGGCCTCAACGCCTGGCGTCAGGAATCCCTTCCGCTACAGTCCGGGAAGGCGCGGCGCCGTGGTGATTCGGCGTGACCGGAGCCGGGCGGGTGGAAATCTACACCACGCGGTTCTGCCCGTACTGCATGCGCGCACGCGACCTGCTGGAACGCAAGGGAATCGACTTCACCGAGATCCCGGTGGACCGGGATTTCGAGAAACGCCGGGAAATGGAAGCACGCAGCCAGCGCCGCACCGTCCCCCAGATCTTTATCGATGACCGTCATATCGGCGGTTTTGACGACCTGCACGCCCTGGACCGGACCGGCGGACTGGATCCGCTGTTGTTTCCGGATGGGAATTCTGAACCATCACGGGTATCCGAATCATGAGTGACACCGACAACAGCGCCAGCACGAACTCGGGCGCAAATGGCACTGCCGCCCAGCTGGGTCTGCAGAAAATTTTTCTCAAGGACTCGTCTTTCGAAGCACCGAACAGCCCCGCCATTTTCAGCGGCGAGTGGGCTCCGGTCATGACCCTCAACCTCGCGACCCGCCACCGGGATGTCGGTAACGACCTGATCGAGGTCGTCCTCGAAATTACCGTCGAGGCCAAGCAGGGCGACACGGTCGCCTTCCTCGTGGAAGTGCAGCAGGCCGGCCTGTTTCTCATGCGCGGCATGAGCGACGAGCAGGTCGCCCAGGTGTTGGGCAGCTATTGCCCGGCCCAGCTCTATCCCTATGCGAGGGAAGTGGTTGCCGACCTGACGGGCAAGGGCGGTTTTCCGCAGGTCCATCTCAAGCCGGTGAACTTCGAAGCCCTGATCGACGAAGCCCGTCGCCGCGAAGCGGCGGGTGACGGCGCCCAAGCCGACGCGCCCGCAGGCTGACCGGCCATGGGCGCGGGCGAAAGCATTACGGTCGTAGGAGCGGGTTCCTGGGGCACGGCGCTGGCTATTCAGTTCGCCCGCGCCGGGCACGACACCCGCCTCTGGGGGCGGGCCGAGGATCATCTGGACCGGCTGCAGGCTGACCGGGAAAATCAGCATTACCTGCCGGGGGCCATGTTTCCGGAAGCACTGAACGTTGAGCCGGACCTCGGCGCCGCCGTTTCGGCGGCCTCCATTGTCCTGGTCGCAGTGCCCAGTCACGCCTTTCGGACCCAGCTCGGCCACCTGCGGCAGCACCTGCGGCCCGGCAGCCCCCTCGCCTGGGCCACCAAGGGATTCGAAGTCGCCACCGGCAAGCTTCCCCACGAAGTCGCACTGGAAGTGCTGGGACCGGACTCGAAACGCGCCGTGTTGTCGGGCCCCACGTTCGCCAAGGAAGTGGGTGCGGGCCTGCCGTCGGCGATGACGGTCGCCGCCAGCGATGCCGATTACGCCCGCAGGCTGGCGGAGACCATTTCCAGTGACAATTTCCGCGCCTACACGTCCGCCGATATCATCGGTGTGGAGGTCGGCGGCGCGGTCAAGAACGCACTGGCGATCGGTGCAGGCATCTCTGACGGCCTCGGATTTGGCGCCAACACGCGGGTTGCGCTCATCACCCGCGGACTGGTGGAGATGACCCGACTGGGCGTTGCCCTTGGCGCGGAACCCCAGACATTCATGGGTCTTGCCGGCATGGGCGACCTGGTCCTGACCTGCACGGACAACCAGTCCCGCAACCGCCGCATGGGTCTCGCACTGGCCGCGGGCAAGACCGTCGCCGAGGCCGAAGAGGAAATCCGCCAGGTTGTGGAAGGCGTGAAGGCAGCGGAAGCGGTTCACCGGGTAGCCGAGGCCAACGGTGTGGAAATGCCGATTTGCGAGAAGATCTTCGAGATCATCTACAAGGGAGAGCAGCCCATCGCGGCCGTTCAGGCCCTGATGACCCGCACGCTGAAGAGCGAGACCGGCGGCTGAACGTCAGCTGAGCCGGTCAGGCGCGGGGCGCGGCACCGGCATAGTTCTGCTGACGCCAGGCCTCGTAGACGATGACGGCGACAGCGTTGGACAGGTTGAGGCTGCGGTTGTCCGGCCGCATCGGGATTACCAGCCGGCGCGTATCAGGGTAGCGGTCCAGCACGGCGTCGGGCAGACCGCGGGTCTCGGGACCGAACAGGAACGTGTCGCCCGGCCGGAAAGCGGTGTCCGCATAGGGGGCCGAACCGCGGGTGGAGCACGCGAAGACCCTGGGCCGGCCCAGGCTCTCCAGGCAATCGTGCAGGCTGTCGTGGTTCCTGACCCTGGCGTATTCCCGGTAGTCGAGGCCGGCTCTGCGGAGCCGTGCGTCGTCGAGATCGAAACCCAGGGGACCCACCAGGTGCAATTCCGCGCCCACGTTCGCGCAGAGCCGGATGACATTGCCCGTGTTCGGGGGAATTTCCGGTTCAAACAGTACCACCCGGAACATCGTCACTCCGACGCCGTCCGACGTTCACCACACGGCCCCGGTAGGGGATAATGCCGCCAACTCATTCTGGAACCTCCCCCGCCATGGCCATCGCCGAAGACACCCCGGATCCGATCCTGCGCCAGGATTTCTGCGGCCTGTCGTTCGCATCGCCCATCGTGCTGCTGTCAGGCTGCGTGGGCTTCGGCGAAGAGTACACGCGGGTCGAGGGCTTCTCCAACACGCATGTCGGCGCGGTAGCCCTCAAGGGGACCACCGGAGAGGCCCGCCTGGGCAACCCGGCTCATCGTGTTTACGAGACCCCCATGGGCATGTTGAACGCCATTGGCCTTCAGAATCCCGGTGTGGATCGGGTCGTGGACGAGATACTTCCGAACCTGGACTTTGGCGAGACCCGGTTTATTGCCAATGTCTGCGGTTCGACCATAGAGGAATACGTACGGGTCACCGAGCGTTTTGATGATTCCCCGATCGATGCCATGGAAATCAACATTTCCTGTCCCAATGTCAAGGAAGGCGGGGTGGCATTCGGCAATTACCCGGAGATGTCGGCACGGGTCGTCGCCGCCTGTCGCAAGGTCACCTCGAAACCCCTGATTACCAAGCTTTCGCCCAATCAGACCGACATACGGGAGAATGCCCGCCAGTGTATCGAAGCGGGGTCCGACGGTTTGGCCGTGATCAATACGCTGATGGGCATGGCCATCGACGTGAAGCGTCGGGAGCCGGTGATCGGCAATGTTCAGGGCGGTTTGTCCGGACCGGCCATCAAGCCCATTGCCCTGCTGAAGGTACACCAGGTCAGCCAGGCGGCCGCGCCGCACGGTATTCCCATCATCGGCCAAGGCGGTATCCACACCGTGGACGACGCGCTGGAATTCCTGATCGCAGGGGCAACCGCGGTAGGCATTGGCACCGCCCTGTTCTACGACCCGCTGATCTGCCGGAAAATCAACGCCGGAATCGCGGCCTACCTGAAAGACAACGGCATGGCGTCGCTTTCGGAGCTGACCGGTAGTCTGAAGCTCCCCGAATCCCCCTGAATTGGCTCAGGGCCTCGGCGTTAGCCGCTGTCGGTCGCGCATCATCTGAGCCTGGTCCCACATGCGCTCGAGGTCACCCAGCCGCTCCTTCGCCAGAGTCTGGGCGTGAGGGTCCTGGCTGGCATTGATCGCCGCCCGGCGGGGATCGAAATCGATCACGACTTCCATCGGCGCCGACTGCACCGGTTTGCCGGCGATGGTCTCAGGCTTGTAGCGCCATTTTTTTACCGTGCCACGGGCGGCACGGTCGAAAATCTGCGGCGGCTCGGCCTCGATCACCTCGATATCCTTGGGACGGCCTTTTTTGTCTACGACGAAGCTCAGCCGAACCAGTCCCGGCGCACCGGCCCCCGCGCCCCGCCGGGGCCACTGGGTCGCGGTTCTGCGGACCAGGCGCGGCCCGGTCATGAGGTGCTCCGAAGTCAAGGCCCAGCGCTCCGGGCCGTCCGGCACCAGCTCGGCTTCCAGAAGCACCGAGGTGGTCCGCTCGGCGGGTTGTCCGTCCTTGACGCCCGCCTCGAAGTTCCAGGCGGCGACCTGTGATTCCAGGGCCGCGGCCACCGCCGGATGAACCTCCGTCCCGAACTGCACGGCCGTAACCGTGCCCCGAGGATCGATCGTAATGTCCGCCCAGGGGCGCAGCCGGATGATGTCGGCTTCCTTGACCACCGTGTCAGTCACCCGGAACCTGAGGCGGACACAATCCTCTCCGGCGGCAAAGCGGCTGCGCTCGAGGGTGAATTCGAGCTCTTCGAGCAGCGGTTCGTGGCCGGATCGGAAATCCGCGTCCTTCAGCCGCCCCGTGTCATCCAGCGGTGCTTCGAGGACCACCTCGGTGCCGGCAAACTGGCGGCCCAGGGGTTTTGGAAGCGGCAGCACGGCAGCCGTGGAGAGCGATCCGTCGCAGTGCTGGTGATCAACCGCAAAGCCCGGTTCTTCCAGCGTCTCGAAATCCCCCGAGGGGAATCCGGAGGTGGCTGGCACAATGGCCGCATCCGCCGCTCCGGACGACATGGCTCCGGCCAACACCACAAAAACCAGCCCGCCAGCCATAATCCCCTCCAGGCCCGAAACGGTGTCTTCATTCTGACAAATCTGCCGGCGAGGACAAAATCCGCCGTGCCCAGGCGAAAATCGGACCGCGGACGAGCCTAAAATTCCCGATCCTCCCGGACTTCGGGCCAGGGGGACTGGTAGGCGCCCCGGCGACCGAAGCGGCCGTACTCCCGGCGTGAGACCAGCAGCGTGCGGTTGGTCTCACGGAAGCGGGCGTCGGCGAAATCCACGATGACCGACACAGGCCCCGCGATAACCGGTTTTCCTGCAATCGTCTCGGGCTTGTAGCGCCACTGCTTGACGGTCATCACGGCATAGCGCTCGAGTTTAGCCGGCCCGTCCGAACCGAGAACCACCGGGTCCTTGGGGCGGCCGTTCTTGTCCACCATGAAGGCCACCTCGACGCGGCCGTCCACCCGCTGGCCCTTCAGACGCCCGGGCAGGGCAGGGCGAAGCTCGCGCACCGGGCGCGGGCCGGTGCGAACCGGGCGGGCTACGACTTTCATCCGGCCGGGGCCTGTGGGTATGAGTTCCGCTTCCACGAGCACAGAGGTCGTCCAGGTCTCGCCTTCGGGAACGGGGTGATCCGGATCCAGGTCCCAGTTGATGATTCGTGCTTGAAGGACCCCGGCGACGGTGCCCGGCAGATCCTCGAGAACGCGCACGTCGCGTACCTGGCCGCCGGCATCCACGGTCACATCCGCCCACGACCGCAGCCGAATGATATTCGCCGCTTTCACGACCGTCTCGGTGACCCGGAAGCTGAGCCGCACGCAGTCGGAAACCGGCGCGAACCGGGTGCGCTCCAGGCTGAAGGCGAGTTCATCGAGCAGGGCAGCGGACCCCTCCAGATGGCGAACGTCCGCAATGCGTCCTTCGTCATCCAGGTCAGCTTCCAGCTCCAGACGGGTATCCGCGAAGCGCCGGCTCAGGGGTTTGGGCAGCGGCATCACGGCAGGCGTGGACTCGGTCCCGTCGCAGTGCCGGTGGTTCACTGCGAACCCGGGAATGACCAGCAGGTCGCTCGCTTCCTCCGACCCGTCTGTCGCGCTGCGAGGCTCGGCGGCGATCGCTGCACCGGGCAGAAGGAGGACCAGCAGCGCTAGCGGCCTGGTAGAAAACATACCTATATATTGGCAGGAAATCCCGAGAGAAGTCTCACCCAGACCGCCGATCCGGCGCCACGGAAAGAGTTGCTCTTTCCTCCCGGCGGCGGCAGATCCGCCCGCCTGTGGCGAGAGCCGATAATCAAACGGAAATTTAATTTCAGCCTGCCGCCATCGGGTCCTGCAGCCGGCGAGGCCGTGGAGGCGAGCGCCTGGACCGCGTTATTGAACAGAAATTTAATTCTTTCGGCTCGAGACGCGGGCAGGCACAGGCCCTTGATCTGCTGGGCATTTCGCCTGGCCAACGGCCGGGATCCCGAATCAGAGGTCGCTCAGTCCGAGTTCTTTGATTTTGCGGGTCAGCGTATTACGCCCCCATCCGAGCAGGCGGGCTGCCTGCTGCCGCTGCCCCCCCGCGGCCGCCATGGCCGTCCGGATGAGGGCGCGTTCGAACTCCGGCAGCGCCGTGGGCAACAGCGGTTCGGCTCCGGATTCGAGGGCCTCGGTGGCCCAGGCGGCCAGCGCCGTTGGCCAGTCCCCCGGGCTGCTCGGCACCGAACCCGATGGCTGGCTGCGAAGCTCCCGGGGCAGATCGTCCATCCGGATCTCGCGGCCGGGCGCGGTCACCGTCATCCGCCGGCAGACGTTGACCAGCTCCCGGACGTTGCCTGGCCAGTGCCAGGCGACGAGACTGGATTCCACACCCGGGCCAAGCTGCTTGGGGGCCACCTCCAGCTCCGCGGCCGCCCGCGCCAGATAGTGGGTAAGGAGCAGGGGAACGTCCTCGTGTCGATCCCTCAGCGGCGGCATTTCGATCCGCATGACGTCGAGACGGTGAAACAGATCTTCGCGAAATGTTCCGGCGGCAACCCGGTTCTCGAGATCCCGGTGGGTCGCGGCGATGACCCGGACATCCACCTGAATCGGCACGCGCCCGCCCACCCGGTAAAACTCGCCCTCGCCAAGCACCCGTAACAAACGGGTCTGGAGATCCATGGACATATCGCCGATTTCATCCAGAAACAGGGTGCCCTCATTCGCCTGCTCGAAGCGGCCTTCCCTGCGCGCCTCCGCACCAGTGAAGGCTCCGCGCTCGTGGCCGAACAGTTCGGACTCCAGCAGCTCCGCGGGAATGGCCGCGGTATTGATCGCCACGAAGGAAGCCTCCGACCGGGGACTGTGCTCGTGCAGCGCCTGCGCAACGAGTTCCTTGCCGGTTCCGGATTCGCCGGTGATGAGCACGTTCATGCTGCTGCGGGACAGGCGTCCGATGGCACGGAAGACTTCCTGCATCGCCGGCGCCTGTCCAATCAGGCTGGGAATCTCAAGGCCCCGGCTGTCGCGCTCGGCCGAACCGTCGGCGGTAGCTGCGCGGCGCACGAGTTCAACGGCTTGATCCACGTCGAAGGGCTTGGGGAGATACTCGAAGGCACCGCCCTGATAGGCGGCGACGGCCGTTTCCAGGTCTGAGTGGGCGGTGATCACGATGACCGGCAGTTTCGGATGCTCGCGCCGTAGCATGGACAGGAGATCCAGACCGTCGAACCCCGGCATCCGGATGTCGGTGATGACCACGTCGGGCTGACTGTCGGCCAACGCCGTCCGAAAGGTGTCCGGATCCTCGAAACCGCGGACGCGGATATCCGCATGCTGGAGGGCACGCTCCAGCACCCAGCGAATCGCCTCGTCGTCGTCGACGATCCACGCTTCAGGTTCGCGCCGGCTCATTCTCCTCCCGGAGTTCCTCATCGATGGGAAACAGCATCGAAAACACGGTTCGTCCCGGTCGGCTGTCAAACTCGATCAGTCCGCCATGGCGGCTGACCAGGTCCTGGGCGATCGCCAGTCCGAGACCGGTGCCGCCGCTGCTGCCGGTAACCAGGGGATAAAACAAGGTCTCACGGAGCGCTTCAGGCACGCCGGGCCCATCGTCCTCGATCTCCACGCTCGCCACAATACGGTGGCCACGATTGCGGATGTTCCGATTCATGAGCGCTCGCGTCCTGAGGACAAGACGACCCTCCGGCCCCGCAGCCTGCAGGGCGTTGCGGGCCAGGTTCATCATCGCCTGAATAATCTGGTTCCGGTCGATTTTGAGCTCCGGGAGGCTCGGATCATAGTCCCTGGCGATCCGGACACTATCGGGGGCCTCCGCGACGAGTAGGCTGTGGATGTGCTGCACGATTTCGTGGACGTTGAGCCACTCCACCGCCGGCTGCGCCGACGGTGCCAGGAAGCCCCCCGCGAGGCTGGCCAGACGATCGGCCTCGCGAATGATCAGCGACGTGTAGGAGCCCAGTTCTTGCCCCGGCAGCTGACGCTCGAGCAGCTGGGCCGCGCCCCGGATACCGCCCAGAGGATTGCGAATCTCGTGGGCGAGCTGGCGCATCATGGACCGGGTGATCGAGAGCTGAGCCAGCAGGCCGGCTTCCCGTTTCATCCGCAGGCGCCAGTCTGCACCGGTCAGTTCGATCAGAATTTCCGTTGTGCCGTCGGGCTTTTCCAGCGCGGTAACGGCGCAGTCCACATTCGTCCGCCGGGTGCCGGACGGATCCAGGTCCACCGCCAGTTCGCGGCGCGAGAGGCCATAGTCACCCGCAACGCAGCGATCGAGCAGAGGATCGAGCAGCGACAGGCCCGGGACGACGTCGCCCGGCCGCCGTCCAACCAGCTGAAGCCGGCTGACGCCGAGGAGCTGCTCGGCGGCGGGGTTGGCGTAGCGCACCTTGAGCCGGTCATCCAGGACCAGCACCGCCGTGCTCAGGTTCTCGATATGGCGACCCGTATCGCCGGAGCGGTCCTGCGGCTTATCGGCCACCGCGGGGCGTGGGCCGAACCGGTCGATTGGGACCGCCCGGACGGTTGGCCGGACTGGTCAGGCTGTTCGGGTTCTGGGTCGAAGTCTGCTGGACGTAGAAACGAACCGTATCGCTCAAGGCCAATTCCCGCCCTGAACTGTCATAGACACCCGCTCGCAGGGTGTGAGCTCCCTTCCAGATCTCCGAAACGGTGAACGACGTATTGCGACCGGGCGTGCCCTTGATCTCCTCGCCATCCACGAACACCCGGATCCTGTCACCGCGCTTCAGACGCGGGCTGATGTTCAGGCTGACGTCCATCTGGCCTTCGAGGTTCCACAGGGTTTCCTCCTGCTGCGGGCGGGCCACTTCCACGGTGTAGTCCGTAGCCGCCGCGTCCCTATCCTTTTCGTCGGCCGCCGAGCCCGCCTCCTCGTCGGAGTCCTCGAACACGGCTTTCGGAACGGTGGGGGCCGGCGGCTTGTAGCCTTGGGCGGGCCTGATGTTCACAACCTCCGCGCCTTCCCGCGGCGTATCCGAATAATGGATCACACCGTCTTCATCTACCCAGCGATAGGTCTCGGTCGCGAACACGGCGCTGGCTGCCAGCGCGAGTATCCACAGGCTGTTCCGCATATCCGTGCTCCATGGCCTGATGCAGCGATAGCATAGCGCGGCGGGGCCTTGCGGAAAAACGACTGGTTCGCAGTGGCGGTTATGTCAAATGAGGTGCGGAGCGCGCTGCCTACCGCCGAAGAGAGAAACCTGTGGCCCATCATTCCCTCGATGAGCCACAGGCGTCGCCCCAAACAGCGGCACATCCATGCACCGCTCTTCTCTAGCGTCGATCTTGGCCTGAGGCAACGGTGCCGCCCGGCCGGGCGGCACCGCTCAGTTCCCCTACAGGCTGTAGTAGAGATCGAACTCCACGGGATGCGTGGTCATCCGCATCCGCGTCACGTCGTCCATTTTCAGGCCGATATAGGCATCGATGACGTCATCGGTGAAGACGCCGCCGGCCTTAAGGAAGTCCCGGTCCTCGTCCAGGGCGGCGAGCGCCTCGTCCAGGGAATAACAGACTTCCGGAATTCCCTTTGCCTCCTCCGGGGCCAGGTCGTAGAGATCCTTGTCCAGGGGATCGCCCGGGTGGATCTTGTTCTGGATTCCGTCGAGGCCGGCCATCAGCATGGCGGTGAACGCGAAGTACGGATTGCCCGTGGAATCCGGGAAGCGCACTTCGATACGCCGCGCCTTGGGGTTGGCAATGAACGGAATCCGCACCGAGGCCGACCGGTTGCGGGCGGAATAGGCCAGCTTGACCGGCGCCTCGAAGCCCGGCACCAGCCGCTTGTAGCTGTTGGTGGAAGCGTTGGAGAACGCATTGATGGCCCGGGCGTGCTTGATGATGCCCCCGATGTAGAAAAGAGCCTCCTCCGACAGACCGCCATAGGCATCGCCCGTGAACAGGTTTTTGCCCTTCTTTGCCAGGGACATGTGCACGTGCATACCGTTGCCGTTGTCACCGACGACCGGTTTCGGCATGAAGGTGGCGCTCTTGCCGTAGGCCTGGGCAACGTTCATCACGACGTACTTGAGGATCTGCACCTCGTCGGCCTTGCGGACCAGGGAGTTGAAGGAAACGCCGATTTCGCACTGCCCGGCTGTTGCGACCTCGTGATGATGAACTTCCGTCTTGAGGTTCATTTCCTCGAGTGTCAGGCACATCGCTGAACGCAGGTCATGCAGGCTGTCCACCGGCGGCACCGGGAAATAACCGCCCTTGACACCGGGCCGGTGGCCAAAATTGCCGTCGTCATACATGCGCTCGGAATTCCAGCCAGCCTCGGCCGAATCGATCTGGTAGAACGCGCCTTTCATCTCCGCGCCCCAGCGCACATCGTCAAAGACGAAAAACTCGTTCTCCGGGCCAAAGTAGGCGGTATCGGCGATGCCGCTGGACTTGAGGTAAGCCTCTGCGCGCTTGGCCAGAGACCGCGGGTCGCGCTCGTAGCCCTGCATCGTGTTCGGCTCGATCACATCACAGGTGATGTTCACCGTGGCGTCCTCGGCAAACGGGTCCACCGTGGCGGTCTCGGTGTCCGGCATCAGGATCATGTCCGACTCCTGAATCCCCTTCCAGCCCGCAATGGACGATCCGTCGAACATCTTGCCGTCTTCGAAGAAATCGTCTTCCACAGTCGCCGCGGGAACGGTGACGTGCTGCTCTTTGCCCTTCGTGTCCGTGAAGCGGAGATCCACGAACTTGATGTCTTTGTCCTTGATGAGTTTGAGAACGTCATCCGCTTTCATGCGTTGTTCCTCCGAAGCGGTTGCATACGAACCCGCCCGCGCGCCCGGTGGACACGGGGCCGGAATTCCGGTGAGTTTTCTGGATCACGGATCCTGCAGAAAGCGTGCCAGACGCGCTGTCGCGGCGGGGGGTCCGTCGGGCCGGCCCGATTGCGGGGGCCATCGCCTTCAGAAACGCACCGAAAGGGTGCGACGACACGCTTGCCGTGCTTCATTATAGGTCGCCGCCAGCACTCCGGCGGGCAGAGGCTCTCGGTTATACTTGTCGGCTGTTTGATCAAGTGGATAGGCCCATGAGTGGTTCCATTGCCGGCATGCCGGCCGCTCCGGTCGCGGACCGGCCGCCGGTTACCTTCCAGGACCTGATCCTCGCGCTCCAGAGCTACTGGGCGGAACGAGGCTGCGTGCTCGTTCAGCCCTACGACATGGCCATGGGCGCCGGCACCTTTCATCCGGCCACGTTCCTGCGCGCGATCGGACCGGAGCCCTGGAGCGCCGCCTACGTCCAGCCGTGCCGCCGGCCGACCGACGGGCGCTACGGTGAGAATCCCTTCCGGCTACAGCACTACTACCAGTTCCAGGTCGTCATCAAGCCGTCGCCCCTGGAAATTCAGGAGCTGTATCTCGATTCGCTTCGCGCGCTGGGGATCGATCCTCTTATTCACGACATACGCTTCGTGGAGGACAACTGGGAATCGCCGACCCTGGGGGCCTGGGGCCTGGGCTGGGAGGTCTGGCTGAACGGCATGGAAATCACGCAGTTCACGTACTTTCAGCAGGTCGGCGGCCTGGATTGTCGCCCGGTCACCGGTGAGATCACTTACGGGCTGGAACGGATCGCCATGTATCTGCAGGGCGTCGAGAGCATTTTCGACCTCGTATGGACCGACGGACCGCTGGGCCGGGTCACCTATGGTGATGTCTACCATCAGAACGAGGTGGAGCAGTCCGCCTACAACTTCGAGGAGGCGGACACCGACGTGCTGTTCGGTCTGTTCGACAGCAGCGAGACCGCCTGCGGTTTGCTGCTGGAGAAAGAGCTCGCCCTGCCCGCCTATGAACGTGTTCTCGACGCGTCCCATGCCTTCAACCTGCTCGATGCCCGGCACGCCATTTCGGTCACCGAGCGGCAACGGTACATTTTGCGCGTTCGGGGCATGGCCAGAGCCGTGGCGGAGGCCTACTTCGCAAGCCGCGAGGCGCTGGGATTCCCGATGGTGGATGCAGCGGCCTCGGCACGGGAGGCGGTCAATGGCTAGTGAATTTCTGGTGGAGGTCGGAACCGAGGAATTGCCGCCAAGGGCGCTCGCGCGACTGTCGAAGGCCTTTGGCGCCGGCCTGGTATCGGGCCTCGAGGAAGCCCGGCTGGCCCATGGCGCGGTAGATCTCTATGCGACGCCGCGGCGCCTTGCCGTGCGGGTGGCGGAGCTGGCCGACCGCCAGCCGGACGTGGAAACCGAGCTGAAGGGGCCACCGGTCCGAATCGCTTTCGACGCCGACGGCAAACCCACGCGCGCTGCAGAAGCCTTCGCCGGCAAGTGCGGAGTCGCGGTCGCCGATCTGCAGCGGATCGAGACACCCAAGGGCGACTGGCTGATGCATCGGGGAACCGAGTCGGGCCGCCCCGCGGCCGAGCTCCTGCCTGAACTGGTCGGCAAGGCGCTTTCAAATCTGCCAATTCCCAAGCGCATGCGCTGGGGCAGCCGTGACGAGGACTTCGTTCGCCCGGTTCACTGGGTGGTCATGCTTTTGGGTGCCGACATCGTTCCCGCGACTCTGTTCGGAATCCCCGCCGGGCGCGAGACCCGGGGCCACCGTTTCCACGCACCCGGGCCTGTCACCCTGAATTCCGCATCCGACTATCCGGCGGCCATTGAGGACGGCGGTTACGTGATGGCGGATTTCGAGAACCGCCGGCAGGCAGTCGAAAACACCGTTCTGTCCGCGGCCGCGTCCAGGGGTGGCAGCCCGGTCTACGACGAGGCCCTGCTGGAAGAAGTGACCGCCCTCGTGGAATGGCCGGTCCCGGTGGCTGCCAGCTTCGAGGCGCGCTTCCTTGACCTCCCCGCCGAGGTGCTCGTGGCCACGCTCCAGTCCCACCAGCGCTACTTCCCGTTGCGCGGCCCCGATGGCCGGCTCATGAGCGATTTCGTGGCGGTGGCCAATCTGGAAAGCAAACAGCCCGACGCCGTGCGCGAGGGCAACGAACGGGTGGTGCGGCCGCGGCTTGCCGACGCCGCATTCTTTTGGGATCAGGACCGGCGGACCCCGCTTGCGGACCGGCAGGCCGGTCTCGAACACGTGGTGTTTCAGCGCGACCTCGGTACGGTGGCCGACAAGGCCCGGCGGGTGGCCGCCCTGGCGGCACATATCGCCGGGTCCATCGGCGCGGATCCGGCGCTGGCCCGCCGCGCCGCCGAGCTGGCCAAGTGTGACCTGCTGACCGAAATGGTGGGTGAGTTCCCCGAGCTTCAGGGGATCATGGGCCGGTACTACGCCGCCCATGACGGGGAAGACCCGGCGGTTGCCGCGGCGATCGACGAGCAGTACCGGCCTCGCTTTGCCGGCGATGATCTGCCGGAGACGGCGGCCGGCGTCGCGCTGGCGATGGCCGACAAGCTGGATACCCTGGCGGGCATTTTCGCAATCGGCCAGCGTCCTACTGGCACGAAAGATCCGTTCGGTCTGCGGCGCGCGGCACTGGGTATTCTCCGGATGCTGATCGAAGGCCGCCGGCAGATTGATCTCGACGAGCTGATCGGCCGGGCGGTGGAACAGATTCCCGGGGCCGGGGACAGGGCAGAGACGATCGCCGGAGAAGTGTTCGACTATATGATGGATCGGCTGCGGGCGTACTACGTGGATGGGGCGGGCGAGATCACCGCGCCGCCGGACGTCTTCGAAGCGGTCATGGCGAATCGACCGCCGTCACCGCTGGACTTTCACGAACGGGTGCTCGCTGTACTCGCTTTCCAGAAGCTCGACGCCGCCGGCGCCCTGTCGGCTGCCAACAAGCGGGTGGCCAACATCCTCAGAAAATCCGGCGACGAAGCCGGCGCGACGCCTGACCCGGACAAGCTGGAAGCGCCCGAGGAAATCGCCCTTTATGAGCATCTCCACCGGATCGAGCCCCAGCTCACAGAACAAATGTCATCAGGGCAATACACCGAGTCCCTGGTAACCCTCGCAGCGCTGCGCGAGCCCGTTGACGCATTTTTCGATGCGGTCATGGTCATGGACGAGGATGCGGCCAAGCGACGCAACCGGCTCGCGCTCCTGGCCCGGATGCGTGCGTTGTTCGGACAGACAGCGGACCTGTCCCGGCTGGCGGGCTAACGTGGCGCTGGTTGTTCTCGATCGGGACGGTGTAATCAACGCCGACAGCAAGGATTACATCAAGTCGCCCGATGAGTGGCGTCCGCTGCCCGGAAGCCTGGAAGGTATCGCCGCTTTGTCGAACGCAGGCTGGACGGTCACCGTGGCCAGCAACCAGTCCGGCGTGGCTCGCGGCCTGTTCGACGCCGAGACCCTGGCTCGCATTAACGCCCGGATGGAGTCGGCCGTGAGCGCGGCCGGCGGCCGGCTGGACGGCGTGTTCTTCTGCCCGCACGGCCCCGACGACGGCTGCGACTGCCGCAAGCCCCGGCCAGGGCTGCTGTGGCAGATTGCGGGGGCTTTTTCTTCGGATCTCGGCGCCGTCCCCGTCATCGGGGATTCGGAACGGGACCTGGAAGCGGCCGAAAGCGTAGGCGCCAGACCCATTCTCGTGCTGACCGGAAACGGACCGAAGACCCTGGAGCTGCGCCAGGCGGCCGGAAAACAGACGGAAGTTTACGCCGATCTCGGTGCGGCGGCGCGGGCGTTGCTGGACGAGTCGAGCGCGTGATTCTTGTTCGTTCACTTTTGTTTACGACGCTGTTTTTTCTTACGGTCATCCCATATGCCATCGCGGTCGCGACGACCGGGCTGTTCAGCAAGTCCCTGCCGTTTCTGACTGCCCGGGCCTGGGCCCGAACGAACCTCTGGCTCGCGAAAGTCCTTTGCGACATCGACTACGAACTGGAGGGCCGGGAGAATATTCCTGACACCAACGGCATCCTCTACGTGAAGCATCAGTCGGCCTACGAGATCCTCGTTGGCGCCAATGAATTTCCCCATCAGTGCTGGGTTCTCAAGAGAGAACTGATGTGGGTGCCATTTCTCGGCTGGGGCTTGAAGTTTCTGCACCCGATTGCGATCAACCGGTCATCCGGCGGACGCGCGGTGCGCCAGGTGGTAAGACAGGGCAGGGATCGGATCAGGGACGGGCTCTGGATCGTGATTTATCCGGAGGGGACACGGGTAGCGCCAGGCAAGACCCGACGCTATGGCAGAAGCGGTCCCGCACTGGCCAAGGACTGCGGTTGCCTGATTCTTCCGGTCGCCCACAACGCGGGGGACTACTGGCCCAGGCGCAGTTGGAGAAAATACCCGGGAACGGTCAAGGTGGTGATTGGCCCGGTAATCGATCCGGCCGGTCGGTCCCCCGAGGAAATCAACCAGCTGGCCCAAAGCTGGGTCGAGGGCACGATGCGCCGGATCAGTCCCGAAGCGTACGGGGTCGACCCGGTATCAGAAGACGCGCTCGGCCAGGCGTGAGTCCGCTGCCGGTTCGAGGATTCGTTCCAGGCGACCCGGCGCGAGGCGGGTCGAGCGGTCAGGTCCACGCAACACGAGGATGTTTCGAATCGGCTCGTAGCCCTCGGCATCCAGATTGACCAGCACAGGGCGGTCGAGGCGGATTTCGAGGTCACACGGGGTCCGGCAGGTAGCGCCGTCGGGTGTCCAGGCCAGCGCGCCGGCGGGTTCGGTGGAAATGGGCAGTACGCCCGTCGGGGGCGCGTAGGCGCATCCGGAAAGACAGGCAAGTGCTAAGGCAGCACAGTAACGGCGAATTCGTCGATGGCCTTCCATGGCGGGGACTCCGATTGGCGTTTTCGTCTGAAGCCCGGCGCGGACAGATCACGGCCCAGCCGCCGGCGGACCGGGAAATTGTCCTCCAGAGGTTCCCGGCATTCGGCGAGCACGGTCACAGAAATGGCATCGCCGGCGGCGGCCGATTTGACGCCCATCGCCTCTCAATGCTCGGTGAAAATAGGCAAAATGCCGTTAACTCCGCCCAATGGCGCCGAAATGCAGGGATCGTGTCGGGGCCAGGCTCAGATATCGATATTGGTGACCGTCAGCGCATTGCGCTCGATGAACTCACGCCGCGGCTCCACGTGATCCCCCATCAGCGTCGTGAAGATCTCATCCGCCGCCACGGCGTCTTCGATACGCACCTGCATGAGCCGGCGAGTGTCCGGATTGATGGTGGTGTCCCACAGCTGGTCTGCGTTCATCTCGCCAAGTCCCTTGTAGCGCTGGATGCTTTGACCCCGTCGGGCTTCAGACATCAGCCACTCGACGGCTTCATCGAAGCTCTCCACGGGCTGCTCTTTCTCGCCCCGTTTCACGTACGCCCCCTCTCCGACGAAGTCGGCCAGGTCGTCCGCCAGATCAGTAATCCGGCGATACTCCGCCGAGGCAAAGAACTTGCGCGGGAAGACGACGTCGGAATCCACCCCGTGATAGTGCTTCCTCAACCGAAGACTCCACGCAGCGGGGTCGTCTTCCGGCTGGTCGACGCTCAAACGATAGACCGGCGCATCGCCTTCTCCGGCAAGGCGCTCTGCGAGCTGGTCCAGCCACGTCTGGGGAATGCCGTCTCCGTCCGAAGCAACCCGCGGCAGATATAAAAACTCTCGCAGCACACGTGGATCATATCGGCGGGCAATGCGATCGATGATCGCATGGACTTCAAGGAACTTGCTGACCAGTGATTCCAGGCCCGGACCCTGTAGTGGCGGGGCATCGTCCGTCACGAACAGGGCGGCTCCCTGGAGCGCCTGGGAAACTAAATAGGCATTTAATTCTGCATCATCTTTGACATAATGTTCTTGCTTTCCCTTCTTGACCTTGTACAGGGGCGGCTGGGCGATAAAGACATGCCCCCGCTCGATCAGCTCGGGCATCTGCCGGTAGAAGAAAGTCAGCAGAAGCGTGCGGATGTGGGATCCATCCACGTCAGCATCGGTCATGATGATGATCCGATGGTAGCGAAGCTTGTCCGGGTCGAATTCTTCCCGGCCGATGCCGCAGCCAAGGGCGGTGATCAGTGTTCCCACTTCGGCCGATGACAACATCTTGTCGAACCGGGCCTTTTCCACATTGAGGATCTTTCCCTTCAGAGGAAGTATTGCCTGGTGGCGACGGTCCCGGCCCTGTTTTGCGGAACCGCCCGCCGAGTCACCCTCGACAAGAAAAAGCTCGGACAGGGCCGGGTCTTTCTCCTGGCAGTCCGCCAGCTTCCCGGGTAACCCGGCAATATCCAGCGCACCCTTTCTGCGGGTCATCTCCCTGGCTTTCCTGGCCGCTTCACGGGCCCGCGCGGCTTCGATGATTTTGCCTACGACAGCCCGTGCCTCCTGAGGGTTCTCCAAAAGGAATTCTTCCAGCTTCTCGCTCATGGCCGACTCAACGACACCCTTGACCTCCGAAGAGACCAACTTGTCCTTTGTCTGGGAGGAAAACTTGGGATCCGGGACCTTCACGGAAAGTACAGCGGTGATTCCCTCACGGGAATCGTCGCCGGAGGTGCTGACTTTCTCTTTCTTGGCCATATTCTCGCGCTCAATGTACCCATTGAGCGTCCGGGTGAGGGCGCTGCGGAATCCCGCCAGGTGGGTTCCGCCGTCACGCTGCGGAATGTTGTTGGTGTAGCAGAACATGTTTTCCTGGTAGGAATCGTTCCACTGCATTGCCACCTCGACGGTCAGCCCTTCTTTCTCCGTCTGAAAATGCAGCACGGAGGGGTGGATCGGGGTCTTGTTTCTGTTCAGGTGCTCAACGAACGCGCGAATACCGCCTTCATATTCGAAGACATCTTCCTGGCCGGTACGCTCGTCTTTCAGCTCGATCCGCACGCCGGAGTTCAGGAACGACAGCTCCCGCAGCCGCTTGGCGAGGATGTCGTAGTGAAACTCAATGTTGGTAAAGATGTCCGAACTGGGCTTGAAATGAATCGTCGTGCCCGTGCGGTCCGTGTCCCCCACGACGGTCAGGGGCGCCACGGGCTCCCCCATCCGGTATTCCTGACGATACATCTTGCCCTCGCGGCAGATGGTCAGTTCCAGGGATTCCGACAGCGCGTTGACGACAGAAACGCCTACACCGTGGAGTCCGCCGGATACCTTGTAGCTGTTGTCATCGAATTTTCCGCCGGCATGGAGAACGGTCATGATGACCTCAGCCGCTGACCGGCCTTCCTCCGGGTGCTGATCTACCGGTATACCGCGGCCATCGTCGGTGACAGTCACCGATTCGTCGGCATGAATCGTTACGGTGACAACGGAACAGTGGCCCGCGAGCGCCTCGTCGATGGAATTGTCGACGACCTCGAACACCATGTGGTGCAGCCCGGTCCCGTCGTCGGTGTCGCCAATGTACATTCCGGGCCGCTTTCGAACGGCCTCAAGACCTTTTAGTACTTTGATATTTCTGGAATCGTAGGAACTGGACTCTGTCATTCGGTGCGCCCAAGGCCAAATCAGGCATTATACCACTGCTGTCACTTTTCCCTGTTCCACGTGGAACATTCGATCGGGTTGCAGATTCCCGATATCCGACCGGTCCAGCGCCGTGATCCAAACCTGTCCGGGTATCGACGAAAGCGCTTCCAGCAGTCGCCCCACGCGGCCCCGATCCAGCTCGGCGCTGACATCATCCACCAGAAGAACTCCCGTCTCCCCGGTCGCTTCTGCCTGATAACGATGCTGGCCCAGGATCATCGATGCAGCCACGAGCTTCTGCTGTCCTCTGGACACACGGCCCCTCGCACGACGGTCGAACACTTCCACGTGCACATCCGCCCGATGCGGCCCCTTGACCGTCTGACCCATCTTCGCGTCTCGCTCCCGACCTGCCGCGAGTTGGGTGCCAAGCGAACTGTCTTCGCCGTGCCCCGCCCGATATGCCAACCGAATTTCGGCATCCAGCAGGGATGAACCAAAGTCACGCACCAGAGGCACAATGCCGGCCAGTGCTCTTTGCCTCGCCTCATCGATAGCCCTCGCTCTGAGTTCCATCTCTTCCTCCCAGGGGTCCAGTTCCCGTCCCCGAGCCCCTTGACGGAGCAGGGCGGTTCGATGACGTAACGCCCGCTGATAGCGCCGCCACGCACCAAGAAACGAAGGTTCCACGTGGAACACCGACCAATCCAGGTACCGCCGACGTTCCGCCGGCCCCCCGGAGACCAGGTCCTGAACATCGGGATCAATAACCTCCACCGGCAGGCGTTCCGCCACATCCGCCACGTTCGACGCCGGTTCTCCATTCACACGGAGTTCCGCGCGGCCCCCCGAAATTTCCAGACCCGCTTGAAACGTTCCGGCGTGCCCTTCACCCCGGACGATCACCCTCGCAGCGTCCTTGCCATCCCGAATGAGCACATCCTTCCGGGACGCACGGAACGAACGGCCGCGGCCCAGAACGAACAATGCCTCGAGCAAGCTGGTCTTGCCCGAGGCATTCTCGCCGTAAAAAAAATTCAGACCGGTGGCCGGATCGACGTCAACTTCTCCAAGACACCTGAAGTCTTCAACCCGAAGTTTCCTGACCGCCACACCCTACAGCCGCATGGGCATCACAACATACTTGCATTCGTCCGTTTCCGGATCCTTGATCAGGCAGCTACTGTTGGGATCGCGAATCATGAGATGGATCTGTTCGCTTTCGAGAGCACTTAACGCATCCATCAGATAGTTCACGTTGAAACCGATTTCGATCTCATCCCCGGCGTAACCGACCTCGACTTCTTCCTCAGCCTCCTCCTGCTCCGGGTTATGGGCCTGCATCGTCAGTCCCCCGGCCTTCAGCTCAAGCCTGATGCCCCGGTATTTCTCGTTGGACAGAATTGCCGTGCGGTACAGAGAACGACGCAAGTCCTCCCGGTCCGCCACTACCGGCTCAGCCGCCTCCGCCGGAATGACACGTTCGTAGTCCGGAAAACGGCCATCGATCAGTTTTGACGTGAACCGGATATCCCCCAGCTCGGCGCGAAGATGATTCGTGCCGATCGCCAGGGTCACATCCCCGGATTCGCTGATCAGGCGCTGCAGTTCCAGAACCCCCTTACGTGGCAGGATAACCTGCTGCGGCGAAGCATCAGCCCCTTCAACCGCCGCCTCACACAAAGCCAGCCGGTGACCATCTGTTGCCACTGCCCGTACGGAAGGTCCCGCAATCTCGAGCAACAGCCCGTTGAGGTAGTAGCGCACATCTTGCTGGGCCATCGCGAAGTGCGTCTTTTCCAGAAGACGTTTCAGTGCGCCCTGGGGCAAGGTCACGGTCTGCTGCGCGTGAACATCCTCGACCACCGGGAACTCGGTGGCCGGCAGCGTCGACAGCGTGAACCGGCTCCGCCCCGCCCGAACCGTCACCTTCTCCCCGGACAACTGGAACACCACGTCCACCCCTTCCGGCAGCGCCTTCACGATATCCAGCAGCTTGCGCCCGGGAACGGTGATCTCACCTTCTTGCTCGACGCTCATGTTCGTGGAGGCCACGAGTTCCACTTCCAGGTCCGTTGCGGTGAACGAGACACGGTCGCTCCTGGCGGAAATCAGAATATTCGCCAGAATCGGCATGGTCTGACGCCGTTCAACCACTCCGACCACGGCCTGGAGTGGATCCAACAATGCCTCTCTTTGAGCAACGAGCTTCATCCGTTCTTCCTGTTAATTATCATTGAATATATAGAGATTATTACAGTTATTAGGGCCAGGGTTAATTGTGGATAACTTTTTAAATCTGATTGAAAACAATAAGTTGAATGACTTTTACCTGTGCTCTACCCGGTTCGCCACTTGGCTGACAGCCTGTGCACGAATTGTGGATAAACCCGGAAGGCGATTTTGTCCACAGGTTTTCACCATCATGCTGTCAGGGTTCTCAACAGGTTTTCATAGTCTTCGCGGACACGGACTTCCTCCTCACGCAATCCTTTGATTCGTTTGCATGCGTGCATGACTGTTGTGTGATCACGACCCCCGAATGCATCACCGATTTCCGGGAGGCTGTGATTGGTCAGTTCCTTCGCCAGCGCCATGGCAATCTGGCGCGGACGCGTCACTGCCCGACTCCGGCTCTTCGAGTGCAGGTCAGCCACCCGGATCTTGAAGTATTGCGCCACCGTTTTCTGGATATTTTCGATCGTTACCAGCCGTTCCTGAAGACTCAGCAGGTCGCGTAGCGCTTCCTTAGTGAAATCGATGTTGATGGGTCGGCCCAGGAACCGCGAGTTTGCGATGACCCGGCGCAGCGCGCCTTCGAGTTCTCTGACGTTTGACCGGATTCGCTGGGCGATAAAAAAGGCCACTTCCTCCGGCAGGTCGGTGCCCTCCGCGTGAGCCTTCTTCATCAGGATTGCCACGCTCGTTTCCAGTTCCGGCGGTTCGATGGCAACCGTCAGTCCCCAGCCGAACCGGGACTTCAGCCGGTCCTCCAGGCCGTCTACTTCCTTCGGATAGCGGTCACAGGTCAGGACGATCTGCTGGTTGTTTTCGAATAAGGCATTGAATGTGTGAAAGAATTCTTCCTGCGAGCGGTCCTTGCCGGCAAAGAACTGGATGTCGTCAATTAAAAGGGCGTTTAATTCCCGATAGGCCCGTTTGAACTCGCTGATCGTGTTGTGCTGCAGCGCCCGAACCATATCGCCGACAAAGCGTTCGGAGTGGACATAGGCCACGCGCGCTTCTGCGCTGTTGGCGAGAACCTGGTTGCCGATTGCACACATCAGGTGGGTCTTGCCGAGACCTACGCCGCCGTAGATGAACAGCGGGTTGGAGTTCGAGTTGCCCGGGTTTCGCGCGACGTGGAGAGCCGCGGCGCGAGCTATCTGATTACTCTTGCCCTCGACAAAATTATCGAAGCTGAAATCCGGGTTGAGCCGGCCACCGGCCAGTAATCCCCTCCGCCGCTGCGGGCCGGCGGCCGGTTTTTCCGGTGACGGGGCAGCGGGGCGATTCTCGGGAATGGCGGGCACGGCTCGCGTACCGACTTCGAGAATGACCTGCCGCGATCCGCCTTCGTCGCAGCGGGTTACCGTTTCGCGAATATTCTCCAGAAAGTGCTCCCGCACCCAATCCACGACAAAGCGATTCGGGGCGAGCAGGCGCATACCCTCCGGCTCCTCGACGGCCTGTAGCGGTCGGATCCAGGTATTAAAGGCCTGCTCCGGGAGCTCGGTTTCGAGTCGCCGAAGACACTGCTCCCAAAGGCTGTCAGACACGGGGATTTCCTGCCACCCGAGGTTCTCGGATCGAACGAGGGAGTCTATACTGGAGAGGATGGGTTATCCACAGGCAGACCCGCCCTCCGGAATGCCTGCAAACGGTTGACACCGCCGGGGTGCCGGCTTACGATTCGGCCCCTTTTTCGCGCGGCCCGCCTTACGGCGAGTAGATTTTCACGATACGGAAACGGAACCATGAAGCGGACCTATCAGCCCAGCAATCTTCGGCGTAAGCGCACCCACGGTTTCCGCGCCCGGATGGCCACGAAGAGCGGCCGGCAGATCATTGCCCGCCGCCGCGCCAAGGGCCGCGCTCGCCTCAGCGCCTGATCGCCGCCCCTGGGCGGTAAGCCGGGTCGAGCATCTATCCCCAGCGCCCCCGCGCCCGGTTCAGGCCTGAACAGCGCCTGAGAAATCCGCCGGAGTTTCGCTATGTTTTTCGCAACGGCCGATCGCGCCGTGATTCGTTGTTCACGGTAATTGCCGCGGCCTCCGGCCATCCGGGTCCGCGACTCGGTCTTGCCGTTTCGAAAAAAACTGCCAGGCTGGCTACCCAGCGCAACCGGATCAAGCGGCTCGTTCGACAGTCGTTTCGAACCCAGGCCTGCCGTCTGCCGGCGGTTGACGTTGTCGTGATCGCCCGCGCGGGCATCGCCGACCGCAGCAATCAGGAAATCACGCGCTCGATCAACGCGCACTGGAAGAGGCTCGCCCGACGATGCGCAAAGCCGCCGACTTCCTGATCCGGATGTATCAGGCACTGATTAGTCCCCTCATCGGACGTCATTGCCGGTATCATCCCACCTGCTCCGAATACACCCGACAGGCTATCCGCCACCACGGTTTCTCCGCGGGGGCATGGATGGGCCTCAAACGCATTCTCCGCTGTCACCCCTGGGCCGAAGGGGGCTTCGACCCCGTACCCGGTGTGCCAGACGCTAACGGACGACAATTGAAGTAATGGACAATCAGCGCATCTTTCTGTGGGTCGCTCTTGCGCTCGCAATCTGGGTCAACTGGCAGGCCTGGCACGACGACCGGCGGCCCGCGGCCGCGCCAGGAGGCTCCCAGAATCCGTCGGTAACCGAATCGGCGCCTGACCTTCCGCAACCGGCCAATGGCGGAGAAATCGATGCACCGGCCCTACCGGGAACGGATGATGTGCCATCGGCCGCGGCACTGGAGATGGAGGCTTCCCTCGCCGGCGACACCTTCAGCGTGCGCACCGATGTGCTTGACGCAGAGATCGCCTTGGACGGCGGCGATCTGGTCAAGGTCATTCTCCCTGACTACCCGGTCCGCAAGGACCAGCCCGACATCAAGGTCCAGCTTCTGGATCCGTCGGCTTCCAGAGAGTTTGTTTTCCGCACCGGGTTGCAGGCCGGCCAGGGCCAGCCGAGGGTAACCGCCGAGACGCGCTTTAGCGCACCGGCCGAACGTTTTACCCTCGCCGAAGGCAGCGACATGCTCGAGGTTCCGCTGACCTGGACCAGCCCGGAAGGACTCGAGGTACGCAAGACCTATACCTTCCGCCGCGGCAGCTATGCGGTGGGCGTTCGCTACGACGTGGTGAATCGCAGCGCCGAACCCTGGCGCGGGGCAAGCTATGTCCAGATCCGCAAGCGGAACACGCCGAGAGAACGCTCGATGACCGACGTGGATACCTATTCATTCGTGGGTCCGGTCATCTATGACGGCGAGAGCTATGACAAGCTCAAGGTGAAGGACCTGGCCAAGGAGCCCTTGCAGGCCACGTACACCGGGGGCTGGGTAGCGGCCATCCAGCATCATTTCCTGGCCGCCGCCATTCCTGGCAGCACCCAGGCCAGTTACAGCGGCGCGGTGCGCAACAACGTGTTCAGCCTGTCCGCCATCGGCGACCCCGTTGACGTCGCCTCCGGCGGCACCGGCATGTTCGAGGACACCCTCTTCGTCGGCCCCAAGCTCCAGGACCAGCTCAAGGCCACCGCACCGGGGCTGCGTCTGACCGTGGACTACGGCTGGCTGACCATCATTTCACAGCCCCTGTTCTGGGTGTTGTCGAAGATCCACGCGCTCGTCGGCAACTGGGGCTGGGCCATCATTCTGCTGACCATCCTGATCAAGCTGGCCTTCTACAAGCTGCAGGAAACGAGCGGACGGTCAATGGCCAAGATGCGCAAGCTGCAGCCTCGTCTGAAAGCCCTGCAGGAACGCTATGGCGAGGACCGTCAGAAACTTTCCCAGGCCATGATGGAGCTGTATCGCAAGGAGAAGGTCAATCCGGCCTCCGGCTGCCTGCCGATCCTTGTCCAGATGCCGGTATTCCTCGCGCTCTACTGGGTTCTTCTGGAAAGCGTCGAGCTGCGCCAGGCACCCTGGGCCCTGTGGATCGACGACCTTTCGGCCAGGGATCCGTACTTCATCCTGCCGCTGCTCATGGGCGTCACCATGTTCGTCCAGCAGAAGCTCAACCCGGCTCCACCGGACCCGATCCAGGCCAAGGTGATGATGGTGCTGCCGGTTGTGTTCACCGTTTTCTTCGCGTTCTTTCCGGCAGGTCTGGTGCTCTACTGGTTCGTGAACAACCTGCTGTCCATTGCCCAGCAGTGGCACATAAACCGGGTTGTGGAACGGGACGGCTAAACCCGGTCGATTTCGGAATCAAGCAGTCCGGTCTCCACGCGCACCTCGGAGTGCAGTGTGCGGTGGACCGGACATTTGTCCGCGATTTCCAGGATCCGGGCTTCCAGTGACGGATCCAGATCCCGAACCGCAAGCCTGCGGCGAAAGACGTCCACCTTGCCGCTGGAGGTCTCGCACTCCGCGCAGTCCTTTGCGTGCACCTTTTCGTGTTCCACGGTGACAATCACGTCGCCGGCTTCAATACCCTTGTGCTGCAGATACATCCTCAGCGTCATGGTTGTGCAGGCGGCCAGCGCGGCACCGAGCAGGTCATAGGGCGTGGGGCCGGTGTTGGACCCGCCGACGGATGCGGGTTCATCGGCCACCAGCGGGTGGCCGCCCGCCGTCAGTTCGGTTCTGAAGCCCCCGGGCAGGGTGCGGGCGACCACGCGACCCTCCGGGAGGTCGTCATCCGTGGTCTCGGTTGGGGCGTACCGGGAGGCCCAGGCCCCGATGACCGCCGCCGCATAGGCCGCGTCCTCAGGACGGGACAGCAGGTGGTCCGCGTCGTCCAGGGACACGAAGCTCTTGGGATGTTTCGCGGCCGCGTAAAGTTCGGCGGCATTGTCGATGGAGACGATGGCATCCAGCGGCGCGTGCAGGAACAACAGCGCCTTGCGTAAATCGGCGAGCGAGCCGGGCAGAGCATGAGTGCGCAGGTCGTCGACAAACCCGCGTTTTATCCGGAATCCCCGGCCGCCGATATTGACTTCCGCTTCTCCGGCCGTTTCGAGTTCCGATTCGGAGCCCTTCAGCAGATGCAGTACATGATCGGCGCGAGATGGAGCGCCGATGGTGGCCACAGCGCGCACCGACGCAATCCGGCCTGCCGCATCGAGTACCGCGGCGCCCCCCAGAGAATGGCCGACCAGAAGTGTGGGTGCTGCGTGGTGTTCGGCCAGATACTCGGCGGCGGCACACAGATCGCGGACGTTGCCGCTGAAGCTGGTGTCGGCGAAGTCTCCGCCGCTTTCCCCGAGCCCGGTGAAATCGAAACGCAGGACGCCATAACCGGCATCCGCCAGGGCCCGGGTGATCCGCCGGGCTGCCCGGATGTTGCTCGTGCAGGTAAAACAATGGGCAAAGACCGCCCACGCCCGGGGCCCGCCGCTGGCCGGTTCCTCGATTCGCCCGACCAGAGCCTCGCCCTCCGGATTTGAGAACGTTACGTCCATACCGGACCCTCCCGTAGAATTCCGTCCAACTATAGATGGGAACGAGCGTCACACTTTCCGGCTGCCGGCAGCAATCACCTTGTCGCGGAACGTGACCTCAGCACGCGCGCATCAGACCGGGCCAGGGGAATGTCGATATGAAGCTGATCGCGGAGACCGAAACACTCGTTGCGCCGGCAACCGCGCCTGGTCGCGGCGGCGTCGCGGTGGTGCGCTTGTCCGGCCCCGATGCCCTGAAGGTCGGCCAGGCGGTCGCCGGCTCCCTGCCGGCTCCGCGCGAGGCGCGGGTGCGCCGCTTCCGGGACGCTGACGGACATGTCCTCGATGAAGGTCTGCTGCTGGTTTTTCCGGGACCGGCATCGTTTACCGGTGAAGACGTTGTGGAACTCCATTGCCACGGCGGCCCGGTGCTGGTGGAGCTGATTGTTGAAGCGTGCGTCGCGGCTGGCGCGCGCATGGCCGAGCCGGGGGAATTCTCCCGGCGGGCCTTCCTCAATGACCGCATCGATCTGGCGCAGGCCGAGGCAATTGCGGACCTGATAGAGAGTGGATCCCGGCAGGCCGCATCCGCCGCGCTTGCTTCCCTTCAGGGGGCCTTCTCCGAGCAGGTCCACGCGCTGACCGACGAGCTGACACGGCTCAGAGCCTGGGTGGAGGCCACCCTGGATTTCCCCGAGGAAGAAGTGGACTACCTGGCTGACGCCGAGGTCGTCGGGCAGGTCGACGCCCTGCTGGAGCGTTTCGAGCGGTTGACGGAAACCGCTCGCCAGGGCCGGCTGCTGAGGGACGGGATGACCGTCGTGATCGCCGGCCGGCCCAACGCCGGCAAGTCCAGCCTGCTCAACTGTCTTACCGGCGAGGAGTCGGCCATCGTGACGCATCTTCCGGGCACGACCCGGGATCTCCTGCGCCAGCAGATACAGATCGACGGCATGCCCCTGCATGTCGTTGACACGGCGGGGCTGAGGGACGGCGCCGATATTGTGGAACAGGAGGGGGTACGACGGGCGCGGATGGAAATGGCGAAGGCGGACCGGGTTCTCCTCGTCGTCGATGCCACAGACCCGTCAGGAGTTCCAGGTCCAGATGAACTGCCCGAAGGCATACCGGTCACCCTCATCCGCAACAAGATCGATCTCACTGGAGAAGCCCCGGGCATCGTGGCCGGGCAGGCCGATCCGGTGACGCTCGCCCTGTCGGCAACCCACGGCGCCGGCATCGAGTTTCTGCAGGCACACCTGAAGTCCTGCATGGGATTTCATCCGGAAGCCGGCGGGGCGCTGTCGGCACGCCGCCGACACCTCGCGGCGCTCAGAGATGCCAGGGGCCACGTATTCGCCGCCCGGGAGCACCTCACTGCGGCGAAAGACGGTGAGCTCATGGCCGAGGAACTGAGACTGGCACAGGACCAGCTCGGCGAGATCACCGGCGTGGTCACGACCGAGGACCTGCTCGGCCGAATTTTCTCCACGTTCTGTATCGGCAAGTAGGCGCGCTGCGGATATTCCCGGCGCAGGGTCTCGCCTACCAGTGAAGCCGAATCGGCAGGGCCGGTGAGAGATCGAAGGATATGCCACGGGCCCGGCGATCGAATATGACATCCATCCCCGGGGTGCTGCCTTCGCTCGTTTCGAAACCCGCGCCGAGCGTATCGGGAAGACGTGTGCGCAGCGCACCGAGCCCGGGGCCCTCGATCCGGAGGCCCGTTAGCGAGCTGACGCCTGACGGGTGGGCGGGCGTGCGGCCCGTGTGGTCGGACCCGCTCGAGAATGGCAGGCAGAACAGGAGTGGTGAGGCCGGGGATTCGCTGCCTTGGTCCACTTGAATGGACCACGCCGAGGGCAGCCAGGACGGCCGATAGTCCCAGGAGGGGAAAGGCTCGCCGGCCCGGGCATCGCCATCGGCCGGGCGCAAACACAGACCGAACGGGGAGGCCCCGTTGTTCCGGCGACGCCACCGATCCAGAAGCTTCAGGCGGCCACCGCCGGCTGTGAGCGCCTCGCGTTCGTCGCGCACCCAGAGGAACTCGAGCATGGCGTTGCGAAAAACGAAACGACGATTAGCCGTTCCCTGACCCGGATGCTCCCGGCTGGATGCCTCGGTGAAGCCGAGCGAGACCAATCGATCGGCCGCCGGGGCCCCGGCGGCCGTCCAGACAAAGGCATGATCGATTTCGTAACGCATGATCGCCGCCCATGATGAGCGCAGCCTCAGCGCTCATGCCGTGACCCCGCACACAGAAACACAGTGTCCGGGACGCGGCGGATGCTTCAGTAACTGCGGCCGGACACCCGCCGTCCCGCTCGGTCCCGCGGACGTCAGAACCGCTCGCCGCCGGAGCAGAGGTATGCCCGCTCTTCGTCGGTGGAGTCACGGCCGAGTACGTCATTGCGTCCAGCTCGTGCGTGAGCAGGGCGCCGAGGCCAAGATAGAAGCAAACCCGCTTCATTCGCCTGGTGGATTGAGTGCGCCGGCGAACGGATTCGTTCGACGCCAACGGGTCCGGCAGGTATGGGCGGCGATCATGCCGAACCGACCGGGACGAGTTCGAGAACCGGCAGGATCCGGCCCGGGATACTGCCCGAGGGCTCGAAACCCACGGGTATGGCTCCGGCGCGTCGATAGAATGTCTCCGCCCAGGGATCACTCTGGACTCTGATCGAACGGCCCCCCGCTGCGACTGCGGTCTCCACGGCGTGGGCCAGCAATCGTGAGCCGATGCCCCGCCCGATAAACGGCGGATCCACGAAGAGCGCGTCGAGTTCCCACTGGTTGTCGCGCAGCTGCGCAAGCGCATAAAAACCAGCGATGATCTTCCCGATTCGTGCCACCGCATAGTGGTTTTCAGGCGAGTCGATGGCGTCGGATTCGACGGTCAGTTCCTCGCGGCAGGCTGCCAGGAACGCTTGATCGTATCCCCAGAAAGCTTTTGACCGGATGGCCAGGTCGCCAAGAATGTCGGCTTCTTCCGGCCGCGCCGGAACAAGCGTGACGGGCCGGTCCTCAATTGGGCTGCCGGTATTGTGCGGCGGTAATGAATTCACCAAAAGACTCGCACCAGACGATCACGGTAGTGTAATCGTCCGGATTCAACGTCGCCGGGACAGCGACCAGAAAGTTGTCGAAGGTCTTCACGTCACCGACCCGTGCCATGCGGCTTTTCAAACGCTCGAAGTCCGCCTCGGTCTCGACGAACTCCGGCGACAGGTAGAGCTTATAGTCCGGTCCGGGAGACACCGAGCCCATCAGGGAAATCGTGTCCCGGGATACCGATATCGTGCCCTCACCCCAGTGCAGCGCATCGCTGTCGGCGAGATCTCTTCGGAATTCCCCGCTGTAGGTGGCGGTCCTCGCCACTGCCTCAACTTCGGCCTGAGTCGGGGCGGGCGGCGCCGTGAGAATCGGCAGGAAGTAGATGCCGGCGGCAAAACCGGCGATACCTACCGCCAGGTGCGTGATCAGAAGCAGTATGACTTTTTTCATGAATATCCCCGCCGGGTGACCGCAGCTTGATCCGGTTCCGGCATTGCCGGCGTTGAAGGAACAGACCGAGGCGGGGCGGTTATTATTTCGCGGGTTTGCGCATTTCCATGGCAGAGCGGATGACAGACTCCGGGTCGGCCAGTGGGAGCGGCTCGGTGGGTTTGAGATTAATGCAGCCCTTGCCGGTTCTCACACCGGGCTGAAGTTTCCTGAACGCGGCCAGATGCTCGGCCCCGCAGGTGTACAGGGAGATGTAGCGCTTCTGATTGGCGATGCTGACCCAGCCGTCTCCCGACCGGTAAGTCGGCATGCCCCAGGACAGGCCCGTGTCCGCGTCTGGATACAGCTTCATGATGAACGTGTGCAGTTCGTCCATGAGCGCCTGCCGCTCAGCGGGCACGCCATGGAAGTAGGCTCGGACATCGGGATCCCCACTTCGCTCCTTCCTGGTCGACCGCGTTGGGTTCAGGCATGAGTTGCCGGCGTGGCCAGTTTCAGTCCAACAATACCTGCCACGATCAGGCCCACGCTGACCAATCGCAGCAACCCGGCCGGTTCCTTGAACAGCACGATGCCCAGAATCACCGTGCCCACGGCGCCGACTCCGACCCATACGGCATAGGCCGTGCCCACGGGCAGGGACTTCATGGCCATGCCCAGAAGCCACACGCTGATGATCATTGCCGCGATCGTCAGGACGGTGGGAAGAGGGCGGGAGAAACCGTCCGCGTATTTCAGGCCGATGGCCCAGGCGATTTCAAACAGACCCGCGAGGATCAGCAATGGCCATGCCATGAGAGGGTCTCCTGATAGCCGGCAAGATTCCGGGTGAGATCGGTCCTGTCTTCAGACCGGTGAGCCGGCCCATCGTCAGGCCGGCACCGGGGGCAGTTCAGGGTCTGGTGATCGGAAAGGCGTCGACGGGCTGTTCGAACGCGATGAACAAGATACAGGCGTCGCCCGGCTCGCAATACGCTTCGTGAGGCCGCTCGGGCGGACCATACGCATAATTTCCGGTGCGGATCACAGACGCTTCCTGGCCAGCATAGGTGACCCGCAAGGTGCCCGAGACGAGCACCATCCGTTCCGCCGATGTGTGGGTATGCAGAGGAATCGTATAGTCAGCGGGTACCTTGAAAAAGATATCCGCATTGGGCTTGCCGGGATCGCCGTGCAGCACTGCAATTTCGCAGCCCGCGGGGAAGAATTCGGGACAGGAGCCCCACTGGATATCCGCCGCGTCGGTGCCGATCACAAGCGCTGGCTCGGCGGCGTTGGCCGAACCCGACGAGATCAGGACCAGCATGGCGCCAATGGCTGCCAGAGAACTACGGGCTCGAGTCATCGTGTTTCCCTCCAGGCCGAGTCGACGGATTTATTCATACTGGTTCGCCCGAATACGCATTTCGCGCCAGCGGGCTGTCATCGAAGGGTAGACGCTATTCGCGCTGCCGGCCATCGGTTGCGCCTGTTCCCGGGAGCTACGGGCAGGATGCTCGAAACGCCGGACGGTCGCGGAGTGATCGGTGCGCCAATCACAGCGGATGCTGCGGTTGGCGGAGCATGAGGAAGGTGTCAGGGCGAACCTGGCCCGGGGCCCGGTCGGGAAGATGATGCAACGATTCGCCTCGATCATCAGCGAGAGCGGGCCTGCCGGTTCAAGCGGCGCGCGTTACCTACCGCCCGCCGACGGATGGGTGCCAGGCCCTTGCCGAACGTATCCAGTGCCGCGGCCTCGAGGCGCCGAGGGTCCGTTAGCCTTCGGGGCAACGCGGACTGACGGCCCGGTGCCCCCCAGGCAGCCCCGGCGGCTGTCCAGCACTCGAGAGCCAGTGCCTGACTGAAGCGCAGGGCCTGGAGAGTCATGGCGTTCCAGGACTGTGCGAAGGCCGTAACCTTCTCGGTCCCCATCGTTGTGAACTCCCGTCGGTCTCGCCGCGAAAGAGACGGGCCGGCCAGAGCCATGCGGGAGAGACGAAGGGCCATGACCTGCGGGGTGGCGAACATCAGATCGGTGGCTTGTCGAAGCACACGCTGACGGCGTCTGGCAGTGCGTTTCGCCATGGTGAATCTCCGGGGCGGATGCATCGCGTTTACCCAGAACATCCCGGCTTATGGACCCGGTTAATGCTCCGGGCAAACCGCGAGCGCGCCGATCGACTCACTCATCGACCAGAATGTGAAATCCTCCGAAAATCATGCGCTGACCGTCAAACGGCATGGGGTTTTCTTCCGGGCTCAGGCGGGGATCCTTCATCACTTTTTCCACGCCCTCGTTGCGAGCCTCCCGTGAGGGCCAGAGGATCCACGAGAAGACGACGGTTTCACCGGCCTTGCACTGCACGGCCATAGGGAAAGACGTCAGCTTGCCGTCGGGCACGTCGTCGCCCCAGCATTCCACTACCTGCAGCGCCCCATGGTCCCTGAAGACCACGGCCGCGTCTTCGGCGTGTTTTTTGTAAGCAGCTTTGCTGTCCGTAGGTACCGCAGCCACGAACCCGTCCACGTATGCCATGGATCACCTCCGGCATGGGTAAGAGACAGACGATGAAGAACACAGGATAGTCCAAGCGGATGACATTCCTGTATCGCGGGACCCCCCGGTTGACGCTGGCCCGACCTGCCCCGACACCGTGAAACTTCCCGGATCCGGTGGCGTCTATCTCGGGGTATGAACGTTCTGCGGCCACTCATGGTGACGCTCATCGCTGCCTCCGTCCTTGCGATGATCGTGCCGGGTTCCTCAGCGGCGGCCTTACCGAAGGCTCCGGAAGTCACGGCCGAGACCTGGCTGAATTCCGTGCCTCTGAGCATGGAAGAACTCAGGGGGCGGGTCGTGCTGGTGGAGTTCTGGACCTTTGCCTGCCGGAACTGCAAGAACGTGGAGCCCTACGTCATGCAGTGGCACGAGCGTTATGCCGACGAGGGTCTCGTGGTGCTGGCCGTCCATTCGCCCGAGTTTGCCTTCGAGGCCGATGTATCGAACGTCGCTGAATACGTGGAAGCCAGCGGCATCGAGTATGCCGTTGCTATCGACAATGATTTTTCGACCTGGAGGGCGTATGAGAATCGTGCCTGGCCCACGCTGTATCTGATCGACAGAGAGGGCCGGATCGTGTACCGGAAAATCGGCGAGGGCGACTACGCCGTAACGGAGGCGAGGATCCGGGAACTGCTTGGCGCTTCCAGGGCCTCCGACTAGGACTCCGTACCGGGAAATCAGGAAAGGGGGCTAAACCAGCCCGTGGATCCGGGCGAAGGGATCCCAGCCGGCATCCTGGTGCCATTCATACTCGGCCCAGCAGGCGAACTGTTCGGCGGTCTGCTGGTCCAGAATGCGGGCGATCATCGCCAGGCTCATGTCCATCCCGGCCGAGACCCCGGAGGACGTAAAGAACCTGCCGTCTTCTACCCATCGGGCTTCCTTCTCCCATTTCACCTGCTCCCGCTGCGCGGCAACCCAGGCAAAGGCCATTTTGTTGGTCGTGGCCCGAACCCCGTCCAGCAGGCCCGCCCGGGCCAGCAATGCGCTGCCGGTGCAAACGGAGCAGACGTACTCGGCCCGGCCGGCCTGAGCCGCGAGCCAGTCGAGGATCACCGGGTTGTCGACTTCCGTCCGCGTACCCTGGCCTCCCGGGACCAGCAGAAGATCGTACTGCCGGTTCTCCGCAAACGCGCGCTCTGCGACGGAAATCGGGCCTTGCCGGCTGGCAACCGGCCCGGCCTTCTCGGCGACCAGGTGGAGGTGGAACGTTTCGGGCGCCATGCCGTACATCTCCAGCGGGCCGAACACGTCCAGAAGTTCGAAGTCAGGGAAGAGAACCACAGCAACGGAACGAGACGGTGTTTGCATCGTGGAGAATCTCCCGGATTGTTCTGATTTCGCTTTGCAATGCCCGCCGCGGGGAACGGATTGCGCCGCTCCGGCGCCGTCGTCATGCGTTCTCTTGGGGTATCGGATCCAGGTCCGGCTCGACGTACCGCCGACGCGCCTCGTCGGAAAACAGCACCTCGGCGGAGTAGTGGGTCAGCATGATTGCCGGATTCAGCAGGACGGGGTTTTCGTCGATAAAGCCGCTGGCAGAATCGTTGGCCACCTGCCTGCCCATGAAGTGCCGGACCGCGCGGATCCAGGCGGTCGTCAGCGTCTCGTGGTACTTGCCGGGGTCCACGGCGTTGGCCGCGAGAAAAGCCCGCAAGGCCTGGCTCATCATCCGGCGGGCGGTCTCGGTGTCGTGTTGTGCCAGGTAGCAATAGGCGAGCCTGACATGAGCGCGGTGATCGAAGTCTCCCGGTCTCATGCCGCATGACTCGAACCGGTGAACGAACTCAAGATCTTCCCTGGAGAGTTTGTGAGGCATCGGAAGGCTCCGAACAGGGTGCAACGAGAATTCACTCAGCGAGGCGCTTGCCGGCCCATCGCGGTATCGCTGCCGTTCCCGCGGAGAAACGCCAGGAGTTGGCGATTCTCCGCGGTCGCGCTTTCATAGTGCAACGTGTGCCCTGCGTTGTCGATCTGGCGGAATATGTGGTCAGGACCCAGCGCCGCGCGCACTCGTTCCTGTCTCTTATAC
>JARFQW010000149.1 GCA_029287575.1 Gammaproteobacteria bacterium | reverse complement strand
GTATAAGAGACAGGATCAAGTATCGCGACGTGGAAGTGGGCCAAGTGACCGGCGTAGCCTTGAGCGATGATCTCAAGGGCGTCATCGTCACGGCGGAGATGGTCAAGGAGGCCCGGCAGTACCTGACCGATAAGACCCGCTTCTGGGTCGTCCGGGCCCGCGTTGCCGCCGGCGAGGTGACCGGCCTGGGCACCCTGTTGTCAGGTGCCTATATCGGCATGGAACCGATCTCCGACGGTAAGCGGAAGCGGGAGTTCGTGGGGCTCGAGCAAGCGCCGGTGGTGACCCAGGACGATCCCGGCCGGTACTTCACCCTGATATCCGATCGGCTGGGCTCGGTCCAGAGAGGCACGCCGGTCTACTTCCGGCAGATCAAGGTGGGTGAGGTCGTGGACTACGAGCTGCAGGACGACGGCCGGATCAGGACCCGCATTTTTGTCGCGGCGCCCAACGATCAGCGCATCAAGCTGAACACCCGCTTCTGGAACGCCGGCGGCATAGAATTCAATCTCACCGCCGAGGGCATCAGCTTCAACATGGAATCGCTGACCAGCCTGGCCGTGGGCGGCATCGCTTTCGATACGAGCGTGGGTCTCGGATCGCCCGAGGAGGCCCCTCCGGATCATGTGTTCACGATGTACGCCAGCGAAAGGGACTCTCGGACGCCACAGTATGATCTCAAGGAATACTACGTGCTGTATTTCGACCAGTCGGTTCGCGGGCTGAAGCCCGGAGCGCCGGTCGAATTCCGGGGCTTCAAGATGGGTCAGGTGGTGGACATCGGGCTGGAGTGGGACGAGGAGGCCCGGCGCATCAACATGCCGGTTCTGATCGAGGTCGAGCCGGAGCGGTTCTGGCAGGCCACAGGGACATCGGTCAAGGAAGATATTGGCCTGCAGGCGAGCGTTGATGCCGGTTTTCGCGCCCAGCTGCAGTCCGGCAATCTCCTGACCGGGGCCAAACTCGTCGGGCTGGATTTCTTTCCGAACGCGGAGCCGGTGAAGATCGAGACGCGAGACGGCCGTCCGATATTCCCGACGGTGCCGTCCCCTGGTGGGGCCATTGCCCAGGATGTCAGCTCCATCGTCCGCAAGCTGGACCAGCTTCCGCTGGACCAGATTGGCGCCGATCTGGCATCTACCGCGGATGGCGTAAACCGCCTCGTCAATTCACCCGATATGCAACAGGCGCTAAAGTCGCTTACCGACGCCCTCGAGCAGTTCAAGGTGCTCAGCGTCCAGCTCGGGACCGAAGTGGGGCCGAGCGTTACACGCACACTTCAGGAAACCGAGCGGACCGTCGCTTCCGTGCGTCGCCTCGTTGACGAAGACTCGGCCACCACCCGGGAAACCCAGCGCCTGCTGATCGAGCTCGGGGAAGCGGCACGGTCGATCAGGGACATGGCAGATTACCTGGAGCGTCATCCAGAGGCCCTGCTCAGGGGTAAAGGAGCTCAATGATGAATAATCCTCGCATGGCATTGATCGCCGGCCTGGCCGTTCTTTTCGCAAGCGGCTGCGTCGGCCGCAGCCCGATGGTCCGGTACTACGAGCTGGAGCCAGTGCTGAGCAGCGATACCGCCCTGGCCGATACGCCGTCCATCGTCGTGGGTCCCATTAATCTTCCGCGGGTGCTGGACCGATCGCAGATGGTCACCCGGCTGTCCGGAACCGAGCTCTCCATCGACGAGTACCATCGTTGGGGCAGCGGTCTCGAGAGCGAAATCCTGTCTGCGCTGGGTCAAAATCTCAGCGGCCTGCTGGGGACCCATCGGGTCGCCATATACCCGGCGGAATCGTTTGAGACCGACTTCCGGGTCCTGGCGGATTTCCGGGACTTCCACGCCGACGCCGACAATGAGATTCTGCTGAAGGTCCAGTGGATCATCGAAGGCGGTGACACTGCCGAGGAAACCCTGGTCGTGCGGGAGAGTACGATCAGGAAAACCGCGGCCAGCGAGGATCCGGGAGACCGGGTGGACGCGCACAATGAGGCGCTGGCTGAGCTGAGCAGGGAAATCGCCGCGGCGATTCAGAGCCTCGGCGCGTCTTCGCTTTAGACCGGGGATCACCACAGCGTCCGCGCGAGCATCGGCGAGGCGGCCCCGCCACGGGCGGAGATTCAATTCAGGCGTTCGAGGCCCGCAGCATGATGCCGCAGATGGGACTCCATGAAGCTGGAAATAAAATAGTAGCCGTGGTCATAGCCGGGGTGACGCCGGAGGTTCAGAGGCGCTTTGGCGGCTTCGCAGGCTGACTCCAGGGCCGCCGGATACAGCTGCTCGTCGAGAAACACATCGTCGAGCCCCTGATCCACGAGAATCTCGCCGCGCTCCGCCGGCCAGTCGACCTGACTGACAAGGCGGCTGGCATCCCACTCGGCCCAGGCTGTTTCGTCGCTGCCGAGATAGTGGCTGAACGCCTTGCGACCCCAGGGGCACTGCATCGGCGCGGCAACCGGAGCGAACGCCGACAGGGTGGTCCAGATCCCCGGATGCTTGAGCCCGAGCACCAGGGCGCCGTGGCCACCCATCGAATGCCCGAACAGGCCCTGACGGGCACGGTCTCCCGGATAATGAGCGAACACCAGATCCTGAAGTTCACCGGTGACATAGCTGGCCATTCGGTAGTGGCGGCGCCAGGGCGGCTCGGTCGCATCCAGGTAGAAACCGGCGCCCAGACCGAAGTCCCAGCCGCCATCCGGATCGTCCGGCACCCCGTCCCCCCGGGGGCTCGTATCCGGCGCCACCAGCATCAGGCCCAGCTCGGCGGCGACGCGCTGGGCGCCGGCCTTGATCATGAAGGTCTCTTCGGTGCAGGTCAGACCGGCCAGGTAGGTGAGGACGGGCACCGGTTCGCTGGCTGCCTGCGGCGGCACGTACACCGAAAACTGCATCGGCGTGCCGGTGACTTCGGAGGCATGCCGGACGAATTGAACCTCACCGTCAAACGCGCGATGCCGGCTCAGAATTTCGAGGCCATCGCCCATGTCAGTAGACCACGACGGAACGAATGCTTTCCCCGGCGTGCATCAGGTCGAATGCGCTGTTGATCTCCTCCAGCGGCATCGTATGCGTGATCAGGTCATCGATATTGATCTTGCCGTTCATATACCAGTCGACGATCCGCGGGACGTCGGTGCGGCCCCGCGCCCCGCCGAAGGCCGTGCCCCGCCAGACCCGGCCGGTGACCAGCTGGAACGGCCGCGTCGCGATTTCCTGGCCGGCCCCGGCGACGCCGATGATGACGCTCTCGCCCCAGCCCTTGTGACAGCACTCCAGTGCCTGGCGCATGGTCGTGACGTTGCCGATACACTCGAAGCTGTAGTCCACACCGCCTCCGGTGAGGTCGATAATCGCGGCCGTTACGTCTTCGACGTTCCTGGCGTCCACGAAATCCGTCATGCCGAACTTCTCGGCGAGTGGCACCTTGGCGGGATTGAGGTCCACGCCGATGATCCGATCGGCGCCCACGAGGCGGGCGCCCTGAATGACGTTGAGACCGATACCCCCCAGACCGAACACCGCGACCGTGGATCCGGGCTCGACCTTGGCGGTGAACATCACCGCACCGAGACCGGTTGTGACCCCGCAGCCGATGTAGCACACCTTGTCGAAGGGCGCGTCCTCGCGGATTTTCGCCACGGCAATCTCGGGCAGAACCGTGTAGTTGGAAAACGTCGAGCACCCCATGTAGTGCAGTATGGGCTCGCCGCCCAGGGAGAAACGGCTGGTGCCGTCAGGCATCACGCCCTGCCCCTGGGTCTCGCGGATCGACTGGCAGAGATTGGTTTTCGGGTGCAGGCAGAAGCCGCATTCCCGGCACTCGGGCGTGTACAGGGGAATGACGTGATCGCCCTTGCTGACCGAGGTGACACCCGGGCCGACGTCCACGACCACTCCCGCTCCCTCGTGACCGAGAATGGCCGGAAACGCGCCTTCGGGATCGGCGCCGGAGAGCGTGAACTCGTCGGTATGGCAGATCCCGGTGGCCTTGATCTCCACCAGTACTTCGCCTTCCCGCGGGCCGTCCAGCTGCACGGTCTCGATAGCCAGCGGTTTTCCGGCTGCAAATGCGACGGCCGCCCGTGTGTCCATGATCTCCCCCATTGAATTCGACTCGAATGCGTTCGCATTATAGTGACTCCCCGTGAGGCCAGCCGGGCCGGGTCTGGAACCCGCGGAGCGACCCGCGTAATGTGGGAGTTCCTGTGCGGACCATTTGCGGAGAAGGCTTATTCCACCGCTCAAGATCAACTGGCGGCAGTACGATCAGGGATCCGGCTACGACGAGATGATCACCGGCGGCGGACGGGCCCGGCCGCATGCCCGGGAAGTGACCCGGTATCTGTCGTCCCTCAGCGCCCGCCAGCTCGGCCGGCGGCAGGAGGCTGCCGAACGCGCCATCTCCGAAATGGGCGTCACGTTCACCGTCTACAGCGAGGGGCAGAACATCGACCGGGCCTGGCCCTTCGACATCATCCCCCGTACGGTATCGGCTTCGGAATGGCAGCGTGTCGAGCATGGCCTCCAGCAGCGGCTGACCGCGCTCAATGCGTTCGTGGACGACGTCTACAACGACCAGCGGATTGTCAAGGACGGGAAGGTCCCGGCGGAGCTGCTGGAAACCTCGGAGAACTACCTGCCCGAGTGCGTCGGCATCCGGCCGCCACACGGCGCCTGGGCCCATATCTGCGGCAGCGACCTGGTCCGCGACGCGGACGGCACCATTTACGTGCTGGAGGACAATCTCCGGGTGCCGTCCGGCGTGTCCTACATGCTCGAGAACCGCATCGTGACAAAGCAGGTGTTCCCCGAGCTGTTCTCCAGGAACCGGATTCTTCCGGTTGACGACTACCCGTCCCAGCTGTTCGACACCCTGGCGTCACTCTCGCCCCGGCCGCTCGACTACCCGGTGGTCGTGGTCCTGACCCCCGGCATCTACAACTCCGCCTACTTCGAGCACTCCTACCTGGCGCAGAGCATGGGCGTGGCGCTGGTCGAGGGTGGCGACCTCACCGTGGGTGACGACGACTGTGTCTACATGCGGACCATCGCCGGTCTCGAGCGTGTGGACGTCATCTATCGGCGAGTCAACGACACGTTTCTCGACCCGGAGTGCTTCCGGCCCGACTCGCTGCTCGGCGTGCCGGGCCTGATGCGCGCCTGGCGGGCGGGGAACGTCGGAATAGCCAACGCACCCGGTGCGGGAGTTGCCGACGACAAGCTGGTTTATGCGTTCGTGCCGGACATCATCCGCTACTACCTGGACGAGGAGCCGGTTCTTCCCAACGTGCCGACACTCGCCTGCGTGCGGGACGATGAACGCGACCGCGTGCTCGCGGATCTCGACAACCTGGTCGTCAAGCCGGTCAACGAGTCCGGCGGCTACGGCATGCTCATCGGCCCCATGGCAACCCGGAAGGCGGTGGCCCAGTTTCGGCGCCTGATCAAGACCAATCCTCGCAACTACGTGGCCCAGCCGGTACTGAGTCTCTCGACCGCACCCACCCTTATCGGCGGCACGCTGTCGCCCAGGCACCTGGATCTTCGCCCGTTCACGCTGCACGGGGAGCGCCAGTTCGTGACCGCCGGCGGACTCACCCGGGTCGCCCTGGTTGAGGGCTCACTGGTCGTGAATTCCTCCCAGGGGGGCGGCAGCAAGGACACCTGGATCGTGCAGTCCGGAGACGAGTCATGATGCTCTCGCGGGTCGCCGAGCGTATCTACTGGTCTGCACGCTACCTGGAACGCGCCGAAAACACCGCCCGGCTGACCCGGGTCTACGGCAACCTGCTGCTGGATCTGCCCGATGCGGCGGGGGTCAGCTGGCCGCGGCTCGTGGAGATCACCGGCGACGACGCGGCGTTCGCTGCGTCCGGCCGGCAGGCCACGGACCGTGGCGTGCTGCATTTCCTGCTCGCCGATCCGGGCAATCCCGGGTCTGTCCTGTCGTCGCTGGCGTCCGCACGCGAGAACTTCCGGACTTCCAGGGACCTGATTCCCAGGGAAGCCTGGCGCACGGTCAACGAGCTGTATCTCTACGCGGGCGAGCACCTTCGCCGGGCGGTTTTCCAGCGGCGCCGGGAGGAAGTGCTGGGCACGGTAATGCAACGCTGCCAGCAGGTGCGCGGGCTGCTCGCGGACTCCATGAACCACGGCGAGGCCTACCAGTTTCTGCGCATCGGCCGAGGTCTCGAACGCACGGATATGACGACCCGCATTATCGACGTGGCCGCGGCCTCGCTCATGACCGGCCGAAAGGACCTCGATCCCTACCGGAACTCCCTGTGGATCGCCGTGTTGAAGTCCCTGTCGGCCTATCAGATGTACCGGCAACAGGTCCGTCGGCGGATCGTCGATCGCGACGTGATCTCGTTTCTGATGTTCGACACCCGGTTTCCCCGCGCCATCGGCTACTGTCTCGGCGAACTGGACCACAGTCTCCGGTCGCTGCCGCGCTACGAACCCCCCTTGCGGGGCGTGCTGCGTTTGCAGCGCATTGTCGCCGACCTCGACATCGCGGCCATCGACCTTGCCGGACTGCGTGCTTTCATCGATACGATGCAGCTGGATCTGGCCAGTATCCACAGGCAGATTTCGCTGACCTGGTTCCTCCCGGACGCCCCCACTTGAAGCGTTTCAGCTGCCAATGCGGCCAGCGACTGTTCTTCGAAGACTTCTTCTGCCTGGCCTGCCGTACAGCGACGGGATTCGCGCCGTGGCAGATGGACATGGTGCCGCTGCGTGACGATGGCCCCAGGGCCTGCCGGAATCGATCCGAGCATGGCGTGTGCAACTGGCTGATCGCCCCGGGCGAGAACGAGGCGTTCTGTCAGTCCTGTCGGAGAAATCAGGTCATCCCGAACCTGTCCCGGGGCCGGAACGGCGTTCTCTGGGGCCGGCTGGAGCGGGCCAAACGGCGGATGCTCTATGGCGTATTCAGTCTGGGTCTGCCGATCGGCGGCATACCGGGCCGGCCGGCCATGGCGTTCGAGTTTCTCGAGGACCAGCGGGACAATCCGCTGGTCGAAGAGGCCTTCGTCATGATCGGCCATCGGGCCGGCGTGATCACGATCAACATCCACGAGGCCGACGATTCACGCCGCCATGCGGTCCGCGAAGCCATGTGGGAACGATACCGGACCCTGCTCGGACATTTCCGCCACGAGAGCGGCCACTATTTCTGGGACCTGCTGACGGGCGGCAGTCCCGAGGAATTCCGCCGCGAGTTCGGTGACGAACGGCGGGACTACGACCAGGCGCTCCAGTACCACTATGAATCGGGGCCGCCGCCAAACTGGAGTCAGAATTACGTCAGCGGCTACGCGACCGCCCACCCCCTGGAGGACTGGGCCGAGACCTGGGCCCACTACCTGCACATCGTGGACGGTCTGGAAACGGCGCGGGAGAATGCCCTGGGGCCGCCTCCGGTGGGGCACTCCTGGGAAGCCCGGGTTGCGGCCTGGATGGAAGTCGCCGTGAGGATCAACGAGCTGAACCGGAGCCTGGGCACCCCCGATCCCTACCCGTTCGTCCTGACACCGGCGGTGCAGAACAAACTCGGGTTCATTCACCGCCGTCTGGACGCCTGGCGGCGGGCTTCGGGAGTTCCGGCAGGCGCTGAAATGCGTTTTCCAGGTTGATCTGCCAGCTGCGGCGCAGTTCCCGCATGTAGCTGTCGTCTTCGCCAAAAACCCGGTGCCACTTGCGGGTCTGTGTGCCGGACTCGTAGGCCATGAGCTCCACCGGAGGACCCACGGTGACGTTGCTGCGCATCGTCGCATCCATGGACAGCAGCGCCAGACGCGCCGCTTCGTCCATGCGCATGTCGTAGCGGGCGAGCCGATCGAGAATCGGCTTGCCGTACTTCAGTTCGCCGACCTGAAGATAGGGTGTGAGATGCGACGCGCGGATGAAATTACCTTCCGGGTATATCAGGTAGATGCCCGGGTCCCGGTCCTCGATCTGCCCGCCAAGAATAAACGTGGCGCTCAGGTCGGCCTCGGCCTCCGGACCCTCCGTGTGCCGCTGCCGGGTTTTTACGCTCATGGACCCCAGGTACTCCGCCGCCTCGACCATGCTGCGGACCGTTGTGAGGTTGGGCTCTCCGCCAAACTCCAGGTCATGCCGGACCTGGGCACGCACCGACTGGGTGGTGGCGAGATTTCCGGCGCTCAGGAGAACGAAAAGCCGATGCCCGTCCTCCATGAGCACGTGCATCTTGCTGAACGTGCTCAACTGGTCCGGGCCCGCGCTCGTGCGCGAGTCGGAGGCGAAGACGAGCCCTTGTTCAGTCGCAATGGCAACGCAATAGGTCAACCTGGAAGACCGCTCTGTGGCAACCAAGCGGCCATTCTAGCCGACCAGCGCGCACCAGTGTGCCCGGCCGTGATTTCCCGTCCCCTTAAATCCGGCCTCGCGGACCCGGGGCCCGCTCCGCGCCGGGCCGGGATGGCACAATGGGCCTCCATGAGACCGGGACCGGCGGGCTGCAGCGCGCCGGGTTCCCTCGCCTCTCGGCACAAGACACAGGACGGACATGAGCAAGCAGAAGACCCACGACCTCGTTCTCTGGGGCGCCACCGGATTCACCGGCAGCCTCGTCGCCGAGCACCTGCTTGCCCGCTGCCGGTCCGGGGAACCCGTCCGCTGGGCCCTGGGCGGCAGGAGCCGGACACGCCTGGAAGCGCTGAGGGAGGCGCTGGGTCCGGATGCGGCGAAGATTCCCGTTGTCATTGCAGACAGTGACGATCCCGATTCCCTGGCGGCCCTTGCAGCCGCAACCCGGGTTGTCTGCTCCACCGTCGGGCCCTTCGCGCGATTCGGATCAAAGCTCGTGGCCGCGTGTGCCGAGGCCGGTACCGACTATTGCGATATCACCGGGGAGGTCCAGTGGGTGCGGCGGATGATCGACACCTGGGAGGAAACCGCGAAGAGCCAGGGCGCGCGACTGGTGCATTGCTGCGGGTTCGATTCCATTCCTTCCGAACTGGGTTGCCTGTACGCTCAGACCGTTTTTCGGGAGCGCTTCGGAGCCCCCGCTGACCAGGTCAAACTGTTCGTGCGCAAGGTGCGCGGCCAGTTCAGCGGCGGTACATATGCAAGCCTGCTCAACGCGCTGGCCGAGGCTCGCTCGAATCCGGAAGCCCGGCGTGCCCTGGGGCACCCTTACGGCCTGAATCCGGCCGGCCAGCAGACCGGCCCCGACGGCTCCGACCAGCGTATCCCGGCCTTCGACGAGGATATGGGATCGTGGACCGCGCCGTTCGTTATGGCCGCTGTGAATACCCGCGTGGTCCGCCGCGGCAACGCCCTCGGCGGGTTCCCCTACGGCGAGGACTTCAGATACAGCGAATCGGTCCTGACCGGGCCCGGGCCCGGCGGGTGGGCGCGGGCCATGTCCATGACCGCGGCGCTCGGCGGCTTCATGGCCGCGGTCGCTACGAAGCCCGCCCGGGAGGCTATCCAGCGCCTGTTCCTGCCGGACCCCGGCGAGGGCCCGTCTCGGGAACAGCAGGAAAACGGCTACTTCGATATACGCCTCGTTGCGCGCTCAGCAGACGGCGAGCAGCGGATCACGGTCAAGGTGACCGGCGACCGGGATCCCGGCTACGGCGCAACCTCCCGCATGCTCGGTGAGACGGCGCTGGCGCTCGCCGCAGGGGAAGCGATTGTTTCCGGAGGGTCCTGGACGCCGGCCTCCGCTCTGGGAGACGGCCTGATCGAGCGCCTTCGGCAACACGCCGGCATGACGTTCCAGGAAGTCGAGGACTAACCCTCGCGCGGATCAGGGCATCCGGATTTTGCCGCCGCCGGGTATCGGGCCTCCGGGTGCGGCGCCTGCTTCCGGCACGATAATGGAGGACGCCGCTTCCCGGCGGAGTTCCTCCAGGCGCTGCATCGTGTCTTCCAGCGCCACCTTCGCGCCGTCGGCGAATCCGGCCACGGCCTGCTCAAGATTCTCGGCCGGGATCTCGAAGCTGATGGGCAGCGCACCCGCCGGCGTCATGACCTGGGTCTGGCCGACATACAATTCGGCCCGGCTCGCATCGGCGCTGCCGTCCTTGCCGACAGGGATCAGGCGCTGAATCGTCCCTACCCGCCGGTCAGTGTAGGTTTCTTCGCGATAAAGGTCTTCGGCGGTCATTGCCGCATTCATGCCAGCGATCTCGTCGGCCATGCTTGCTGTCCTGTTCTGGAATTCGGGGAATGGTTCCCTAGGGGATTGGCTCCAAGGGTAACAAGATCCTCGCGTCCGTTGGAAACTTGCGTCCGTTTGAAACATCCAAAAAAAACGGGGCCCCGTCGGGGCCCCGCTCGATCTGCAGCGGCAGGCAGGGCCGCAGCGCTTACTTCGGCAGCAGCACCTTGTCGATGGCGTGGATGACACCATTGGAGGCCATCACGTCAGCGACCACGACCGTGGCGTCGTTGATCTGGACCGTGTCTCCGGAAGTGGACACCTTGATTTCCTGGCCTTCGACGGTGGTCGCCTCGGTCAGCCCCGTGACCTGGGCCGCCGTCACCTTGCCGGGAACAACATGGTAAGTCAGGACCTTGATGAGCTGGTCCTTGTTCTCGGGCTCCAGCAGCGTATCTACCGTCCCGGCCGGCAATGCGGCGAACGCAGCGTCCGTGGGCGCAAACACGGTGAAGGGCCCGGAACCTTTGAGTGTGTCCACAAGACCGGCAGCCTGGAGGGCCGCGGCGAGCGTGTTGAACTGTCCGGCGCCGACGGCTGTATCGACGATGTCTTTCTTCATGGCCTTGCCGCCGCTATGGTGCGCCGCCTGGACGCCGCCGACGAGAAGCAGACCGGACGCAATGAGCAAGAGGCCATTTCGCAGGCGCAGGGAAACGTTGCTGAACATGATGCAGTTCTCCAAACCAATGATGAGGTAAACGTCCGACAGGACGTGTCCGAAGGGCCCTTCGGTTCAACGGCGCAGTCAGAGAGTGGTGTCGGTGTGTCGCGGAATTTGGAGTCAGGGCACCAACGGGCCGTGACGCTGAAGCCCGGCGCACCACGCCGGCAGTGCCATGCGGTCGCCGTCGCCGGGCCCCTCCGGGTGGCGGCCAGCGCGCCGGCTCGCCGGCGCGCGCTCCATCCACGGCGGGGCGGGCGGCAGCG
>JARFQW010000092.1 GCA_029287575.1 Gammaproteobacteria bacterium | reverse complement strand
CTCCAGGGCATGCAGGTAGGCGGCATAGCCGAGGGTGGTGGCGCCCGCCCCCACCCCCACCCGCGCCACGTTCATCATATGGAACATATAGCGCAGTCCCTGGTGCGGCTCGCCGACGAGTTCGCCCCGGCACTCGCCGTTCTCACCGAAGTTCAGGACCGTGTTCACCGTGCCCCGGTAGCCCATCTTGTGGTTGAGACCGGCGAGCGCCACGCCGTTGCGTTCTCCGGGTTCGCCATCCGCGCCGATTCGGTGCCGGGGCACGACGAACAGCGAGATCCCCTTGACTCCCGGCGGGCCGTCCGGAAGGCGGGCGAGCACGAGATGCACGATGCTCTCGGACAGATCGTGCTCTCCGCCGGAGATCCACATCTTCGTCCCGGTAATCCGGTAGTCGCCGTCACCGGTCGGTTCCGCGCGGCAGCGAACGTCCGCCAGCGACGAGCCCGCCTGAGGCTCGGACAGGCACATGGTTCCGAAGAATCGGCCCGCGAGCATCGGCGCCACGTAGCGGCGCTTCTGATCGTCGTTGCCGAAAACGCTCAGCAGGTTGGCCGCTCCGACGGTGAGGAACGCGTACGCGTGCGTGCCGACATTGGCGGCCGAGAACCAGGCCTGACAGGCCTGAAAGACAACCCAGGGCATGTCGAAACCGCCCTGCTCCGTACCAAACGGAGCGGCCAGAAATCCCGCCGCGGCAAATTCGTCCAGGGCCGTCTTGACCTCCGGGATGATCGTGACCTGCTGGCCGTCGAAGGCAGGCTCGCGTTGATCGGCGGCGGCGGCGTGGGGGGCAAACTGTTCCCGGGCCAGGCGCGCCGCCGCATCGAGCGCGGCGTCAAACGTGGTCCGGTCGTGACCGGCATAACGGGGTGCCGCGCAGAGCCCCTCAACATCGAGAACTTCGTAGAGCAGGAAATCCAGGTCCCGCGCGTTGAGCAGATCCGCCATCAGGAGGCTCCGTATGCTGAGAAAAATCCGGTTACGGGTTTCAGGCCGGCGTGTCCGCGCCCTGTCGGCACCGGTCCGATTGAGCGAGCAAGGCGAGAAACCGGGGGTGGTCGCGCAGATTCTGGAGATCGCTGTCGTTCTCCATCCATTCGCGCGCGGGCAGCCGGCTTGCCGGACTGCGCTCCAGGCAGTCCAGCGCCCGCTCGAGTTCCCCGGCCCGGGCAAAGAAACACGCGCCGTTGTAGAGCATGCCCGGGTCGTCGCTGTCCAGTGCCATGGCCTTTTCGATGGCCTCGCGGGCGGCGGCCTTGTCCCCCAGGGTCAGCAAGGCCCCGGCGGCCAGATAGTGGGCGCGGTGATCGTCCGGATGCAGCTCCAGCTGCCGCTGCGCCCTTTCCAGTCCGGTCCGGGACCATTCGGTCACCGCAGCGGTGTCGCCCAGTTCGGCATAGAGCTGCGGCAGCAGCATGGCCGACTGATAGTCCGTGGGCCTGACCGATGCGGCGCGTTCCATGAGCCGGATCGCCGCCTCGGTCCGGCCCTGCTGAATTGCGACCCGCCCGTAGTAGTACCAGGCCTCGAACAGCCCGGGCTCCAGCTCGGTCGCGCGTTCGAGATGAAATGCGGCCTCGTCCAGACTCTTCTGCATGGTCATGGACAAACCCCGCGCCAGATGCGCGAGCGCGGATTCCCCGCAGAGATCCAGGGCCTTCTGACTGGCCTCGTCGGTTTCCCGGAAAACCTCCTCCGCGTCATCCATCCACTGGTAGTACATGAAGCCGGCGATCGCCAGACCCGCCCAGGCGCGGGTAAAGCGTGGATCCCTCGCAACCGCCTTGCGGAACATGTCCCGCGCAAAGCCCATGTTGTTGCCGGTGATGCGATCCAGGTAGCTCATGCCCTTGAGGTAGTAGTCGTAGGCTTCCACGTCACGGGTGCCCTGAACACGAGCCTGGGCCTGACCGTCGGGACTGCTACCGAGCTCGAAGGCCGCGGCGATGCTCTCCGCAATGCGGTCCTGTACGGCAAATACATCGGACAGCTCGGCGTCGTAACGGTCGCCCCAGATCTGGAAACCGTCGCTGACATTGACCAGCTGGGTTGTCACCCTGAGCTGGTCACCGGCCTTGCGGACGCTGCCCTCGACGACCGTCGACACGTTCAGCCGCTCGCCGATTTCCGCCACATCGGCACCACCGTGCCGGAACTGGCCCGCGGAAACGCGGGACGCAACCCGCAGCCCGGGTATACGCGCGAGCGCACCGGAGATCTCCTCGGCCAGCCCGCGGCAGAAGTAATCCTGGTCCTGTTCCGGGCTGAGGTCGGCGAAGGACAGCACGGCAACCGACGGCGAGGACGGGACAGCAAGATCGCTGGCGGTGCCGCGGTCAGGCGATGGCGGCCGCCGGGCCGACGAGGCTTCCGCTGGCGGCGGTGCCGGCCAGGGCGTTTCTTCCCCGTGCCCCGGGCCCGAGTCCCGGCGCACGCCATCGGGGGTCACCTCGAATATCCAGGCCAGCACGAGGGCCAGGGGAAAGCCGAGAATGGCCAGCATGACCACCAGGGTGACCGACCATTCCGGGAGACGCAGCGGCTCGAAGGTTGTCTCGGCGATCTGAATCAGCAGCCAGGCGACCAGCGCGTAGGCCAGCGCCACCTTCACGACTTTTCTGCGCCGTAGCTCCGAAGCGAACCCTGCCAAGCCTGCCCTCCCCGCCGGCCCCGGACCGCGCCGGCGTTCGGGCAGTCTAACTCATCGTCCTCTCGCCGGGCGGCGGCCCCGCCGGAAGCCAGAGGCTGACTTCCAGACCTCCGTCATCACGATTGTTCAGCGACAGCCGGCCCCCATGGGCCTCCGCCACTTCGCGGCACAGGGGCAGTCCGAGTCCGGTACCGGTGCGTTTGGTGGAATAAAACGGCAGCCACGCGCTGGCAAGGACGGTTTCCGACATGCCCGAGCCGCGATCGCCGATGACGATGCGCTGGCCCGGCTCGGCAGCGCTGACCGACAGGCTCACGTCCTCTGGCGGTGATCCGGATTCGTGGGCGTTTTTCAGGAGGTTGATGAGTACCTGTTCGAGCTGGGCCGGATCGAACCAGCCGGGCTCAGCCGGAAGGTCGCCGTCCAGGCGAAAGCGGGCGAGTTCGGAGAGGCCGGCAACGAAACGGGTCCAGTCCACGGCCTGGAGTTCGGGCCGGGGGAGACGCGCGAACCGCGCGTAACCTTCGATAAAGTCTTTCAGGTGCCGGGTCCGGTCCTCGATGGTGGCGAAAATCGTCTTCAGCTTGTCGCTGTCGAGGGCCTCGGCAAGCCGTCCACCGGAATGGGCCAGCGACGATACCGGTGCGAGCGAATTGTTGGGCTCGTGGCCGATGACGCGAATGACGTTTTTCCAGATCGCCACTTCCCTGCGGCTCAGCTCGCGGGTGAGGTGCTTGAACAGAAACAGCCGGTGGGTTCGGGCGTTGAGGAGGAATGCCTTCTGGGACAGGTGAAAGGTCTCCGGGCCGTTGTCCCCCTCGATGGTGAACAGGCCGTCGCCGCCGGTGCCCACGGCATCGCCCAAAGGCGCCGGTGCGTTTTCCAGAATATCCCGGAACGCAGACCCTTCGAGTTTGCGCCCGCCCAAAAACAGCTGGCGCGCCGCGGCGTTGGAATAAACCACCGCGCCCGTCGGGCCTTCGAGCACCAGGGCGAGCGGGGTCGCCTGGATGACGGTGTCCAGCAGGAGCTCCCGCTGGAACAGGTCATGGCGCTCGTCTCGCAATACCTGGCCAATGGCATTGTAAGCCTGCACGAGAGCGCCGAGCTCGTCGTTACGGGTTTCGGCGAGACTGACGGAAAAATCGCTGTCGGTCAGACTCCCGGTACCGTCAATGAGTGCCTGAAGCACGCGATTGACCGGGGCCATGAACCTCCGCGTCACCACGAACGCCAGGGGAAGGCCGAGCGCCAGGCCGAACAGCAGTCCCAGTCCCGCACGCCCCGTCCGGGCGCCGGCGAAGGCTCCCGCTGCCACGGCCAGGGCGACCAGAACGCCGACCAGGAGCGTGACCTTGCCTTCCAGGCTGAGACGAATCCGCTGATCCCCGGCCAAGGCGCTCAGACCGGATCCCGGGGGATGCCGTACTTGTCCATCCGCCGATACAGCGCCTGCCGGGACAGCCCCAGATCTCTCGCCGCCCTGGCCACGGTGCCGCCGTGGCGATGCAGCGCTTCCACGATGGCTTCGCGGCCGGCCTCCGCCCGCGCCGTCGGGACAACATGTTTCGGCGGCGAAGTGGAGGCCCGCTCGAGTCCGAGCGAATCGGCACCGATCTCCGTGTCGGCGGAAAGCACGCAGGCGCGCTGGATGCGGTTGGCGAGTTCACGCACGTTGCCGGGCCAGTCGTGGGCCAGCAGCGCCCGTTCCGCGTCGGCACGGAGGGTTCGATCCGGTCCCGCGAAATATCTGGCCAGCGGCAGCACATCGTCCATGCGCTCGGCCAGCGCCGGAACGGCCAGTTCGATCACGTTGAGTCGGTAATAAAGATCCTCCCGAAAGCGCCCGTCGGCCACTGCCGCGGCCAGGTCGGCATTGGTTGCCGATATGATTCGCACCGAGGCCCTGCGGGTCTGGCTGCTGCCGAGGCGTTCGAACTCGCCGGTCTGGAGCACGCGCAGCAGCTTCGCCTGACTGGCCAGCGGAAGATTCCCGATTTCGTCCAGAAACAGGGTTCCGCTGTCGGCGACTTCGAACCGGCCCGGCCGGGCCCTTGCAACGCCGGTGAACGCACCCGCATCCGCACCGAAGAGTTCGCTCTCCACGAGGTCCGCGGGCAAGGCGCCCATGTTGACCCGCACGAACGGCCCCTCGGCGACCGCGGAATTGGCCTGGATGATCTCGGCAACTTTCTCCTTGCCGGCCCCGTTGGGCCCGGTGATCAGGACCGGCACATCCGCGCCGGCTACCTGACAGGCCGTGGCCAGCAGTTCCTGCATGGTGTCACTCTCGTAGACGATGCCGCAGAGGTCGTAGCGATCCGCGAGGCGGCGGCGAGAGGCGTTGCGCGCCTCCTCCAGCCGATGCCGCTCCAGCGCGTTCTCCCGCAGCGCCAGAAGATTTCGCGCGGTCGTGACCAGCCGCTCGTCGTCCCATGGCTTGGCCATGTAGTCCGCCGCACCGGCCTTGACCAGGGCGACCGCGGTCTCGAGGTCGGTCCAGGCGGTGAACAAGATGACCGGCAGGTCCGGGTCCCTGTCGCGTATGGCCTCAAACAGGGCGCGCCCCTCCTCGCCGGAGGTCGTATCGGCAGTGAAGTTCATATCCTGGATGACCAGGTCCACCGCCTGATCGTCCAGGACCGCCAGGCCCTCGTCCGGTCCGGTCGCGGTCAGCACCCGCATCCCCTCCATCGCGAAGAGGATCTCCAGTGCGGTGCCCACCGCCTCGTTGTCGTCGATGACCAGCAGCGTTTCGGTCACGGCGCGGAACTCGCCTCCATGATCGTTATGGCCTCCACCTTCGAGCCGGCGAGAAGCGCCGCGAGAAGGGTTTCATCCACACCGTTGAGGATGACTGATGGCTGAAGATGGAACGGCCGTCGATTGAGCTGATCGGGATCCAGCACGGCCAGCGCGGAGATCTCCTCGACAAGGCCGTCAACCGCGGCCTCGGCGGACGCCGCCTCGGAGCCGTTATCACCGAAATCACCGGCCTCCCGGCGGGCATCGACCTGTACGTTCAGTCTGCCGCAGCGCCGGATCCAGGCCTCGACGCGGGTCCGGGCCTCCTGAAAATCCGGCGCCGATGCGTTGTCCAGGCGCAGCACGTCGGCAGGAACCGAACTACAGACCTCCGCGTGCGCCGGCAACGACGCCAGTACCCCGAGTGCAACGATGATGGCCGGCTTCATTTGAGTCCCTCCCCCACGCCACGGGTGTGGCGTCACCATATCGCATACCGCATTTTTCGTCAGAGCGCGGGACATGGATCAAACCGTCCGCGTTGCCACCGCCGGGGGTATCCGCGTCGCCGTACGCGCGGGCCCCAGCACCGCGAGCTGGCCCAGGGCCAGCAGCGCCAGCATCCCGATCAGCAGCCAGCTGCCGGGGAGGCGGGCCACGTTGAACTGGTCGGCCAGAAAATAATTCAGCGCATAGGTCAGCACCACGCCGATGCCCAGGCCCATTGCAGTCAGTACAGCGTTCTCGGCGAGGAAATATCTCAGGATGTCGCCGCGGGTAGCCCCGAGGGCCCGGCGGGTGCCGATCTGCCGGGTGCGGCGGCGGACATTGAAGCTGGCCAGGCCGACGATGCCCAGGCCGGTCAGGAGCACCAGCAGAACCATGATCACGAACAGTATCCGGACCGTGGCACGCTCGTCGGTAAATTCCTCGGCGACCATCTCCCTGTGAGTCTCCGGAGGAAGAACGGTGCGTCCGCTCGCGCGGCCGGTGAGCAACTCCTCCACCTCGGGAAGTACTTGCTCCAGGCGGCCGGGCTCGGCGCGCACGGCATAGAAAATCGCGGGGCCGGAAAGCCGGCCGGGTACGAGGCTCGAGTCCTCCCACTCCAGGTATGACGGCCAGGGCACCGCCAGCTGGCGTACCACACCCACCACCGGCGCCTGGTCTTCGCTTTCGGTGTAGACCATGCGGCCCAGCGCGCCGTCGGGAAACATCTTGTTGGCAAGAGACTCGGTGAGAACGATGCCCGAAAAGAAACCCTCGAAACCCGTCGGATCCACGTCGATGATTTCGTCTTCGCGAAACCAGCGGCCCTCTACCAGCTCCAGGCCCAGGGTTTCCAGGCCGTGCTCGTCCACCAGGTACATGGCCGACTGGACGCTGGTCTCTGGTTTGTTTTCCTCCACCAGCCACGTGGAAGACCAGCCTGACCCCGTGCCGGGCAGGGAATTGACCGTGCCGGCGGCGTGAACCCCCGGGTGATTGTTCAACGCCTCCAGGTCGGCGCGTATCTCGCCGGTCCAGTCGAAGTCATCCGCATAGGCAAAGATGCCCGTGCGGCCGAGGTTGGCCTCGTCCACGCCGGTGGGGCGGGCCATGACCTCCCTTCGCTCCTGGATCACGAACAGAGCGTTGACCATGACCGCCATGGTGATGGCCACCTGCAGAGCGACGAGCAGTGGCCCCACCCAGTTGCGGCTCATACCCTTGAGAATGCTGCCTAGTTCCATGGGAGTTCTCCGTGAGTGACGCGCTTCACTGACTCTTGAGGAAGCGGACCGGAACCGCGCGGCCTACCCGCCAGGCGGGATACAGGCCGGCCGCCAGCGCGGCAAGAAACGCCAGACCGATTGCGGTAAAGCCCATGGACAGGTCGAGGCGGGCCACGTTGGCCAGGTCCTCGAACCCCTGGCGCAGGGACCACAGGCCGGTGGCCGCGAGCGCCAGTCCCGCGAGACCCCCGGCAATGCCGATCGCACCGACCTCGGTGAGATACTGGCGCACGATGTCGCCGCGGCTGGCGCCCAGGGCGCGTCGGATCGCCGCCGACGGCGCGGTGCCGGCGAATTTGGCCAGCATGAGCCCCACGGCATTGAGCAGGCAGACGATCAGAAACAGGAAGGCCAGTGCCACAACGACCCGGCTGTCGTCGCTCACCACCTGGCGGTGTTCCAGCCACTCCTCGACGCTGCGAAGGCGGTTGTCCATGGGACGGGGAAAGCGGCCCGCGGCTTTCTGCTGATCCACGTAGCCGTTGAGGTAGGTCATGTAGGCCTCCCGGCTGGCGGAATCCGGCAGCTCTGCCCAGAACAGGACCCATACACACTCGGATCCGAGGAAGTCCCGGAAGGTGACGAGGCTCTCGGGCTTCCAGCAGCTGGTATTGCCGTTGATAGCCCACTCGCGGTCGGTGGCCGCGCGCATCGGCACGAAGAGCTGCTCCGGGTCACCGAAGGTGGTCATATTCAGGTCGTAGAAACGGGGATGCGGGCTCCAGTGCTCGAGCACGCCGGCGACGCGGAATTCATCGTCTCCGAGGCGCACGGTCCGCCCGGTGCTGTCCTCGCCGCCGAACAGCTCGTCGTTGATTTTTTCGCCGATCACGACCACGGGCGCCCCATCCTGGTCGGCGGCCGCATCCCAGGCGGCGCCGTAACGAAAGGGCACCTCGAACATCGAAAAGAACCCCCTCGTGGTGGCCCGGATGCCGTAGACGTCGGGGGCCACCGACGGATTGTCGCTTTCGAGGACCGCGGCGCTGCGGTAGTTGGCGGCATGTGCCTTGGGAATGTCCGATTCCAGCAGCGCCATGGCGTCCTGGTAGGTGAGCCAGAACGGCGGCCCGGACGGCTCGTCGCCGCCCTCGAAGAAGGGACTGTCAGGATCCCAGCTGTCCAGCTGGACCCGGAACAGCTGATCGCTTTTCTGGGGAATCGGGTCACGCGCCAGCATGTGATAGATCGTCAGACCCGTAATCGACACACCGATGCCCACGGCAATGGCCGCCACAATCAGGATCGAGAGAACGGGGCTGCGGCGAACCGAGGTCCACGCGGTACGTAGATGATGTGCAAACACGTGCCGCCTCCTATGCGCCTGCGCCGGCGGCGAGGCCGCCCGGCACCGGGTCGTACGGTTTGAAGTCGGTCACCCGGCCGTCGAGCACGTGGACGTTGCGATGGGCGCGGCGGGACAGGTCCGGGTCATGGGTGACCATGATCACCGTCGTGCCGCGGGCATTGATCTCCTCCAGGAGATCGAGCACCTGCCGTGCCATCAGCGAGTCGAGATTACCGGTAGGCTCGTCGGCCAGAATCAGCCGCGGCTCCCCGGCCAGGGCACGCGCGATCGCCACGCGCTGCTGCTGTCCGCCGGACAACTGCGAAGGCAGGTGCCGGGTGCGCGAGGCCAGCCCGACAAGCTCGAGAGCCCGTTCTGCGCGCGCCTTGCGTTCGCCGCGATCCAGACGACGGTAGCGCAGCGGGAGCTCGACGTTGTCGGCCACGTCCAGGTCCGGAATCAGATTGAAACTCTGGAAAATGAAGCCGATTTTCTGGTTGCGGATCCGCGACCGCTGCTTGTCGGAGAGACCCGACACGTCCTCGCCGTCGAGGCGGTAGGTCCCGTCCCCGAAGGTTTCCAGCAGGCCGGCGATATTCAGAAACGTGGTCTTCCCCGATCCGGACGGGCCGGTGACGGCAACGAAATCCCCCTCGTTCACTCTGAGGCTGAAATCCCTCAGGGCATGGGTTTCGACCAGTTCCGTACGGTAGACCTTGCCGATGTGCTGCATCTCGAGCATGAATGATTTCTCCAAGTGTCCGGTTTGCCTTGCCTAGTCCGTGATCATGACGACGTCGACGTCATCGAATGCCCGCGTCCCGGAAATCACGACCACGTCGCCTTCCGACACACCGGAGGTGATCTCCACCCGCTCTATGCTCACCGACCCGAGCGTCACCTCGCGCTTGCGCGCCAGGCCGTCCTCGATGACCCACACCGACCGGCCGGCGCTGTTGTCCAGGAACGGGCCGCGGCGCACGGACAAGGCGTCCGGGCGGTTTTCCAGTACCACCGTGGCCGACACGCGCTGGCGCTGGCGCAGACCGGCCGGCGTGCCCTGTGCAAAGCGGGCCCGGGCCACGACCTGGTTGTCCCGGATTTCGGGCGAGACCGAGGCCAGAACGCCCGGATAGGTCTCCGAGCCATAGCGGATGGTGACCGGCATGCCCGGGATCAGATCGTCCGCGTAGGCCTCGGGCACCGCAAGGTCGACCTCCAGGGCAGTCAGATCGACGACCGTAAAAAGGGGCTGGTTACGCTGCACGGAGGCCTTCTGTTCCACCGCCAGGTCGCCGATCACACCGGTCACCGGTGAACCGATGTCCAGCGCCGCCACCTGCCGCTCCAGCTCATTGACGAGCAGCTGCTGCCGGTCCCGGGCCAGGGCCCGCGTCCGAACCTCGAAACCCGCCGTATCGGTCACCAGTTCGGCATCCTCGCTGGCGTGGCGGTAGCGGACCCGGGCTGCCTCCAGGTCGTCCCGGGCTTTCTCCAGATCCTGCTGGCTGATGACCTGATACTCCCAGGAGCGCTGGGCGCGACGCAGTTCGCGCTCGGCGGCGACGATTTCCACGCGCGCGAGGTCGGCCGCCTGGCGCGCGGCGGCCTGGGCCTTGCGGGCGCGAATCTCCTCGCGGCCGAGCTCCTCTTCCAGACCCGCCAGCGTCGCCCGTTCCTGGGCCAGCCGATTGTTGAGCTCAGGGCTGTCCACGGAGGCAACCCGCTGACCCTCGGTCACCTGGTCACCCGGGCGGGCGGCGAGAGTGACCGTGCCTTCCGCGGGCGCGAACACCGTCGGGCTCACCGCCGCCACGATTTCACCCTGCACCGAGACGTCCCGGATAAACGGGCCACGCTCGACAACGGCCGTTCTGAGACGCTCGGCGGCCACGGAGCGTTCCGATCCAAACCAGCGCTTGGCCGCCGGCGTTGCGATGGCCACCGCAAGGACGGCGAGCAGCACTGCGACAACGGGCACGATGATTCTCCGGCGGCGATCCACGGTCACGGGCCGGTCCTGACCCGCGGTATCCCGCATGCGCACGCCGGTCGAGACGCCGTCGTCTGCGGAGTCGCCCGATATCGCGTGCAGATTGGTCACAGCGTCACGATGCGGCGGGCGCAGGCGCCCGGCTCGACGATGCCGCCCGCAGCACCGAGACACGATGCGGCCGGTGCCGGCACACTCAGGTAGTCGGCCGAGGACGGCGTTGTCTCACGACCTCCCGCGATTGCGGCCATGCTCGCCAGAAGAAACGCGGCCAGCACCAGGGAGCGCGGGAGGAGGAGAAGTTGGGTTTTCATGGCGATTCGATCCTCGTTGCCGGTCATTGCCGGTACGAAGTACATACAGCAAGGGCTGTGCCAGGTTCCGACACAAACGGCATAACCAGATGAATTTGTGACGGTTATTTTATTTTCCCGGCGCGCCCGGACACGTACGAGTGTCCGCTTTCCGGCGCCCGGACACCGTCAGCGGACACTTCTGTCCGCCAGCGGACACTCCCTGCGGTATCTGGCCCTTGAGGATCAACGCGGGGGCATCCGGCGAGCTCGACCCGCCAGGGCCCGCGCCGCAGGCCGCCTGAAGCAAGAACGGGCGGACGCCCGCCGGCGCCCGCCCGTCCGCTCGTCTGCCCGCGCGAAGAAGCGGCTCAGACTGTCTGCGGTTCCCGGCCGCGTACCGGCTGGGTTGGGGTGTGCCGTCGCGACGGTCTGAGGGCCCAGGCGCCGTCGCCGATCAGGGCCTGTACCACAAGGGTCAGGGTCAGGAACAGCGGGTACTCCCATCCGCCACCGGCGTTGCTGAACAGCCATCCGGCGCCAAGATGGGCCCAGGTAGCTCCGAGCGCGACCGGCACAAGGGCGGCAGCAACCCAGCGGGTGTGGACACCGAGCAAGAGCGCCAGGCCGCCGAGGGTCTCTGCCAGGAAGACGGCATAGGCCAGCATCGGGGGCAGTCCGAGGGACCCGAAGAACTGGGCGGTGCCGGGGAGGGTGAAGACGAAGACCTTCAGATACAGGCCGTGGGCGAGAAATACCGTGCCAAGGGAGATGCGAAGCAGGGTGGCACCAAGATCACGAGTTCGGGGACCGGTCATGGGACTCTCCAGGTGATGGATCAGGGGCTTCAGGATGAGCCTTGCGTGATCGCAAAGGAATCAGCAAAATCGGCAAATTCTTCTTGCGAATATGCAAACCCATGGATTGGAACGATCTTCGCTACTTCCTCGCCGTGGCGCGGGAAGGGAGCCTTGCCGGCGCGGCGCGGGATCTCGGGGTGAACCACTCGACGGTATTCCGGCGCCTCAAGGGCCTGGAAACCCGCCTCGGGGCCCGGCTGTTCGAGCGTCAACCCGAGGGCTATGTTCCGACCCCCGCGGGCGAGCTCGCCGTGGCCCATGCCGAACGGGCCAGCGACGCCATCGTCGAGCTGGAACGCGCCCTCGCCGGGCAGGATATCCGCCCCTCGGGCGAAGTCCGGCTCACGGCCCCGGCAAACATCGCCAGCGCCTACCTGGCCCCGCTGATTCCGGAATTTCGCCGCCTGCATCCGGGTATCCGGCTGGACATCGCCGTCAGCGATACGGACTACGACTTGTCCCGGCGCGAAGCCGATCTGGCTTTGCGGGCGACGCCGAACCCGCCGGACCACCTGGTCGGACGACGTCTCTGCGATGTTCCCTGGATGGTCTGTGCCGGCGCCCGCTACCTTGATGAACAGGCGGCCCGACCGGGCACCATGGGAGATCTGGCCGTCCATCCGCTGATCGGAGCGGACCGAAGAATCCGCCGGGTTGCCGCCCTGAACTGGCTCATGTCGGCCTACCCGCCTGGGGCATTTGTCGCGACCTGCGACTCGCTGAACACGATGGCGGCCATGGCGATCGCCGGTGCGGGAATTGCTTTTCTGCCCGCGGATCAGGTCCGCGAGGGGCTCGTCCACCTGTTTCCCATGGACCCGGTGTTCAGCGTCGGCCTGTGGCTGCTGACACACCGGGATCTGCGCGGTGTCGGCAGAATTCGCGCCACCAGCGACTTCCTGTTTGCACGCCTCCGGTCGGACCCCCGCCTGCAGAAATCGGCGGTGACACAAGCCTAGTCGTCGAGGCCCCGAAGAAAGCCCAGGATCTCCCGGTTTACCGCCCGCGGTGCCTGGAGATGGAGCCAGTGCCCCGCGTCCGCTACACGCGCCACGCGAACGCCGGCGGGAAAGTCATCGCGACGGACCGTGGTGTCCAGGAGCCGGGCGCCGATGGCCCGGTCCGCCCCGCCCATCATGATCAGCGTGGGGACCGTGATGGGCCGGGTCAGCATGTCGAGGCTCTCACGCCACCGTGGATCGGTGACCGCGAACAGGTCACGGTAATAGGCCAACGCCGCCGGCAGCACGCCGGGCTGCGCCAGGGCCTCGATGGCGGGGCCGAGCACTTCTTCCGGCGGGCTCCACCCGGATGACCATCGACGCCAGTAGCGGCGGATCACCTGACCCCGGCGCCGAAGCAGCCACCACTCACTGAGGCCCTGCAGCTGGAAGAACGCCATGTAGCGGGACCGCCAGAGTTGGTCCGGTCGGCGCGGGAGGCTTTCGAGAAACCGGCCGGCCGGCGGCACCGCCAGAGCGGTCAGCGATCGCAGGCGCCTATCGGAGCGCGCGGCGGCCGCGTAGCCGGCGGCGGCGCCCCAGTCGTGGGCGAGCACGTGGGCCCGTTCCGTCTCCAGTCCATCCAGCCAGCCGATGACGTCCACGGCGAGATCCCGGGCGAAGTAGCGGCGGGTCGTTCTTGCCGTATGCGGCTCATAGCCCCGCAGCATGGGTGCGACGACACGGTAGCCCGCGCTGGCGAGCGCCTGGAGCTGGTGCACCCAGGTCGCCGTCGTGTCCGGAAAACCGTGCAGGCAGAGCACCAGGGGCCCGTCCGCGGGACCGGCCTCGACAGCGGAATAGTCAAAACCGCCGGCAGGTATGTTGATCTGACGCAAGGACGCTGGCCTGTATGCAATGGCGCCCCCTATACTGCCGCGACCTGTCCGGGAGAAGCCAGCATGGCTCGAGGTGAGCAGCTCAACCGTATTCCAACCCTTCTGCAAGCCTTCGTTCCGCTGGCCGTACTCATCGTCCTGCTGTCCCTGTCGGTGCACCTGTTCGGCGCGGACTCATCGTACGGGGCCAACCAGATCGTGCTGGTGATCTCGGCAGCGGTCGCCGCGGCCATCGGCATACGCAACGGCCACAGCTGGGCGCATATTCAGAAAGCCATCGTGACCGGCATCGGCACGGGCATGGGCGGGATCCTGATTCTGCTGGCCGTCGGCGCTCTGATCGGCGCCTGGATGATCAGCGGCACGGTGCCCGCCATGATCTTCTACGGAATGAAGATCCTCGATCCAAGCTTTTTCTTTGTCTCCAGCGCCCTGCTCTGCGCCGTGGCGTCGCTTGCCATCGGCAGCTCCTGGACCACGGCCGGCACCATCGGGATCGGCCTGATCGGTGTGGCCCAGGGGATGGGCCTGTCACCGGCTGCCACGGCGGGTGCGGTCATTTCCGGCGCCTATTTCGGCGACAAGATGTCGCCGCTGTCGGACACGACGAACCTGGCTCCGGCGGTGGCCGGCGCGGAGCTGTTCTCCCATATCCGCCACATGCTCTGGACCACGGTGCCATCGTTTTTGATCGCCCTGACGATCTTTACCGTGATGGGCCTGCGCGGGGGGTCGTCCGCCGAACTCGAACTCGGCAATACCAGTGCCGTGCTCTCGGCGCAGTTCGATCTTTCCGGCTGGACGCTGCTGCCACTGGTGTTCGTGTTCGGCATGGCGGCCATGCGCCGACCGGCCCTGCCGGTCATTCTCGGCGGCGCCCTGCTGGGGGCCGTCATCGCCGCCTGGCGGCAACCCGAACGGGTCATGGCGTTTGTCAGCGGCGAGGGTCTTTCCGAGGGAATGGTCCTGCTGAAAGGCGTGTGGACCGCCCTGTTCGACGGCTACGTGGCGTCTACCGGTGATGAGACCGTGGACGCGCTTCTGTCCCGGGGCGGCATGAGCGGCATGCTCAACACCGTCTGGCTGGTGATCTGCGCCCTGTCCTTCGGCGCGGTCATGGAACACACGGGCCTGCTCAGCCGGCTGATCCAGGCCGTGATCCGGGCAGCCAATACGACCGGCGCCCTGATTTCGGCGGTGATTGTGACCGCGATCGGCTCGAACATCGTCACCGCCGACCAGTACATGTCCATCGTCCTTCCCGGACGGATGTTCCGGGAGGAGTTCCGCCGCCGCAGGCTTGCCGCTCGAAATCTCTCCCGCGCTATCGAGGACGCGGGGACACTGACCTCACCGCTGGTGCCCTGGAACACGTGCGGAGCGTATATGTCGGCCACGCTGGGCGTCGCAACCCTGGCCTATCTGCCCTATTGCTTCTTCAATCTGATCAGTCCGTTTATTTCGGCGGCCTACGGCATCAAGGGCTTCACGATCGAGCCGCTCGAGCCGGCGCCGGATTCCGGCGCGGTAGCCGACACTCCCTGAACCGGTCTGCCTGCGGGCGGAGGGCCTCAGGCGGCGAGCAGATCCGGCAGCGCTGCCCAGCCGGCATTGCCGGCCGCCGGCGGCACACTGTCCAGACAGCGCGCCAGATCCGCCGCCATGGACAGGCGGAGATCATCGGGGTGGATGGCAACGCGCAGTAGACCCCGCCGGCGCCCGCGGCGCCGGGCGTGTCGATTAAACAACCTGAGAAATGGCCGCGTCCAGGCGCGATCGGACTCGTAGCCGACCACCGGCACCCGATGACACTGGCCCTGCCGGGACCAGTAACCCGCCAGGTCTTCGTACCACTCGAATGGCAGCCGGGGCAGCTGTTCAGGCCCGAGCGGACCCATGGCCCAGGCCGGCGGAACGTAAAGCCGCGGTGGCCGAAGGCCAACCTCACCGAACCAGCCATGACAGCGGCGCACGAGTGCGGCGATACCGTCCCTGTCGAGGGCCAGATGCTCGGCCACACGGCGGGAAATCAGCGCCCCATGCAGTCGATGGTAAACGCCACCATAGTGTTCCACCGCATGCCGCCATCCGTGCCCGGCCAGTTCGTGTCCGGCCCGCTCCAGCGAGCGCAGCCATTCAACGCCCCCGGCGTCCCATCCGGAGCCCGGCACGACCAGTAGAACCACCGGTCCCGCCTGACGCTCGCTCAGCCAGTCCAGCACGTCCGAGACCCGGCTCCGGGTAGACGGCATGACGTCGTGAACCGAGATCAGCAGACGCATGTCATGCTACCTCCGAAATGAGATCCAGCCAGCCGCGCGTGTTCGCGTGGCCGAGTCGCAGGGCCGCAGCGCGCCCTGCCTGGGCCCGCTCCCGACAGCACCGGGGGCCCATGGCGACAATCCGCTCCAAGGCATCGGCAAGGCGTTCGCCCCGCCGCATCGCAAAAACACCGTTCGCCAGGTCCGGCCAGCCGAGAATGCCGCAGGCTTGTGAAACGACCGCCACCCGCTCCCTGGCCATGGCCTCCAGGGCAATCGTCCCGAAGGATTCCACGCTCGAGGGCAGTACCAGCATGTCGACGCCGTCAATCATGTCGCGCATCGATTCGCGCGGCTGCCAGCCCAGCCAGGCCAGATTGGGCAAGGCGGCCTGGGCCCTGGCAACCGAGTCCCTGAGGGGACCGTCGCCGGCAATCACAAACTCTATCTCCCGATGGCGCCGGGCGGCCTCGATGACCTGTCCGATGTTCTTCTCGGGAGCCAGCCGCCCCGCAAAACCCACTCGCCGAATACGCCCCGACGCAGAACCGGCCGGAGGGCCCAGAAACTCCTGGGACAAGGGGGTGCCAACCAGCCTCACGCGCCGAGCGCCCATGGTCCGCGCCATGTCCGCCATCTCGGGCGAGTTGGCAATGACCGCCTGGCTGCCGCGGAAGAGGATCCGGTTCGCGGCATCGACAAGCCATCGGCTGAAGCCGCCGAACAGCCGACCGGGGCCGGCCTTCCAGTACAGATCCGTCAGACCCTCCAGGTGCGTGTGAAAACCGCAGATCAATGCAGCCCGGTGACGGCGCGCGAAATAGCCGCCAAGAAGACCGAAGGGTCCCGGTGTCGCGGCGATCACAACGTCCGGATCCATGTCCCGGACATGCCGGAACAGCCGCCGCAGCGGCGGTACGCACAATGCCTGGGTCGGGTCTCCCGGCATCGGGAATGACCAGCCGTTGCGCCACCCGGCATCCGCGTCGGGGCAGACGAGTTCCACCCGATCCAGGTGCCCGGCCAGATGATCCACCAGGTCCCGGTAATAGGTTCCTACGCCGTTGCGCTCCGGCAACGCATCGGACAGAACCAGAATCCGCCGGGCGCGGGCTTCCAGGACAACGGACACGTGGCGCGCCGTGGCGATCATGCGGCCAGCCCCGAGACTTGGGTTCCCGTTCCGATGCCCCGGTATGCGGCCGCGAACCGATCGCGGATATCCGCCTCGCTGAGACCGAAGGCGCTTGCCTCGTACCGGTGCCCGCTGGAGTAGCTCCGCGCGGCCGCGTCCAGCTCGGCAACGGCGCGTTGGAAGGCTACCGGCAGGGGAAGTTCGAAACGCCGGTACAGGGCAGCCACCGTGCCGCTGATATCCGCCCTGAGACTCGGCATCAAAACGATCGCCTGGCGATTTCCCGGAGTCTTCGAAAATTCGGCGAGAAGATACTCGTAGTACCAGGCCATCTGGGCCAGGAAGCGATCGCGAAAGGGCTGACTCGCCGGATCGTGGCCGAACACAGTCATGGCGTCCCGCAGCGCGCTGAGCTGCGACGGCACCGCCTCGACAGGGTCTCTCAGGCAGGCCACGATGCGGCAGGAGGGGAACGTTTCCCTGAGGCTTCTGACCATGGGGGAGAAGGACGGATTCTTGGACAGAAACCGGCGGCAGGAGCCGTGGAAATAGAGATGGCGCTGTACCAGGCCGCGGTAGAATTCCATGAACTGCTGGCGCGTATGAAGCGGCATCGCCAGGTCGAAACGCCCCAGGCGCCAGACCCATCGGGACTCCGGAAAAGGCACGATCAGCAGAAAACAGCCGAGCACCGGAAGCAGCGTGAGGAAGTCTTCCTCGGGAGCCGACAGACCGGTTGCATGGACCTTCTGAAGCCGGCTGGTCAGACGCCGTTCCAGCCAAGACAGGCTACGGCCGAGAGGCCGTCCGATCAGCGCGTCGATTCGAGCAACGCCCCGAACGACGTGGCGCTGCAATATCGAGGGTGCGAAAAGACATTCCCAGGCCGTGAGCGTCGTGCTGGCGTCGTCTATGGCCAGGACCCGGTGGAGAAAGGTCGTACCACTGCGAGGAACGCCAACGATAAAGACGGGGCTGACGATTCGTACGCGGCGAAAGGAGGGAAACAGCAGGCTGTCCAGGGCAAGGCAAACACAGTTGACCAGCTGCAGGACCACAAATGGCGGGACCAGGAGAACGAGCATTGCGACGCGGCGCAGACTCTTGCCCGACGGCTGGGCGAAGGACTGGCCCACGGCGACACAGCACATCCCCGCGAAGCGAATGGCGCTCCTGAACAGTAGCTCGAACATCCCTGCCTGACCGATTCTTTCAGATTCCGGATGTTCTCGTCCCGGCGTGACAGGAACGTGTCAGCCCCTAGCGATTCTCGTTACCGTGCGCCGTAGCAACAGACCGTGCGGCGGCGAGCAGGACCGTCGGATCCAGCCGGGTCTTGTAATCCGGGTTCACGTACGAAAACCGGATCGTGCCGTCCTCCCCAATGATCCAGGTGGAGGGAACCGGCAGCCCCTGGTGGTCCTCGCCAGCGGCCTCGTTGAGGTCGATCCCGGCTTTCAGATAGCGGGCCACGGTGACGTCGTCGAGGCGAAAGGCGACGCCGAATGCCTCGGCAACGGCCAGCCGGCTGTCGGAGACGACCTCATAGGAAACGGTCTCGCCCTCCAGACCCTCGGCGAGCACTTCGGGGCGGTCGGGCGACACGAAGACCAGCCGGTATCCCAGCTCGATCAGTTCGCCTTCGACATTCCGGTAGTCCATCAGATGCTGTGTGCAGTAAGGGCACCAGCTGCCCCGATAAAACGTGAGGATCACGGGCCCGTCGAGCTCGGCCGGGTTGAATGTCCAGGATGAGCCATCCGGAAAGCGGGCCGTGAAGGCCGGCGCCGTCGCCCCGGTGAGGAGCGGCCGCACTTGCCAGGGGTCGTCCGGCATCACGCGGCTGTCCGAAAACGATGCCATCATCAATCCGCCGGCAATCAGTGCGGAAACCAGGATCTTGCTCATGGAAGTCAACGGGCTCTCCCGGGCGGCCGGCGCCGCGTCATGAAAGGGAACCGGCGGACGGCTTAATCCGGCTGCGTGCCGGCCAGCCGCATGCGACCGACGAAAATCCGAAAAAGTTCCGGAGGACCGCTGGCGGAAATCACGATCCGCCGCATACGGGCGATTCTCAGATGCCGCTCCGCTGGTCCCTGATGATATTCGGCAAACGGGACCACAACGACGTGCGCGCCGGGTTCGAGGATGAACTGGCCCGCGTAACGATCCTGTTCATGGTCCGGCGTGCGCTTGTCCTCGAAGCGAAGGTCCAGCGTAATCGGCCGAGGACCGTCCACGTACACCGGCAAACGCACCTCCCCATAGTCCCGCCAGTCCCGGAACGGCTCGTTGATGATCACGCTGCCGCCGGCACCGGGCCGAAACATCACCATGGCCACTTCCTTGTGCGGCGCCTCCCGCCACTCGTCCGGCGGGACCCCGGTATACAGCTCGGAGTCACGCAGTTCGAGAAAGGGTCTTTGCCAGCTTGCGGTCAGGTCGACCAGAACCGGAAACGCCCCGTCGCGGCCGGCGTAAGCCAGGCCCACCGGAATCAGCGGACGCAGGATGAAGAGAAGCACGAGGACCGATATCCCCGCGATGACCTTTCGGGGCGACCCCCTGAGCCAGCCGTGTTCCCGGCGCAGCGATCGGTCCAGGCCCGCGCTCAGCGTCAGTACGGCCAGGGCGCCGATCCAGTTTCGGGTTGCAAGCCGCCAGTCCGGCTCACCGCCGCCGTGGGTCAGCTCGAGCAGCTGCTGTCCGTACGCGAGGCCGGCGACAGCAACCGCGGCAATGAGATAGTACAGGGACCGCCGCCGAATCACGGTCCGCCCGATGAGGGCGGTCAGCTCGAGAATCGTCAGCCCGGCCAGGCTGAATATGAACAGGTGACGGAACTCATAGAGCTCGGTACCGATGAGGCTTTGTACAGGCGGCTCGGAAAAGCTCAGCAAGGCCGCGACCAGCAGCAATCCGGAACCATAAAGGATGGCCAGACGCGCTCGCGGGCCCCGGCCGGGCTGCACGGTCTCCAAGCGGTTCATTCCTGGTAGGCTCGCCCTGTCTTGACGCGGCAGAGTGTATACGATCGCCCCCGAAAGTTGTGCGGGGGCGTTCCGAGACCCGGCGGCGTACCGACGTGAATGGCTAACGCCGGACCATGTCCAGCATGAGGTCGACCGGTCCGGTGCCGGCATCATTGAGGACGGGATTGACCCGCGTCGTGGTGAACCAGAGCTCGTCCTCGACCCGGATCTCGGCCCGAACGGCATAGCGGTGCCGGGGATCGACTGCGGTCGGATCGTAGTTCAGCTCAAACGGGACCGGGACCTGGGCGCCACTCTCGATCACCTGCTCGGCCAGCAGTTTCGCCTTGACGTCGGCAAGCGAGATATCCTCCAGCCGGACGGTCACCACCGCACCGGGCGGCAAGGCAATGCGCTGCCGGTAGGCCACCGTACCCGTCAGCGTTGCGTTGGCCGCCGGCGGCGGCGCCTCGGTGACGGTGCCCGCGTCCCCGCCGTCCCCGCTGTCGCTGCTGCAGCCCACGGCGAGAAAAACGGAACCGATCAGACAGGCAAAGGGCCGTGCTTTCATGAAATCCTCCTGCGAATCGCCTGGGGCCGGTGCCGAACCCCCGGCGGCATCGGCAATCAGCCCGTGACCGGCGGAGTGGTTTGACACCCGGTGTTTCTAAGAGCATAGCGGGCGATTGGCGCTTCCGGCGGGCGCCGTGGCCGGCACGCTAGCGGAACCGCCCCGCCTGACTGGCGAGCCGATCGTATTCGAAACGCAGCTGATCGTTCTGCCGCTTGAGGTTTTGCTGGCGGGTATAGAGCTGCTGCTTTTCGCCGGCGCTGCGTTTCTTGTCGTTGAGCATGCCGTCGATGCGGTTGATTTCGCGCCGGTTGTCATCAATCTGGTCTTCGACGTCATGCATCTTTTCCCCGTGCCGGTAGGCGGCGAGAAAATCGGATCGGGTGCTCTCGGGACACACGCTGCGGTACATCTCTCCCCGCATGCCCGCCTGGAGGCCACGGGACGGTACGCAGTACGACTGGAGGCCCAGCTCGCGGCCTTCCTCGTAGCGCGCCGCATCCGGTTCGACTCCAATACCGGCACAGGCAGAACGGTGCTCGTCGAGTCGTCCGGTGCTGTAACCCTTATTGCCGTCTTCGACTCCGAGCTGGTACCAGTCCGTGACCTGGCACTGGGTTTCATCCATCGTTGCACATCCACCGCCCAGCAGCAGACAGGCAATCGGCAACCACGCCGCACGGCGGTTCATGGCGTATCGCGGGACCGGGTTTGCTGGCGTCATGGTTGTTCTCCTGCTTTCTCATTCAGACTCATCGGACCAAAAAGCAATTCGTACGGTGCGTCCGGTCGGCGGCTGAACACGAGCACCCGGGCGATTCGCGACAGATCCAGCTGCCGGTTCCTGGGACCCTCGCGAATATCCTCGAGGGGCACGACAATGTCGTTCACGCCCTGGTGGATCGTGAAACTGCGGTTGAAACGATCGGAGTGCGTGCCGTTGTGGGCTTCATCGTCGATCCTGAGGACCAGCATCTTGGGCGCCGGGTTCTCGGCGTAGACCTGAAAACGCAGGCTGTCGTAGCCGCGCCAGTCCGGCCAGGGCTCGACAACGTCGACACCGGGCCAGGCCGCCTGCCGGAATCGAACCCGTGCCACCGGTTCCCCGCCTTGGCCGGTGAAGTCTTCCGGCGCAATGGTCGATGACAAATCGACGCGCAGAGCCTGGGTCAGGGGCTTCTGCCACTGACTCGCATAATCGGCGATCACCGGAAGGCTGGCCCGACGCATGCTGTAGCTCCAGGCCAGCGGTCCCAGTGGCGCGAGTATCGCGCTCATCAGGGACACACCTGACAGGACCATCACGGTGCGCGCCACCGCGCCGCGAAAAAGCCCCTCGAAGCCAGCCGCAACGAGCAGGCAGGCGCCGCCGCCGGCGAGATCACGAAGCGCGTCGCCAATATTGGCGTCCCGGGTTTCAGAACCGATCTGCGCCGCCTCGCTGGCACCGCTGAGTATGGCCGTCAAGGCGAAGGCCAACCCGTACTGTTCAGCCAGGGACAGGCGCCCGTTTGCCAGCGTGCCGACCAGCACTCGCATGGCCAGCGCCACAAAACCGAACAGCGGCGCGTGGCCGAGATCGTACACCGCTGTCCACCAGACCGAGTGTGCCGGCGGACGGGAAAGCGCAAGCGCCAGCATCGCGGCACCGATTCCGGCGAGGGCAAGTCCGGCGCTCCAGCGTGCGGCTGATTCGATGCTGTTCCCTCGACTCATGGACCGGATTCTGCCGTCCCGGGTCGGCGGGACCAAGCCCCGGGACCGGCCAGCGGCGCGAATCCCCCGTTTTGTCCGGCCCCGGCCCTGGTGACAGCGGCGGGCATGCGCCGCATGGCTGTGTTATTTCTTAGCGCGCATGAACCTGATGCGCCCCACAGCCTGGCTGGCGGCCGCCGGTCTGCTGGCGTGGGCCGTCGCGGCCGGGCAGACGGCACGGCTGGAATTCGCCTTTGCCACCCTCGAGGGCGCGGGCGTGCGTGCCAGTGATGTCCGCCTGGCGGTGACCTCCGGCGACGACGGCCCTTCGGGGCAACTCGACATCGGCGTCCTGTCATTTGGTAAAGACCTGTCGTTTTCCGGCCTGGCCGTGGCATGCCCCCGGCTCGCATGGAATGCCCAACGGGTGTCCTGCGACGAGGGCCTTTTGGTGGGCGATTTGCCCTACGTCGGCAGCCAGCGCAGCCGGGTCTCGTGGCGGTGGGACCGTCAGCGTGCCGCGATCTCGGCCACGATCCACGAAATGAAGATCGCCGGAGGGACCGTCAGTCTGGAAGCGGAGGTTCTGGGAGATGGCGCCAGGTACCGTCTGCGAGGGACCGGCCTGGCCGCCGCCCAGCTCACGGCGCTGGCCACGGCGGTAACGGGCGTGGCCATGGATTTCGGACTGGACGGGCGGGTCAACGCGGAGAGTGTGGCGCATGCGACGGCGGCCGGGCTCAACGGCGAACTGCGTGTCAGCGGGACCGGACTGACGGGGAGCAACCCCGACGGCACGCTGGCCTTCGAGGCTCTGAAAGCCGATCTGCAGGCGGCGCTGGCGGCTGACGGCGATCTCTCCCTGACTTTGCGGATCAGCGAAGGGCAGACTTACGCGGAACCCGTGTTTCTCGATTTCACCGCCACCCCCGGCGGGGTGTCGGCGCGTCTGAGCGAGCGAGGTGGCGAATTCATCCTCCGGGAGGCCAGCGTGGACCTGGGCGCGACCCTGGCGGCGACCGCGAAGGGGGCCATGCAATGGCGCGCGGACACCGTGGCGGGCGGGCTGGATTTGCGCTTCGATTCGGGTAACGCCACCGCACTGTATGACGTCCTTCTGAAGCCATTCCTGTACGCGACGACCCTGGACGATCTCGCGGTTTCCGGCCGTATCAGCGGCGCGGCTCGGCTCGCCGGATTGGATCTGGAGTCCCTGGCCCTCGATCTCGACGGCGTGGGGGTCACCGATCGGCAAAATCGCTTTGCCTTCACGGATCTGCGCGGGCGCCTGGCCTGGCCGGGTGCTGAGACCGGACCCGGCCGCCCGTCCTACCTCGCCTGGGCGGGCGGTGCCCTTTACGGCCTGGCGCTCGGGCCGGCCGCCGCGGCATTTTCGGCCGGCCCGGAACACTTCCGCCTCCTCGAGCCGACCCGCTTTCCTCTCCTCGACGGCGCACTGCGCGTGGAGCGCCTCGAGATCGCGGGAACCAGCGGAGATGACGCAAGTGCCGCCATTCAGGCGGCTCTGGAGCCGGTTAGTCTGGACCGACTGACCCTCGCCCTGGGCTGGCCCGCCTTCTCCGGGGAATTGTCCGGCACACTGCCGCTGCTGCGCTACGAAAACGGCGAGGCGGTGGTCGGGGGTTCTCTGCGTGCCAGCGTTTTCGACGGAGAAATCTCGGTGGATCAGCTCAGGCTCGTCGAACCCCTGGGCGAATTTCCGCGCCTGTTTGCCGGCGTGACGGTACGACATCTGGACCTGGAGGCGCTCACCGAGGCGTTTTCCTTTGGTCGTATCACCGGCCGGCTCGACGGCGACGTGGGTGGGCTGGAGATGATCGCCTGGTCACCGGTAGCGTTCGACGCCCGCCTGTTTTCCTCTCCCGGAAGCAAGGATCGGCGACGCATCAGCCAGCGCGCCGTGGAGAATATCTCCAGCATCGGTGGCGGCGGTGCCGCGGCCGCCCTGTCGGGCACGTTCATGCGCTTCTTCGAGGACTTCGCTTACCGGGAAATCGGTATCCGGTGCAGGCTCGAACGGGGCGTTTGCCACATGGGCGGAGTTGCGCCGGCGGAAAGCGGCTACTACCTGGTACAGGGTCGCGGCGTGCCCCGTATCGACGTCGTGGGCTACGCGGACCAGGTGGACTGGCCCCGCCTCGTGGCCCAACTCAAGAGCGTCAGCCTCGAGGGCGATTTGCGGGTCGAATGAACCCGGTTTAGCGTTATGCTACGGGGATCGGGCCAATTCGAGGATTTCCACATGCGCCTTGCCCTGCCGTTGGGATTATTGTTTTTCGCGCTGTCCGCCTCCTGCGTCACCATCAACGTGTACTTTCCGTCAGCCGAGGCTGCGGAGGCCGCGGATGTCATTCTGGAACGGGTATACGGTGAAGATGGCGAGCCCGTCAGCGGGTTGAGCCCGTCGGCCGCGCATTCCTACCGACCCGGGGTCCTTCTGACTGGCCTGGGGCACGTCCTGAATTTCCTCGTGCCCCCGGCACAGGCTCAGGACTTCAATATCTCCACGCCGACGAGTGAGCGCCTGCAGGCCAACCTGAGGAAACGCGTGGACCAGCTTCGGCCGTTCTACGAGTCCGGCGCGATCGGCACCAGCAAGGACGCCACCGTTGCCATCCGCGACCGGAACCTGATTCCGCTAGCCGACCGGAACCGGGTGCTCAAGCTCGTCGAGGAGCAGAGCAAGGACTGGAACGCCCTGTTCGCGGAGATCGCCAAGGCCAACGGCAATCCGGACTGGGTGGACGACATTCGCAAGACCTTCTACGAACGCAATGTGGCCCAGCTCAGCAGCGGCTGGTGGTACCAGACACCGGGCGGCGGCTGGAATCAGAAATAGGCCGCGTCAGGTGGGCTCGAGCTCGCCGAGCTTGCGACGCAAGGCCTCGTGCTCTTCCTTGGCCGGGTCCAGGCCGTCCATGAGCGCCGCCTCCCAGTCTCCGTAGATGGGATTGGGCAGCATGAACCAGCGCGAGCCCCACATGTGTTCCGCGGTCCGCGCGAGGCGAACCCGTTCCTTCGGTGATGCGCCTTCGGGAATGTCCATGAAGTCCGCCAGGTTGTCGCCGAACAGCTGGATGACCCGGTAGCGGCTGGCGATCTTCGCGCGGCGGGAATTCTTGTCGCTGCCCCAGTCCGGCTGCTCGTAGTCCATGAGCAGCGTGTCTTCGGTGTCGGACAGGGGAAACCCGTGACGGCTGAGATTCGCCCGGGTCGCCGCCTCGAGGCTGGCTTCCCGCCGGGTAACATAGAACACGGTGACGCCACGCTGGACTGCCAGCCAGCGGAGATACTCCACCGCGCCCGGCACGGGATCCGCGGCGCCTTCCCGGACCCAGTCAGCCCAGGTCTCTCCGGAGTACTGCCGGTCCAGCAGAATGTTGCGGGCCGCAAACGCCGAATTGTCCAGCACCGTTTCGTCCACGTCCGCAATCACGGCGATGGGAAGGTCGGGGCCGGGCCCCTGGAGCTCTGGCAGGGCGGTCCAGGTCGGATCGTTCATGGCGGCATCCGCCTGGGCCGCGGCGAGGGCAAATACCTGTACGGCAGCCACCGCGTACTCGGCGCTCGTCTGCACCCACAGCGTGCTGTGGAGGCGCTCGTCGGACTGTGATCCCCGGGTGGCACAGGACGAAAGCAGGATTACTCCCACCAGCAGGCCCGCTCTGATCAGAAGCCCCATTTCGACCTCCCTCGCCCGTCGCCCCAGATGGCCGCCACGAATTCGCGCGCCCTCAAGATTGTAGGAAAGTCTCCGGCACGTCTATCCTGAGCATTGTTCATCCCTGCCCGCATCGAGGAAAGCACCATGGCAGCCAGCATTCCGAATGAACGCGCTTCAGTCCGTGAGCAGGTGACGGCCGAAGAGTGGCAGGTGCGGGTCGACCTCGCCGCCGCCTATCGTCTCGTGGCGGCAAACGGCTGGGATGACCTGATCTTCACGCACATCTCCGCCCGCGTGCCCGGCGGCCACGAGCATTTTCTCGTCAATCCCTACGGCCTGCTGTTCGAGGAGATCACGGCATCGAGCCTCGTGAAGGTGGACCTGGAGGGGCACGTGGCCATGGATACCCCGTATGCCATCAACCCGGCCGGTTTCACCATCCACAGCGCGGTTCACGAGGCACGGGAGGATGCCGGTTGCGTGATGCACCTGCACACCAATGCGGGCATCGCGGTATCGGCCCAGGCCGACGGGCTGCTGCCGATTTCCCAGACGGCGTTGTTCCCTGCTTCGGACCTGGCCTACCACGACTATGAAGGCGTGGCCCTGAACGCGGATGAAAAGGTCCGCCTGGTCGCGGACCTGGGCGCCCACAGCTTCCTCATACTGCGCAATCACGGCACCTTGACGGTAGGCCGGACGGTTGCCGAAGCCTACCTGGCCATGCACGTACTTCAACGCGCCTGTGAGATCCAGATCCAGGCGCAGGCCGGAGGCGGGAAGCTGATTCGCGTTGCCGATCCCATTGTCGAGGGCATTCAGGCGCAGGCCAGCAAGGTCACTCTTGGGCAGGGCGGCGCGCTGGCATGGCCGGCGTTGCTCCGCAAGGCCGAGCGCCTCGACCCCGGATTCCGCGACTAGCGAACTCCGCCAGGTTTTCAGGAGGGAATATGGCTCACGGGGGCTCCGTCAAAGTCGTCATCGCCGCCATGGTCGGCAATGGCCTGATTGCCGTCACCAAGTTTGCGGCCGCCTTCTACACCGGCAGTTCCGCCATGCTCAGCGAGGCGATCCATTCGCTGGTCGATACGGGCAACCAGAGCCTGCTGCTGCTTGGAATCCGCCGGTCCACGCGCCCCGCCGACCCGGAGCACCCATTCGGGTACGGCGCGGAAATCTACTTCTGGGCGTTTGTCGTGGCAATCCTGATTTTTGCCGTGGGCGCCGGTGTGTCCATCTATGAGGGAATCCACAAGATTGCCGATCCCCACCCGGTCAGCAATCCGATCGTGAACTATGCGGTCCTGGGCGTGGCCATGTTGTTCGAAAGCGCCGCCTGGTGGGTGGCCTTCAAGGAATTTCGCAAGACCAAGGGGGACGACGGCTGGCTGGCCGCGGTACACAAGAGCAAGGACCCGGCGGTCTTCACGGTGCTGTTCGAAGACACCGCCGCGATGCTCGGACTGGTGATTGCGTTTGTTGCCATCGGCCTCAGCGACGCTCTGGACATGCCGGTACTCGACGGCGTCGGCTCCGTGCTGATCGGTCTCATTCTCGCCGGTACCGCGCTGATCCTGGCTATCGAAACCAAGGGTCTGCTGATCGGCGAATCCGCGAGTCCCGCGACCCTGCAGGCCATTCGCGAAATCGTCGGCGTCGAACCGGCCGTGCGTGCCATCAACGAGATGCGCACCATGCATCTCGGCCCGACCGATGTGCTCCTGGCCATGAGCCTGGACTACCGGAACGATCTCGACGCGGGAGCCATAGAACAATCCATCACGCGGCTCGAGGACAAGATTCGCAAAACCCGCCCGGAGATCACGCGGGTATTCATCGAGGTACAGGACGGTGGAGCGTCGGCCAGCCGGGCGGCCTCCTCGGGTACTGTCGCCTGAACAACGCTGACGCAGTAAGCCGCTCGGAACTGCCCTCCGCCGATCGTGCGCCGCAACGCGCGGACCCGCTCAGCCGAACAGCACGGACCCGGCGATCACGAGCCACATGAGAATCAGGGTGACGGTCGAGCTGACAAAGGCGTAGAACCGGTAGCGCACGACGTTACGGCCCAGGTGTACCCACGCATGGGCGGCGCGCAGAACCACGTACACCCAGGCCAGGGCCAGCATGGGAACGGTCTGCACACCGAGCTGCATGGCGGTCAACAGGGCCACGTAGAACAGTACCGGCATCTCGAACAGATTCGAGTAATGGTCCGAAGCCCTGACTGCCGAGGGCTCGATGCCGTCCATGCCACGGACGGCGAACCGGCTCAGATGCGTTTCGCCCGAGGCAACGGCGCGGGTTCTGCGGATGCCCATCGTGGCCCACACGACATGGGTGATCAGCACCATGGCCAGCATCGGGCCGATCAGCGGATTGGCGTTCACGGTTTCCACCCTGCCTGTATGTCCAAGCAGCGGAAACGCTAACACAAGCCGCCTGCAATGATCTTGCGAGCGGGCCCGAGGTCGCATGCGACCTGTCCGGTCCGGGTCTGTTAGAAGAGCGCTCCTTCGATAAGATCGCCCTCGGAGCGGCGCGCGTTCACGGTAGAGACTGTTTCCGTATCCGCGCCATCGGGGCAGTCAAACGCGACGGCCCGGACGCTGTCACCGGCCATGACCGTGATGCCCGCCATGTGGCTGCCGTTCACCGAGACCGGAAAGACGCTGCTCTCGGGGAACTCCTCCGGCGCGTGAACCGTGCGGATACCGTCACAGCCATGCACCACGACCTGCGCCAAAGCCGCTGAGACCGTGACCCGGACCTCGGACACGTAACGGCCCTCGGTGGCGGGCTCCACGGCAATGTCAGCGGCCACGGCCGCCGAGGCAAAAACCGACGCCGCCAGCAGCGCGCCGATCGAGCGCAGCGTGGTTCGGTAGATTCTGTTCATGCATGCTCCTCCTTGTGCCGGTCCCGTCCTGAACGTCGCGGCGGGACAAATCGAAAAGGCAGAAGCATCACCCGGCCCTTGGGCTTTCTCCGGGATCCGGCGGCCCCGCTGTCCCGCAGATTCGGGACCGGTGGCTTTGCGTCCCCGCCTCGCGACGGGTTTGCCTTTTTCGGTTTAAGGCCAAATTGCCACGCACCGCTTGGGGCATCCGTGACCCGCTTCACATAAGCCGTCTGTGCGCCGCCCAAAAACGCCGAATTCGCGAACTGGCACCACAATTTTCCGTGCTGTCGGCCATCCCGGCTCGCCGATAGCCTAACCTGCGAGGGATCGGGGCGGGTCGTCGAATTGCTTGCGGTAGTGGCGGGTCCAGATGGCGGACGCAGGCAAGCCGACCAGCGCCGGCAGAATCCACGGCAGCACACCAATCAGGCCCTCGGGCTCCCAGCCCAGCAGCTGGCGCGAACCGAACACGGCAAAAGCCGTGTGGAAGGCGATGCCGGCACCGATCATCGCGCCGAGATGCTCGTACAACCAGGCCCGGGGCGACAGGTCATTGCCCCGGTAGTATGCGAGCATGCCCCGCCCGGACAGGAAGCCGATCGGGGAGAGGGCCAGCAGAACGATCATGTTGGGCGGCCGCAGAACCAGCGCCCAGGCAACGATCAAGCCGCTTGCGACCATGGCCGACAATGCGAGGCCACGGTTTATGACGGTACCCGCCGCTGGCGGCGACTGCTTGCTGCGCAGCACGAGCCTGCCGTGGTGCACGAACAGCCATGTGACCCAGGCGAGGTAGGCCAGAAACACGAGGCCCGACCAGGTGCCGGGCGAATCGGCGGGGCCTTTGCCGGCAGCCGCGAGCCGAGTCATCAGGAGTCCGATAGACAGGCCCGCCGACAGGAGGACAACCGCTGCGCAGAAGGAAAAGACGCGGCCGGCGCCTCGATGCAGCGGACTGCCCTTGCGGGTCAGGATCGGAATCCAGAAGGCGGCCAGCCCCGCAAAGCCGAAAACGATGTGGATCCACCGGGAAATTCCCTGAACTCCGTCCACTGGTATCTCCCGTAAGCGCCTCGTGCGATCCGGTATAGCGTGTCGGAACGCAAGCTGCAATCACCGTGCATATACTTGCCGCGGCAACGGAGAATTCTCTTGGAACACGATATCAATGCCTTCGACGCCAGCCTGGCCGTGGACCCCATTACCGGCCTGCCCGGCCGGGATGCGCTGATCCATCTCGCCCAGCGTGCGCTCGAGCGGCAGACCGGATCCGGCGCGCTGATGGCCGTGATGATCGTGGAGTTCGGCAGTGTCCGGCACGTGTATCAGAACGCGGGTTACCGGGACGGCGACCAGGTACTGAAGGAGGCAGGCCAGAGAATCGCTGCCTGTCTGCCAGCCAACGGCCGGGTGGGATGGACGCTGCACCAGTTCGTGATCCTGCTCTGGGACCTGACGTCTCCGGATGCCGCCCATGCGGCAGCCGAATCGATCGTGGCGGCCCTGGCGGAGCCGTTCGGTACGCCGGGCCACCGCTTCTATCTCTATAGCAACATCGGCCTCCGGATCATCGGCGAGTCCGCGGAACAGGCACCCCACCTGGAGGAACTCGCCCGCCAGGTGGATCTTGCAGTGCCTCGGGAAGCCGATGGGCATCGCAACGAAATCCGCCTGTTCGACGAGCATATCGGCGCCGCGGTGGCCAGGCGCGGGATCCTCGACCGGGAGCTGAGAACCGCGGCCGAGCGCGGCGAACTGCGACTCCTGTATCAGCCGCGGGTTCGTCTGGACAGCGGCGAAATTGTCGGCGCCGAAGCGTTGATGCGCTGGGACAGCCGGGAACTCGGGCCGGTCTCGCCGGAAGAATTCGCGCCCCTGGCGGAGCAAACCGGGTTCATTTACGCGATGACCCGCTGGGCCCTGAAAACCGCCTGCCAGGAGGCCGTGCACTGGCAGCGGCCCGACCACCCGCCGGTGACCGTCGGCCTCAACTTCACCCCCGGGATGTTCGCTCTCCGAGATCTGCCAGAGCGCATCTGCCACGCCCTGGAGGTGACCGGCCTGCCCCCGGAGTGCCTGGAGATCGAGATCACCGAACACGCGTTCATGGAGACCCGGGAGCATACGGTGGAAACCCTCGACGCCCTGCGCAAGCTCGGCATCAAGATCGCGCTGGACGATTTCGGGACCGGCTTCTCGGCGATGGGCTATCTGGGCCGGCTGCCGCTGGACAGCATGAAAATCGACCGGGCCTTCGTCACCGATCTTCCCGGCTCACCGGTCGCCAACGGCATTGCCCGGGCGGTCGCGATGCTGGCGGAATCCTGCGGCCTCGACTCCATTGCGGAAGGCGTGGAGCGGGAAGACCAGGTTACGGCTCTTCAGGTCCTGCGCTGCGGATATGCGCAGGGCTTCTATTTCAGCCGGCCGGTGGAGGGGACCGAGATCCGGACGATGATCCGCAGCGGCGACCGTCTCCCGTCGGCAAGCTCCGGCGGCTAGCCGCGCCGGCTTGTCCGCGTCTATGCTTGGCGCGCGCAAGCAGGATCGCCATACATGACCGACCCTACCAGCCGTCTCGACCGCCGGCTCAAGCCCATTCTCGACCTCCTGCACCGGCACGAGCTCGTCGATGGGCTGGTACGGCAACAGGACCAGCCCCGCAAGGGCCTTGTCGAAGGTCTCGTTCACCGCCAGCACCTGGCGCAGCTCGGCAACGCGCTGGGCAAGCTGCATGCGGCTGACATCGCCCACCTTCTGGAACGCCTGTTGCCCGACGACCGCATGCTCGTGTGGAGCCAGGTGTCGGACGCCGACGGCGGTGACGTGCTCTGGGACGTCAATGACACCGTTGCCGAAGCACTGATCGCCAGGACCGACCCCCAACGGCTTGTGGCCATGTGCCGGCGCATGGATCCGGACGACCTGGTCTACGTTGCCGAGCTGCTGCCGGCGGATGTCCGCTCGCGCGTCTATGCGAGCATCGAGCAGGAAGACCGGGACTGGGTCGATGCGTCGAAGCGCTATCCCGAGGATTCCGTCGGCCACCTGATGACCCCCGAAATGCTCGCGGTGGCGGAGACGGCAACGGTCAAGGAAACCCTCAAGACGATCCGCCGGCTGGGCGATCTCCCCGACCAGATGGACCGGGTTTTCGTCACCGACGCCCGCGGCCGTCTGGTCGGAAGCTTTGCCCTGACCAAGCTGTTCCTGCATCCGCTGCGCACGCCGGTGGCTCAGTTCATGGACCGTGACCCGGCCAGTTTCTACGCGGATGCCCCCGCCGCCCGAACCGCGCTGGCTTTCGAGCGCTACGACCTGATCTCCGCGCCGGTCCTGGATGCCAAGGACAAGCTCATCGGACGGCTGACCGTGGATCACGTCATGGACTTCGTTCGCGAGGAGGCGGAAGAAGATGCCCTGCTTCGTGAGGGCCTCCGCGGCGACGAAGATCTCTTTGCACCGGCCCTGTTCAGCGCCCGGCGGCGCTGGCTGTGGCTGTTTGTCAATCTGCTGACCGCCTTCGTCGCCTCCCGGGTTATCGGCGTCTTCGAGGGCACGATCGAGCAGCTTGTTGCGCTGGCCACCCTCATGCCGATCGTGGCGAGCATTGGCGGCAATACGGGCAACCAGACAGTGGCTCTGTTTATCCGCGGCCTCGCGCTGGATCAGATCAAAAAGGACAACGTCGGCTACCTGGTGCGCAAGGAGATTGGCATCGCCGCCTTCAACGGCCTGATCTGGGGCTGCGTCATGGGCGCCGTGGCGTGGCTGCTCTACGGAAATCCCCGGCTCGGGATGGTCATGGCCATCGCCACCCTGCTGAATCTCGTGGTCGCGGCAATAGCCGGCGTCACGGTGCCCCTGGTGATGAACAAGCTGGGCCGGGACCCCGCCCTGGGCTCCAGCGTCATGCTGACGTTCGTCACCGACAGTATGGGTTTCTTCATTTTCCTCGGTCTGGCGGCGGCCGTCCTGGTCTGACCCCGCGCGGGACTTGTACTCCGTCCGCACCTTGCCAATACTGTATGCATGTCCAGTACCCCCATTCCGGGCCGCGGCGCCTTGTCCAACCCGGACAATCGCTACGCCAGCGTGCGTGCCGAACCGGTATACGACGGCTGGAGCGGCCATGAAGGGCCCGATGAGAATCGCCTCCACACGCTGAGCACGGCCGACCATGCGCGCACGGTGATCAGCCGCAATCGCTCGCCGGACGTGCCCTTCGATCAGTCCGTGAATCCCTATCGCGGCTGCGAGCACGGGTGCGTGTATTGCTTCGCCCGGCCCACTCATGCCTGGCTGGGCCTGTCGCCGGGCCTGGATTTCGAGTCGCGGCTGTTCTTCAAGCCGGACGCCGCGACGTGCCTGCGGAGCGAGCTCGCGCGGCCCGGCTACGTTTGCAGCCCCATCGCCCTGGGCACGAATACCGATCCCTATCAGCCCATCGAACGGACCCGCCGAATCACCCGTGGCATTCTCGAAGTGCTCTCGGGCTGCGAGCATCCCTTGAGCATCGTGACAAAGAGCGGGCTGGTGACCCGGGACATCGACCTGCTGGCGCCCATGGCCGGCCGCCAACTTGCCCGGGTTTACGTCAGCCTGACGAGCCTCGACGCGGACCTGAAACGCACGCTGGAGCCGCGGGCGGCTTCGGCATCCAGACGTCTGGAGACCCTCAAGACCCTCGCGGACGCGGGCATCCCCTGCGGCGTGCTGATCGCGCCGGTGATTCCGGGCATCAACGACCAGGAAATCGAGGCCCTGCTCGCCGCGGCCCGGCAGGCCGGAGCGACGGCTGCCGGGTGGATACTGCTTCGCCTTCCGCTGGAGGTGCTGCCCCTGTTCACTCAATGGCTTCGGGCGCATTATCCGGACCGGGCCGATCGTGTGCTGGCGCTGATGGCGGATTGTCACGGCGGGCGCGCATATGATTCCGGCTATGGCCGGCGCATGCGCGGGAGCGGCCCGATACCGGCGCTGCTGGACAAGCGGTTCCGGCTGGCCAGCAGAAAGCTGGGATTCGGCCAACTGCCGACGCTGGACACGCACCGTTTCGTGGCGCCCGAAAAGGACACCGGTCAGCTTTCCCTGTGGTGATCCCACGGCCCGTCCCGCCGATCCTTCGGCTCACCGACAAGCCCCCCCTGCAACTGAACCGTCGTCAGGCCAGGAGGTCTATAAGTGGACAACCGGGTCGCCGAAGGGACGGGCGACGGGGATCGCGTTGCGCTACTGAGCAAGGCCGGGCATGCATCCATTCACCGAAGGGCTCCAGGGCAGTTTTCGCCAGCTGAGGCGACGGCGTCTCGCGCGCATTGGCGGTGCCTATGTTTTTTTCGCCTGGCTCACGGTCCAGATCGCCGACATTCTCTTCCCGGCCCTGTTCCTCCCGGAATGGAGTGTCCGGCTGGTTCTGGCGGTCGCGATTATCGGCCTGCCCTTCGTCCTTGTCGTGGCATGGGCAACCGAAGGTGAAGGCACCGGCTTTGGCGGGGCCACAGCGGTGCGCGACTGGGCGGTGGCGGCGGCCCTGGTAGGCGCGATCGGCTTTCTCATCATGAGGGGCGCAGCCGGTCCGTCGGCTGGCGAAACACGCCAGATCGCGGTTCTGCCCCTGACCGACGTCAGCCGGGAAGGCGACCAGCGATATCTGGGCGACGGTATCGCCGGCGAACTCCTGGACCGGCTGGCCCGCATCGAGGGCCTGCGGGTTGTGAGCCGCACCTCCTCGTTTGCCTACCGGGACCGCCAGGAAGACGTCCGGACCATTGGTCGGGAACTGGGTGTGGACGCCGTTGTCGAGGGCAGTGTCCGACGGGAGGGCAATCAGCTCAGAGTCACGGCTCGCCTCACCGCCGTCCGGGACGGCTTCACGCTGTGGTCGGATTCATACAGCCGGGAACTGGACGACCTGTTCGTCGTGCAGGACGACATAGCCCGTTCGATCAGCGAGGCCCTGCAGGTGGAATTGCTGGGCCCCGCCGGCTCGGCTCCGCAAGGCGTGGCCTATGACCTCTACCTGAAAGGACGACACCTGTTCCGCGAACGGACTCCGGCCAGCCTCAGGGAGGCGAGCCGGCAGTTTGCCGCGGCCATCGAACGCGACCCGGACTTTGCCCTGGCCTACTCGGGCTATGCGGACTCACGACTGCTGCTGTCGGGCTATGGCAACCTGGACGCCCAGACCGCGCTTGCCGAATCACGGGAGGCCCTCGAGAAAGGCCTGGCCATTGGTCGGGACGTGGCGGAACTCAACGCCTCGCTCGGACTGCTGAATGCCTTCTCCGGCGAAATGGACGCGGCCGAGCTCGCATACCGGCGCGCTATCGAACTCGATCCGAAATACGCCATGGCGCATATGTGGCTGGGAACGACCATGCATTCCCAGGGGCGATTGCAGGAGGCTCTCACCGCCTTTGCCGAAGCCGGGGAGGCGGCACCGGGACACCCGATCGTGGGCGTCAATCAGGCCACCGTGCTCTTCGATCTCGGCCGCTACGATGACGGGATGCGGCGGCTCGACGAACTGGCCAGGCAGCACCCGCAGTCAGGCCAGGTGCGCCGCCACCAGGCCATGTGGATGGGAGAGTTCGGACGCCTCGATCACGCGGTCCTGACCGCCCGCAGGGCCGTTGAGATCGAGCCTGAATCGCCGCTGAGCCTCATGGCTATGGCAAAGGCCTGGCTGTGGCTCGAAGACCCTGTACGGGCGCGGGCCTGGCTAGACCGGGCGCGCGAAGTCGGCGCCGACAACATGCTGATCTTCGGCCTCGAGGCCCAGCTATTGCTCGATGAGGGCCATCACGCCCGGCTGCAGTCGCTGGCAACTACCCGCATGCGCACGGTCGACCCGGCTGCCGCGACAGGCGCCGGAACCCGCATCTACCGGACCTGGGCCGGCATCGCGGCGGTTCTGACCCATGACTACGACACCGCAATCACCCGGCTCGAAGCCGCTCTGGAAGACGGCGACATCATCAATCACACCCCCGAGGACGTGGAAGCACTGACGTTTCTCGCCGTGGCCTACCGAAAGGCGGCGCGTGATGGAGATGCCGAGAACGTCATCGCTCGAGCGGAAGCCGTGCTGGCCCGCGCAAGCAGCGAGGGCTTCGCGGGACCTTCGATGGAAGTGCTGAAGGCCTACGTCGCGGCGGCCCGGGGACGGGACGGCGCCGCAGCCGCGCACCTCGAGGCCGCAGCCCGGCTGGGCTGGGCCAGACCGGGCCAGGTTCTGCGTCATCCCGCCATGGGTCGTGTGAATCGCGAGGCTTCGATAATGGCGCTGTTCTCCAGGGTGCGCACGCGGATCTCCGGTCAGCACGACCGCGCCGTGGTTCTGGCCAGCGGGGATGGCTTCCCGGCCCGGGTGGCTTCCCAAGGGCGGAATCTCTAGCCTCTGGCTTCATGAAACGCTCTCTCCTCATGGTGGGCGCCATTGCGCTTCTTCTGGCGGGGCTCGTGCTGGGCGCGTATCTCGCCGCGCCGGCGCGCATGACAGGCGCGCCGGACGGGTCATCCGCCGACGCACCGTCCTGGGAGGTCGTGGACTCGCTTGCGGAGTTGCTGGATCGCGAGGTCGAGGAACGGCTGGCAATGGCCGATGAGCTGGCGGCACTGCGTCAGCGCGTGGCCGGGCTCGAGGCCGGCCGCGCCCCCGATGCCGAGGTGAGCGGGACAGACGCCCAGGAGCCGGTAGCCCGGGCTGCCGGCGGCGCCAGGGAGGCTGAAGACCCCACACCCACCGAGGTGTCGGTGAGACGGCAACAGATCGAGAGGTTTCGAGCGGCAGGCTTTCCCCAGGCCGAAGCCGAGTACTACCAGCGGCTTCAGGAAGAGCACGCGCTGGCCCGTCTGTACCTCCGGGACCAGGCCAGCCGCGAAGGCTGGCTGCGCAGCGACCGTTTCGCCGAGGCCATGGCGGAGCTCCCGGGCAGCCGGGCCGCCCTTCGGACAAGCATGGACGACGCCACCTACAGCCGATACCTGTACGCGACCGGACAACCCAACCACATCAGGGTGACCTCGGTGATCGAGGGTTCGCCGGCGGAGACCGCGGGCCTGGTCAATGGCGACGTGATTGTTCGCTACGACGGCGAGCGGCTCTACTCCGGGCGCGCCCTGCGGGAAGCCAGCCGGAGCGGAACCGCCGGCCAGACGGTTTCACTGGAGATCATCAGGGACGGCGACCGCATGCAGATGTTCATGCCGAGGGGACCGCTGGGAGTCAGCATCAGCGCCGGCTCCGGCCTGCTCGGCGAACCCTGAGCCCGCGCCGGCATCCCGGGCGGGTGCGGTGCCGGCCCCGGCAAGCAGAACCAGCATCAGGAACCCCCCGATGAGCCAGGGGCGCAAGGGCGTCAGGTCATGTCGGCCGGCCACTGCGAAACTCCTCGCCCTTTCTTGCGTACGGCCCGGGTTTGCGCCGTCGCGAGGGCGGGCCGGATAATGCCGGCCTGGACACTTTGACACCATCGGCCGGCACGAATTCCATGCAAATTCTCTCCAGTGAGCTTTTTCCCACCCTGGTCTGGACCACGTTTTTTGAGGACCACGAGGCATTCAATGCCCGCTTGCTGGAGTTGGCCTACCGCTTTCGGGAGAAAGACCCGGATGGGGTGCAGAACACCAACACGCTGGGCTGGCAGAGCCGCAATGTGATCCAGAGCATGCCGGAGTTTCAGCCGGTTACGGACCGGATACTGGCCATTTGCCGCCAGATCGGCGTGTCCCAGAAACTGCGCGAGAATTGCCGCTTCGACCTGCAGGCATGGGTGAACATCAGCCCGCCGGGCGCATCCAACGCCGTGCATTTCCATCCCAACAGCCACTACAGCGGTGTCTATTACGCCAAGACCGCCGAACACTGCGGCGAAATCTACTTCAAGGACCCGCGAACGCCGGGACTGATGTACCGGCCCCCGATCGCCTCGGAAACGGCGTTTACCGCCACCGAGGTTGCCCTCGGTGCGGAAGCGGGCCGAATGTACGTGTTTCCGTCGTGGCTGGAACACGGTGTTCGCCCGAACCGCAGTACGAGCGACCGCGTGGGCGTCAGCTTCAACGTTCGAATCAGCGATCCCGCGGCGTAGCCGGCTCGAGGTGCCGGGCGAGAAATGCCTGCGTACGGCGCCAGGCATCGGCGGCGGCAATCGCGTTGTAGCGCTGCCCCGAAGGATTGGCGAACGCATGGTCGGCGTCGTCGTAGACCACGATCTCCGCGTCCTTGCCCAGCGCCGCCAGGGCGGCCTCGAAGGCACGCACGCTCGCCAGCGGAATTCCGCGATCCCGGGCGCCGAATATTCCGAGCAGAGGAACTTCCAGGGGTGCCAGCACCGCCGGATCGGTCACCAGCCGGCCGTAGAAGATCACCGCGGCATCCAGCGTGTCGGGATACATCAGTGCGGTATTGAGGGACCAGGCGCCGCCGAAACACCAGCCGATGCTGCCGACCTCCGATGCGCCGAGTTCGTCCCGCAGGTACCGGTGGGCCTCGCGGAGGTTCGCCTGCGCAGCCGGCTTGTCGGCCATGGCGGCCTGCATCAGCGCTCGGGCTTCCTCCGGCCTGTCCGCACTGGCACCCCCGTAGAGATCGACCGCCAGGGCGGCATACCCTTCTCCGGCCAGCCGTTCGGCCATGGCGCGAATGTTGTCGTTCAGTCCCCACCACTCGTGGATCACGATCAGCGCGCCCCGGATACTGCCGGCGTCTCCGGGCGTCGCCAGCCAGCCGGACAGATCCCGGCCACTCACCGATCCATACACCACCGGTTTTCCGGACACGGGCGCGGCGGGCACCTCCCGCGCCGTCGGGGAGGCTGTTGCGCTGTCTCCCGCGTGCTCGCGACTCATCGAATCGACGTAGTCGGTGTCCGCGGCCATCGCGCTGCCGGCGGCAGCCAGCGCGACAAGCGCCAGCAGCCTGCTCGCGTTCCTCTGGATCGTCATGACCGGCGCTCCACGTCCGTCAACATGTCCGGGGTCAGCAGGGTAACGCCGTCCCGGGTCACATAATATTTCCGCCGGTCTTCTTCCGGGTTTTCCCCGATGACGGTCCCGTCCGGGACGACCACGTCCTCGTCGATGATCACCCGGTGAAGACGGCAGCCCTGCCCGATACGCGCGTCCGGAAGCGCAATCACGCCCTCCAGATAGCTGTACTGGCCCACGGTGGCATTCGACGACAGCAGCGACTGACGAAGCGTGGCCCCGGAAACGATGCAGCCGCCCGACACCACCGAATTGACGGCATTGCCGCGCCGGTCATCCTCGTCGAGAACGAACTTGGCCGGAGGGCACTGAGCCTGGTAGGTCCAGATCGGCCAGCGCCGGTCATAGAGATTGAGCTCCGGTTCGACAAAGGTGAGATCGAGATTGGCCTCGTAGAAGGCATCGACGTTTCCCACGTCACGCCAGTAGTGCTGAACCCCGGTCTTCGCGTCCTGGAACACGTAGGCCACGACCTTATGGCTGTTGATGGATGCCGGAATAATGTCCCTGCCGAAATCATGGCTGGACTCGGGGTCGGCCGCGTCGGCAGCCAGCACTTCACGCAGAAAACGATGGCTGAAGACGTAGATCCCCATGGAGGCCAGCACTACGCCCTCCCGGTTGGGCATGGGCTCGGGGTGTTCGGGTTTCTCGACAAAGCCGGTAACCCTGTAGGACGGATCGATACGCATCACGCCGAATTCACGGGCACGCTCGACCGGCACCTCGACACAGCCCACCGTGATATCCGCATCGTTGTTCACGTGCTGGGCGATCATGAGGCCGTAGTCCATCTTGTAGATATGGTCGCCCGCCAGCACGAGCACATGCTCGGGGCTGTGAAAATCGAGATGCTCGAGATTCTGAAACACCGCGTCGGCGGTGCCCTTGTACCAGGATGCATCGATCTGCTGCTGGGCCGGCAGCAACTCGACAAACTCACCGAACTCGCCGCGGAAATGCCCCCAGCCCCGCTGCAGGTGCAGGATGAGATCGTGGGCCTTGTACTGGGTCAGAACGCCAATACGCCGAATCCCCGAGTTCACGCAGTTGGACAAGGGAAAGTCGATGATTCGGTACTTCCCGCCGAACGGCGTTGCCGGCTTGGCCCGCCTCAAGGTGAGGTTCTTCAGCCGCGAACCGCGTCCGCCGGCCAGGATCAGGGCAAGCGTATTGCGCGTGAGGCTACTGACATAACGGCCTGGCTTGTCGTTTTGCATGGATCCCGTTTTCCTGGAACGTGCTGGAGGAGCCGCACTCATAGCATCCCCGTCTTAAGCCCGCATGACCAGAGGGCATTGGGCCCGCTGTGCTACCCTTCCCGCAGTCCACTGGGGCGAAATACTCTGGCAGGGCGGAATCCACTGGACGGTCACTGATGCCGGTACAACTGAAAGTACTATTCACGGTCGCGGAAGTCTTCCCTCTCGTGAAGACAGGGGGTCTCGCGGATGTCGCCGCGGGCCTTCCGGAAGCTCTCAAGGAACGCGGTGTCGACGTTCGGATCCTGCTGCCCGGCTACCGCTCGGTCGTGTCCCTGTTACGAACACGCCCGGTGGGCAAGCCGTTCAAGCCGCTGCTGAGCGCTGACCGTGTCCGACTGCTGCGCTCGGAGCTTCCCGGCCGCGGCATTCCGATATACCTCATTGACGCTCCGGCGCTTTATGACCGCCCGGGCGGTCCTTACAGCGATCATTACGGCAAGGACTGGTGGGACAACGCCATTCGATTCGGCGTGCTGTCGAAGGTTGGCGCCCTCTTCGGCAGCGGCGCGGGGCTGGACGGCTGGAAAGCGGACGTACTGCACCTGCATGACTGGCACGCCGGCCTCGCATCGGCGTACACCCACTTCGACCCGCGAGCCACCGCGGCGACCGTCTACACGGTCCACAACCTCGCCTACCAGGGAAATTTCGACCGCAAGGTCCGCAAGGCGCTGGGTATCAGCTCGCTCGCGTTTCACATGGACGGACTGGAGTTCCACGGCAACCTGAGCTTCATGAAGGCGGGCCTGTATTACTCGGACCAGATCACGACAGTCAGTCCGACCTATGCGCGTCAGATCCAGACCCGGGAGCACGGATGCGGGATGGATGGCGTGATTCGGAAACGCTCCGACCGTTTGACCGGAATTCTCAACGGCATAGACGAACAGACCTGGAATCCGGACCGCGACCCTCACCTTCCCGCCCGGTTCAATGCGGACAGTCTCGCCGGCAAGGCGAAGTGCAAGGCGGTCCTGGAAGAGCGGACCGGCCTAACACCGGACCCCCAGGGGCCCATCGCCGTGATGATGGCCCGAATGACGGCGCAGAAAGGCTGGGACCTGTTCGTGGCGGCCGCCCCTGCGCTGCTCGCCGAGGGACTCCGCCTCGTTGCGGTTGGCGGCGAGGGCCCGTGGCAGGCCGCACTCGATCGACTGGCGGCGCAGTACCCCGGACGGTTCGCGGTTGTCGAAGCCTTCAGCGAGGAAATGGCTCATCTGGCCGAAGCCGGCGCCGACCTCTTTCTCATGCCCTCACTGTTCGAGCCCGGCGGCCTGACCCAGCTCTACAGCCAGCGCTACGGTACGCCCCCCGTGGTTCATCGTACCGGCGGCCTGGCCGACTCGGTCACCCAGGCCACCGAGGCCAATATCAAAAACGGCACCGGCACCGGATTCCTGTTCAACGCGCCGACATCCGCCGCGCTCGCAGCCGCTGTCAGGACCGCCCTGGACCTCTATCGCAATCATCCGGCCCAGTGGATCGAGCTGCGGCGCAACGCAATGCGGAAGAATTCCGGGTGGGGCGCCCCGGCGGAGCGGTATCTGGGCGTCTACGAGTCGGCCATCGATCACCGCAGAGCGGCCGCGCAGGCCTATGGATAGGCGGCTTCCGGGCGGCGATACCGTGACATGAGAGGGGCGGGGGAATAAATCGGCGAATCGGTCACAGCGGGCCGGGACACGGAGATAAGTCATCCTGTAAGAGCCGCGATGTCGCGGTTCCGGGGGCTTATCGCCTTCGAACCCCTTCGAGCCGGCGCGCATAATGACCGATTCGCCGGAAATCGTCCGGTCTGGCCTGTTCGCCAGACCGGGCTGAAGAGGATAGCGGCTTTTTTGGGCCGATGCCTAGCCTGGCCGGGCCTCATCAGGCATTAGCTCTATAAATCATAGAGGTACAGAGCCCGTGAGCCGCTTGGGATCACCCCGACAGGCCGCGCTCTCGCGGAAATCGATTTGTCATAATCTCCCGGCTGTTGACAGTATTCTGCACTGCACTATTCTGCCGCCGCCATGCACCTTGTGCCGTTCATCGCTGTTCTCTTCGCCTGCCTGATCGCTTCCGAGGCGAGGGCCGGGGAACCGGAATGCATTGGCGAACTGCAGGTAAGCTTCAGCGGCGCCTTCGATGCCAGACTGGGCCCGCCGGCCCGACAAAGCTGCGACGGGGGACCGCGCCCTGACGGCGACGGCCTGCGCATTGCCTACCGGAGCGTTGCGATCGGCGGCGACGACCAGATTCTTACCATCCTGGCAATCCCGGGCATTGTCCGCGGGCAGACCGGAACGGACTTGCCGTTGAACGTGACGGTCGTTCGGGAAGGCAAGGGCGAATTCTTCGGCGCCAGGGGACCGGGCCGGTGCACCGTGGACATCGCGGCCCATGAGGCGGCGGGCGAGCCGGATTTCTGGCGTCTGGCCGGACAGGGACGCTGCCAGGATGAGCTCGAGGCGATAGCCCGGGAGGGGCAGATCAGGGTCTCCGACTTCGAATTCTCCGCGCTCGTGTCCTGGGAGATGCCCGACGAGGAGGTCCTGCGTGTCGACCCGTAGAGCCTTGCAGAGCCTGGCGCTGGCCGCTCTGCTCGCGGCCCTCCATACGCTGACCCTGGCGTCCGGCATCAACGAGGCCTTGCCCCGGGAGCCGGTCACGATCATCACGAGCCAGGGCGACCGGCATGATTTCAGCCTGCACGTGGCCCGAACACCGGACCATCGACGCCGCGGACTGATGTTTGTCACTCGGCTCGACTCCGACGGCGGCATGCTGTTCGACTTCGAGGTCCCGCGGAGCGTGAGCATGTGGATGAAAAACACGCCGCTGAGTCTGGACATGCTGTTTGTGCGCGCCGACGGGCGCATTGCCAATATTGCGAGCGATACGCGGCCGTTTTCGAAAGAAATGATCCCCTCCCACGGGAACGTGCTCGCCGTGATCGAACTGGCCGCCGGCACGGCCCGGCGCCTGGGGATAAGAGACGGCGACCGGGTGGAGCATCCGCTCTTCTCCCCGGCCGCGGATTAGCGCGATACCCGTGCGGGCGGGGCCGCTGTCGGGTAACGTCTCGGCATGATCTGGATAGCCGCCGCCGCAGGACTTGCCTTGATCGGCTGGATGGCGCTGATGGGCTGGTTATACATGCGCCAGGCACAGCGCATTTTCAAGCCGGACACGAGCACCGATGTCGAACCTCAGGCCGCCGGCCCGGGCTGGCGCCGGGAGCCACTGGTCTCGGCCGACGGCACCCGCCTGGATGCGTGGTTCTGCCCGGGCCATGCGGGCGAAGACAGGGCGATCCTGTTTCTGCACGGAAATTCGGGCAATCTCTCCACCCGTGTGGCTACGCTGCAGCTGCTCGCGCGGACAGGTTTCGCGGTGCTGGCGATCGACTATCGCGGGTATGGCCGCAGCGAAGGCAAGCCGAACGAGGCCGGCCTGTACGCGGATGCGGAAGCCGCATTTGCCAAGCTGACGGCGGACCACGGATTTGCGCCGGATCGCCTCCTCGTGGTCGGCCGATCCCTGGGAGGGCCGGTGGCGGCCTGGCTTGCGGCCCGGACCCGGCCGGGCGCGCTGTCGCTGGAATCCACCTTCTCGTCCATGCCGGCGCTGGCCAAGAAGCTCTATCCCCTGCTTCCGGCACGGATCCTATGCCGTTTTCACCTGGACACCCAGGGACATCTGTCACGGACCCGGTGCCCGGTTTTAGTGGTGCACAGCCCGGAGGACGAACTGATCCCGATCGTTCATGCCCGGCGTCTCCTGGACACCGCGGGCAACCGAGGCCGCTTTCACGGCGTCACCGGACCGCACGCAGCGGTCTCCACGGGCGCCCCCGAGCATTATCTGCGCGGCCTGAGCCGGTTTGTCGAAGACGTGCTGCCCGCCCGCCGGCAGGTGGACCGGGCCGGAGCCTCGGGCTAGGGTACTCTGCGGAGGTCCGTTACGTGCACCAGATCCTCGTCCAGCTTCACGAAGACCATCGCAATATCCGTCGCCTGCTGGAGCTTATTCTGATCAGCCCCGAAGCGGCGGCGGACCGGCGCTACATGCAGCAGGGCGCGGACGTGATGCGCTACATGACCGGCTACCCCGACCAGTTTCATCACCCCCGCGAGGACCTGATGTTCGACCGGCTCTTAGAGCGGGACGCGGCAAGCTGCGATGTCATCGGCCGACTCAGGGAAGAGCACATCCTGCTGGGCCAGGAGGGCCTGGCGCTTCGCGAGGTCTTCGACGAGCACCTGGCGGCGGACCGTATGCCGGACGACGAGCTTCACGGTCTGGCCCGGGGCTACGTCCAGCTCCAGACCGGCCACATGGTGCGTGAGGAACATGCCGTGTTCGCCAATGCCCGGCTGGTTCTCACAGCGGAGGACTGGGCCGCCATCGACACCCTGCTGGCCACGCGGCCGGACCCGGTCTTCGGCCTGCAGGTTCAGCACGGCTTCCGCGGCTTGCGGGAGTTTCTCATGAAATCCGGTTCGGGCTGAACGCGCCCCTGCAGCGCTCCGGCGCCGGTCAGATGACCTTCGAGAAACCCCCGCTGTTTTCGCCGCCCAGGTAGGCGTCGAAACACATGGCGATGGGCCGCAGGAGAAAGCGCCCCTGAGGCGTCACGGTTACCCGGCGCTCGTCCACGACAACGAGGCCGTCCTTCTCCAGATCCGACAGGCGCGCCAGCTCGGTCCTGAAGTGATCCTTGAAGTCGATATCGAAACGCTGGCTCATGACGTCGTAATCGGCGACCCCCGCGCACATCAGCGCATGGATAACATGCCGGCGCATCAGGTCCTCCGGCGTGCACGCCACGCCCCGGTAGACCGGCAGGCGGCCCGCCTCGATTGTCGGGTAGTAGTCCTTTCTCAGCTTCAGGTTCTGCGCGTAGGAAGGGCCCACCTTGCCAATGGAAGACAGGCCGAGCCCGACGAGATCCAGGTCGGCATGGGTGGAATATCCCTGGAAGTTGCGGTGCAGGGTCCCGTTGTCCCGAGCGCGAACAAGGTCATCTTCCGGCAGCGCGAAGTGATCCATGCCGATGTACTCGTAGCCCAGCTCGGTCAGGCGCTCTACCGTGCTCTGGAACAAACGCAGTTTCTCTGCCGCCGACGGGATCTGTTCGTCGGGGATCAGCCGCTGGGAGCGAAACATGCGCGGCAGGTGCGCATAGCTGTAGATGGCCAGACGATCCGGGCGGGCCTCGGCCACGGCGTCCACGGTTTTTCGGAACCGTTCCGCGGTCTGCAGCGGCAGCCCGTAAATCAGGTCCACGGAAACGGAACCGAAGCCATTCTCCCGTGCCTGGGCAACAAGGGCGAGGGTGTCCTGCTGCGACTGGATCCGGTTGACGGACTTCTGGACCTCGGGATCGAAATCCTGCACACCCAGGCTGACGCGATTGAGACCCACGGATGCCAGGTACGGCAGCGTGGAGGTATCCGTGCTGCGCGGATCGATCTCGATGGAATACTCGCGCTCCGGGTCGTTACTGAGATTGAAGTGCGCCGACAGCCCGTCCATGAGCCGATCAAACTGGGTCTGAGTGAGAAATGTCGGAGTACCGCCCCCGAAATGCAGCTGCGCGACTGGCCGGCGCCGGTCGAACAACTCCCCCTGGAGACGGATCTCCTCGAGGAGGTAGTCCAGATACTCGTCGGCGCTGTACTGGTGCCGGCTGACGATCTTGTGACAGCCGCAGTAGTAGCAAAGGGAGTGGCAAAACGGGATATGCACGTAGACCGACAGCGGGTTGTTCGCGGGGTCGGGGCCGTTGCTGGCTCTTGCGACACGCGCATAGTCCGCCGCCGAGAAGCCCTCGTGAAACTGCACGGCCGTGGGGTACGACGTGTAGCGGGGTCCCCGTCCGTCATAGCGCTGGATGAGATCCCGGTCGAAAACAGCAGTCAACATGTCAACAGCCTCATTTGGCCTCCTCGGCCCGCTCCCAGACTAGCGCTGCCAGCAGCGCCGGATCTTGACCCATGTCACCCGCCGGCCTCTGCCGCCGAGGGTGGCAGGCACTTCAGCCGGTAGCGGAGATTGAACCCGTAGGGATTCATCTCCGATCGGTCGATCGCCTCCCGGGCCACGATTTCGTTGCCGTGGGGACACAGCCCGCGCCGGTCCAGCCACGCCTGCAGCCACTTCATGCGCGCCGCCTCGGCCTCCTCGCTGTCCTCGGGATAGAGGCTGTCCGTGCGGACCTCGAACCAGAGCGTTTCCGCGTTCCCCGGCTCCTCGCGCAGGCCGCTCATGCTGTGCCGATGGTACTCCGTCGGGTCATGTAGCGTGGACTCGCAGCCGGCGAGCGCCAGCATCAAGGCCAGCATCAGTCCCGGGGTCACAACTCGGCGCACTCTGGAATCTCCGAAAGCGGAAAACGCCAAGGTAGGCCAGGTACACCCCGGCGGCAACCCTTCGTGGCATGACCGCAGCGGCTGGCTTATCCTGAAATGCGGGCTTCGGGGGGGGACGTCGACTAATGAGAACACTGATGGACATGCTGCGGCGCACCGCCGCCATCCTGGCGCTGATGCCGGCGGCCTTGCTGGCGCTCGCCCCGGAGGCAGGGGCGCAGACACCGTGGCGCTGGGACGGCGTGAACCGCATCGTGGCCGTGGGTGACGTGCATGGCGCCTACGACGAGCTGTTTGCCTCGCTGCGGCAGACCGGCCTGATCGACGAAACCGGGGCATGGAGCGGCGGATCGAACCATCTCGTCAGCCTCGGCGATCTGGTCGATCGCGGACCCCGGTCACGGGATGTGATGGATCTGCTCATGCGCCTGGAATCCGAAGCGGCCGAGGCCGGGGGAAAAGTCCACCTGATTCTCGGCAACCATGAGGTGATGAACCTCACCGGCGAACTCGACTACGTCAGCGCCGAGGAGTACGCGGCGTTTGCCGCCGATGCGAGCGATGAGCGGCGCGCCCGGGAATACTCCGCGTGGCTCGAACGAACGGGCCCGGCCGACGGCGCCGATGCACAGGCCAGCTTCGATGCGGCGTTCCCCACGGGCTTTTTCGCCCATCGCGACGCGTTCTCGCCGGAGGGTACGTATGGCCGCTGGCTGCTGGACAAGCCGGTTCTGATTGTCATCAACAGCACGGCGTTCGTGCACGCCGGATTGTCCGGGATGATCAGCAAGCGCGGTCCGGAAACTATCAACGACACGGCGGCCACCGACATACGTGCCTACCTGGACGTCTTCGGGCAACTCACGACCGCCGGCACCCTCGGGCCGGAAACGCCCTTCAATGACCGCGTGGCCGCAGCCAGGAACGCGGAGGATGCGGATCTCGCCGACCGGCTCGAGAACCTGATGGCCAGCCCCATGTTCGACGCGGACGGGCCGGTCTGGTATCGCGGCACATCATGGTGCCATCCCATGACCGAGGTGATCCATCTCCAGCGCCAGCTCGAGACCCTCGGGGCCGAGCGGGTCGTGGTCGGGCATACGCCGACCCGGGACTCGTCCCAGCACTCGCGGATGAAGGGCCGCGCGGTGATGATTGATACGGGCATGCTCAAGGCAGTTTACGAAGGCAGGCCCTCGGCGCTGGTTATCGAAGGCAACACCCTGCAGGCGTTCTACGCCGGCCAGGCCGGCCCGGTTCCGATCGAGCCGTTGCCTCGCCGCGTCGGCCAGCGCCCCGGAGCGACCACCGACGATGAACTCGAGCGGATCCTGGCAACGGGAGAGATCGTGGCCATCGAGGATGTGGGCCAGGGAGTCACCAAGCCCCAGAAGGTCACGATCCGGCATCAGGGCAACGAATACTCGGCTCTGTTCAAGACGGAATCCACGCCGATCGAAGCCAGCAGCCGGCGCCAGAGGCAGCGGCTGGTCGACAACAGCGATCGCTGGGAGCATGAGGTGGCGGCTTACAAGCTGGACAGGATGCTGGGGCTCGACCTCGTGCCGGTAACGGTGGGCCGCGAAATCGATGGCCGGGCCGGCGCCATGCAGTTCTGGGTGGAGAACCTGATCAGCGAGCTGGACCGGAAGGAACAGGGCGTGGCGGCCTCCGGCTGGTGCCCGCTGTCGGAGCAGTACAACCTGATGGTGGCCTTCGACACGCTGATCTATAACGTCGACCGGACCCTCCAGAACATCGTCTACGACAAGGACAGCTGGATGCTGTACCTGATCGACCATTCCCGGGGCTTCCGACTCAATACCGGTCGTCCGAAGGACATCCGCAAGGTGGACCTGGTGATGTCCGGGGACCTCGTGGAGGCTCTGCAGGGATTGAGCCTGGAACAGCTGCGGCTCCAGATGGGGGACCTCCTGATCCAGGATCAGATGCGGGCGATCCTTCGCCGCCGGGACGAGCTGGTCAAGGAATCCGGCGTCGGCGGATGAGCGGGGTACACGGCCGGATGCGACGCTTCCCAAGCCTCGGACATTTCCGGTAGTATCCCTCGCAAATCCGCGCGTTTATAAAACAAAGCGCGAATAAGCCGCCGGCGGCACATCAGCTTCCCGGAATATTTCAGGCGGCACGGGAGGAGGAGCACAATGAGAACAAAGGCACTCGTGGCGCTGGCGGCCGGCGTCCTGGTCTCCAACGCAGGCTTGGCAAAGGACCAGCCGGGGCAATGGTACGTCGCCCCCATGGCATCCGTGATCTGGGTGGACAACAGCCGGGCCGTGGATGACGACGTCGGCGGGCACATCGCCGCGGGTGTTGTCATGGGCGAGGCCTGGAACCTGGAGGTCGGCGCGTACTACTACGACCTGAGCGGATTCGACGACACCGAGATGTGGGGCTTCGATATCGACGCCATGGCGGTGTTTTACCGTGACAACCGCATTTCCCCCTATCTGCTCGGCGGCTACGGCTATATCGACAAGGACCGGGACGAAGGCGACAGCGACAAAAACTCCGCCGCGTCCCTGGCCTTCGGGTTCCTGACCGACCTGGGCGATAACAACGGCGGGATTGCCCTGCGCACCGAATTGCGCTGGCGTCTCGATTTCCAGGACAGCACGGACAGCACCGAGCAGGACCTGATCGCCAACATTGGTGTCCAGATCCCGTTCGGATCGCCGGACTGACGGACCAGAGGTTCGATCTTCGGGGCCCGGCGCGACGCGCCGGGCCTTTTTCGTTGCCCTCCGTCCGGGAATAATGCGCTCATGCGCAAGATTGCCGTACTCACGACGTCGAGGGCGGATTTCGGCCATCTCCGGTGGCCGCTGCAGCGCCTGCTGGAGCACGCCGATCTGGATCCGCGGCTGATTGTCACCGGCGCCCACCTGTCGCCGGCCTTCGGACACACCGTGGACGACATCGAGGCCGCCGGCTTCGCCATCGAGGAACGGCTGGAGTGCCTGCTGAGTTCCGACAGCGATGCGGGCATGGCCAAGACCACCGGCGTGGCCACGCTGGCCCTGGCCGACACGCTGGCCCGCATGCGCCCAGACATGCTCCTGCTGATCGCGGATCGTTACGAGATGCTGGCGCCGGCGTCCGCGGCTCTCGCGCTGCGAATCCCGATTGCCCACATCGAGGGCGGCGAGATCAGCGAGGGCGCCATCGACGACGCGGTGCGGCACGCGCTGACCAAGCTCGCCCACCTGCACTTCACGCCAACCGCCGAGGCCGCCCGGCGGGTTCGCGCCATGGGCGAGGAAGGCTGGCGCGTCCACTGCACGGGCGCCCCGTCGCTGGACTATCTCCGGAACGGGAACGTGGCGACCCGCGCCGAGCTGGAGACCGCGCTCGGCGTTCGGGTGGACCGCCGCAGCTGCGTCGTCGCCTACCACCCGGTAACGCTGGAGAGGGATACGACCGTGGAGGCCGAAGCCATGATGACGGCCCTGCGCAGGCTGGGCCACCCGGTGATTTTCTGCTTCCCCAACGCCGATGCCGGCAGCTACCGGATCATGGCGGCGGCCCGCGAGTATTGCGCGCAGCATCCGGACGCGCGGCTCATGGTAAATCTGGACCCTTCGCTCTACTGGGCCCTGCTCCGGGAGGCCGGTGCGCTTGCCGGAAACTCGTCCAGCGGAATCATGGAGTCCGCATCCGTCGGCCTGCCCACGGTCAACATCGGCCGCCGCCAGGCGGGCCGTACCCGAGCCGCCAACGTGGTCGACGTGCCGGCCGACACGGATCGAATCGTCGCGGCCCTCCGTGAGGCCCTGCTCCCGGAAACCCGGCAACGCTGCGCAGACACCCGGAATCCGTACGGAGACGGCCGCGCCGGGGAGCGTATTGCCGATCTCCTGGCCGGGGCTCCGGACAGGGCGACTCTGCTGCACAAGCGCGCCCTCCCGCTGACTGCCACGGGGGCGCCGGCCTTTGTCGACAGCTGATTTGAAACCCGGTCGCACCCATACGCCGGAGGGCGCCCAAGCGTCCACGGACGGTTTCCCTTGACCCCGCCGATTCCCCTCGCCCGGCCCGATATCGGGCCGGCGGAGCGCGCCGCCGTGCAGACCGTCCTCGAAAGCGGTCGGCTCAGCCTGGGCCCGGCCCTGGAGGCATTCGAATCCGCGCTTGCCACGACCTCGGGGGTCGCCGGGGCGGTGGGCGTAAACTCAGGGACCAGCGGCCTTCAGCTGGCCCTGGAAGCCGCCGGCATCCGGCCCGGCGATGAAGTGATCACGACGAGCCTGAGCTTTGTGGCCACCGCCAATGCGATCCGGCGGGTCGGCGCACAGCCCGTTTTCGCGGACATCGATCCGGTGACGCTGAACCTGGACCCCCGGTCGGCCGCCGAACGCGTGGGACCGAGAACCCGGGGCATCCTGCTTGTGCATCTGTTCGGGCGGCTTGCCGACATGGCGTCGTTTCGGGAACTCGCGGATTCCGCGGGACTGATCCTGATCGAAGACGCCTGCGAGGCCCTGGGGAGTGAGCGGGACGGTCTTCGGGCCGGCGCGGGCGGGCGGGCCGGCGTTTTCGGTTTCTACGCCAACAAGCTGATCACGACCGGCGAGGGAGGCGCGATTGTCAGTGACGATATGGCACTGCTCGAGCGCTGCCGCCGTCTCCGGAACCATGGGCGAACCGGCGGCGGCGAACCCTTCGTCGATCCGGCGCCGGGTTTCAATTTCAGACTGTCCGAACTCCACGCCGCACTGGGTGTGGCGCAGATGACCCGACTCGAGGAGCTGATCGCGGCCCGTGCCCGCCTTGCCGCCGGCTACAGCGAAAGGCTGTCGGGAGCGGCCGGACTCGATCTGCCGGCCCCGGCAGAACCCGGAGAGCGCATCGCCTGGTTTACCTACGTCGTGCGCGTACCCCCCGGACCCGGCCTCCGGGACCGGGTGGCGGCCAGGCTGACCGCCGACGGCATCGGGAACGGCCACTACTTCCCGGCCATCCACCAGCTTCCGCCCTATGCCAAGGACCCGGCCTCGCGGCGCGGGCCCTTGCCGGTCACCGCGGCGGCCGCGGATCGCTGCCTGGCCCTGCCCTTCTTCCCAGGGCTGTCCGAGGCGTCGATGGACCGGGTCTGCGAGCGTTTGCGGGCGGCGATCAGCGCGGGCTGAGGTTCAACAGCCGGCTCAGGGGCGCGAGTTCTTCCAGGTACCGCCGGTGGCGTCCGACGGCGCGGTCCGAAACGGGCCGGCGTACCTGCGCGGCACTGTTGGTCGCGATGAAGCGGCCGGGATCCGGTGCGGCAACGGAGGCGGATTCGGCGCCCACGAACTCCCCGAGCCGGCGCACCCAGGGCTTGGGATCGGCCACCAGGGACTCGTACGGCAGCTCGAACACGGCCAGCGGCAGCACCGCGCGCCAGTGATCCATCAGACGGCGGTAGTCCTGCCAGTACCAGCCCAGGTCGACCAGGTCGTTCGCAAAACCGAGAAACGGCGCCGTGAAGTCCTGGAAGTAGCAGGACAAGGCGGTGTCCAGCGGATCGCGGACACAGTGGATCACCCTGGCGTTGGGAAACACGCGGGCGATCAGACCCAGATGAAGAAAATTCACCGGCATCTTGTCGACGAGAATCGTCCCGGCCTGCGCATCACCAAGGTACGCGGTCGCCAGCTCGGCAAGCGGCGCGGCGCCCAGCCTGGCGAGGGTCTCCGGATAGCCGGTAATCGACGCGGCGTGGCGCAGCATGTCGTTGCGCTCGCCACAGGCCACGACGTTCCCGAAACCGGTCAGCAGGTGCTCGGCCAGGGTCGTCCCGGAACGGGGCATTCCCACGATGAATAACGGCGTGGGTTGGTCTTCGGCGGAATCGACCGTTCCGGCTCCCGCGCGAGAACGGCCCGGCGCCTGTTCCTCGGAAAATGCGTCGCCGCCGGAGGCCGCAATCAACCGGTCCACCCAGGCCCGGTGCGAGTTCCGGTCCCAGCCGGTGACCCGCATGCCGTTGGCCAGCGTCGCCTCGGCAAAGGCCGGCCCGGCTTCGCCGAGGGCATCGAGGGCCGCAGCCATTTCGAAGTGCCAGCGGGGCGCGAGCGCCGGGTCCCGCGCGGCCGCCGCGGCCACGGCGGAAAGCCGATCTCGGGCGGTTGCCGCTTCCCCGGCCCGCCTGAGCAGACGGGCTTGGCTCAGCGCCCCGTCCGGGCGGCCTCGGGCGGCCTCGGGAAGGCCCTCCAGCAGCCCGCGGGCGGCCGCCGCCTCGCCGCGCATTTCCAACAGACCGGCCAGACCGACCGAAGCTTCGGGGTCTGCCGGCCAGCGCTCCAGTACACGCCGGAACTCTCGCTCGGCTGCCTCGAACTCTCCCGCGGATCGCAGCAGCCACGCGTACTCCCGGGCGGGAGCCGGCTCGTCCGGGCGCGAGGCAATGAGCTCCCTGTAGAGCGCAGCGGCCTCATCGAGCCGCTCCAGGCGCTCCAGGGCGCGAGCCAGATTCAGGCGGGCCAGATCGTGCCGCGGTTCGGCTTGCAGCACCTCCCGGAAGGCCGTTTCGGCCTTTTCGGCGTGCCCGCCGTGAAAACAGGCGACGCCGTAGTCGTGAATCAGCGCGGCATTGCCCGGGTCCAGCCCGCGGGCCTGGGCCAGACAGGCAAGGGCCCGCTCGAGATCGCCCCGCGCCGCGTGGGCCCGCGCCGCGTGCGCCAGGCACTCGGCCGCGGGAGCGCCAAGGCCGCGCTGCCGGTAAAACTGGACGAGCGCCTCCCAGAGGCGGATCTCGCCCGGATGACGGGCCGCACCGCCGCGAAGCAGCCGTTCGGCCTGCCCTGGCCGCCCCCGGGCGGCATGCGCCTGAGCGGCCAACAGAATCCCCGCCACGTGGCCGGCGCGGGCCAGCGGCTCCGCCAGGCGGAGCGCTTCGTCCGTCCGGCCGGAGGCCAGCGCGTCCGCCGCGCGCCGCAGCCCCGGGTCCGCCGGCGATGGTCCGGCCGCGTCTCCTTGCTCCATGGGTGCCATTTCAGTTGATGTCTTTCTCTATGCTACGCCTTTCCCTACCATTCCCCGCCTATGCCGGACCACCCTTCCAATA
>JARFQW010000085.1 GCA_029287575.1 Gammaproteobacteria bacterium | reverse complement strand
TCACGTACTCGACGAGGTGCTGGGCGACGAGACCGGAGTGAACGGGATGCGCGTCCGCAGCACGCTGGACGCCGATGCAACCCAGGACCGCACGCTGAGCGGCGTATTCATCGCGATCGGCCATTCACCGAATACCGGTATTTTCGAAGGCCAGCTCGAAATGAATCACGGCTACATCATCGTGAATTCGGGCATTCAGGGAAACGCGACCGCCACGAGCGTGCCGGGCGTGTTCGCGGCCGGCGACGTATCCGACCCCATCTACCGCCAGGCGGTGACGTCCGCCGGATCCGGCTGCATGGCCGCACTGGACGCAGAGAAGTTTCTCGAATCGATCGGCGAGGCCCCCGAAGTGGAGATGGCAGAGGCGGTGTAGCCCGGCGCCGTGAAGGCCACATTCATCCAGTCGCTGGACGACGTGGACGCAGCGGCCTGGAATGCTCTGGTCCCGGCCGGTAACCCGTTCCTTGCGCATGAGTTTCTCGCGGCGATGGAGCATAGCGGCTCGGTAGGGGTGGAATCGGGATGGGCCCCCAGCCATGTGCTGGCCCATGACGACCACGGCGCACTCGTGGGTGCCCTGCCGCTCTACGAGAAGGCTCATTCCTGGGGCGAATTCGTCTTCGACTTTGCCTGGGCCCAGGCATTCCATCGCAGCGGCCTGCACTACTATCCGAAGCTGGTCTCGGCAATCCCGTTCACGCCCGCCACCGGGCCCAGGCTGATGGCCGCCGGCCAGCGCCGGGACGTGATGGACTTTCTGGTTGAAGCCAGCATCGCGCAGGCCCGGGAGCATGGCCTGTCGTCCCTCCACCTTCTGTTCGGCGACGACGACACCCTGGCCAGCGCCGGCCGTCACGGCCTCATGCCCCGCCTCGATTGCCAGTTTCACTGGACCAACGAGGGCTACGCCGATTTCGACGCGTTTCTGGCGACCTTCAGATCGGCGCGCCGCAAGAAGCTCAAACGCGAGCGCCGGCGGGTCAAGGAATGCGGCATCGGCTTCCGGTGGATCAACGGCGACGCCCTCACCGACGATCTCCTGGACCGGATCTATCCCTTTTACGAGCGCACATTCCTCATGCGGGGGAACAGCCCCTACCTGAATCGGGCGTTCTTCGAGGAAATTCGGGAGACCATGCCGGAGGCACTGGCGATCGCGCTGGCCGAAATCCAGGGTGAGGCCGTGGCAACCGCCATCTGCTTCCAGGGGGCCGGTGCCCTTTACGGGCGTTACTGGGGCGCGGGGGCCGACTACCACAGCCTGCACTTCGAGACCTGCTTCTACCAGGGAATCGAGTACGCGATACGCCACGAGCTCGATCGCTTCGAACCGGGGGCCCAGGGCGAGCACAAACTGCGTCGCGGATTTCGCCCCACACGGACCTATTCCACTCACTGGGTCGGCCACCCGGAATTCGGCCGCGCCATTGATGACTACCTGCGGCGGGAACGCAACGCGGTGGAAGCGTATATCGAAGATGCCGACGCCGAGCTCCCGTTCCGCAGACCGGATTTCGCACTGACGTGAGCGGCCCTGCGACCATCACCTGGCTGCGTCCCGACCGCATCGAGTTCCCCGACCCCTCCACCGCGCTGTCCGAACCCAACGGGCTTCTTGCCGCCGGCGGCGACCTTGATCCCCGACGACTCCTGGCGGCCTATGGCAACGGTATCTTTCCCTGGTACGAGGACGGTCTGCGGATCCTCGGGTGGAGCACGGACCCGCGCTGCGTGCTCTACCCGGGCCGGCTGAGGGTCAACCGCAGCCTGCGCCGGGCGGCGCGCCCGGAACGCTTCGAAGTATCGGTGGATCAGGCCTTCGACGACGTGGTGGCGGGCTGCACCCGCGCGGACGATCCCCGCGCCGGTACCTGGATTACCAGGGAAATGGCCGCCGCCTACAGCCAGCTGAACCGCCTGGGATACGCTCACTCGGTCGAGGTCTGGCGCGACTCCAGGCTGGTCGGAGGGATCTACGGCGTGTCGCTGGGAACCATGTTCTTTGGTGAATCCATGTTCAGCCGGGTGGCCGACGCGTCCAAGGTGGCTCTGGCTCATCTCGCGGCCCGGCTCCAGGCGCGCGGCTGGCCCATGATCGATTGCCAGCTGCCCAACCCGCACCTGGACCGCCTTGGCGCCACGCTGATTCCCCGAGCCGAGTTTCTGGCCGACCTGTTGCCGCTGGTCAACAGGGCCGCGGAACCCACTGACTGGTCGGAAATGCCGGGTGCCCCGGCCTTGCCGATACCGGGGGAGGCGCCCTGAATCCCCGGGAACGCATTGAAATGCGCTCCTCGATTCGCCACAATGCGTCGGCTTTTTCGGCAGGACAAACAACGCCTCATGGCGAAAGAAGACGCAATTCAGATGGAAGGCAAAGTCGTCGAGACATTGCCGAACACGACATTCCGGGTGGAACTGGAGAACGGGCACCTCGTAACCGCGCACATCTCCGGCCGCATGCGCAAGAATTACATCCGGATCCTGACCGGTGATTCCGTCACGGTCGAACTGACGCCCTACGACCTGAGCAAGGGCCGGATCGTCTACCGCGGCCGGTAGGCCTGCCCGGCCCCGGCCAGCCTATTCCTGGCTGACCGGCGCCCGCTCTTCGAGTGCCTCCACGTCCAGCACGAGCCGTTCGGCATCGTTCGAGACGCCGACCCGGATGTGCCCGCCGTCCACCAGGCTGCCGAACAACAGTTCCTCGGCCAGCGGGCGCTTGATGAACTCCTGAATCACGCGCGACATGGGTCGTGCGCCCATTTTCGGGTCGTAGCCCTTTTCGGCGATCCATTCGCGGGCAGCGTCGGTCAGCTCGAGGGTCACCATCCGGTCCTGCAGCTGCGCCTCGAGCTCCAGGATCAGCTTGTCCACCACCCGGCTGATGGTATCGCGGTCCAGAGCCTTGAACTCGATCGTGGCGTCCAGCCGGTTGCGGAACTCCGGCGTGAACAGTTTCTGTATCGCAGCCAGGCCGTCGGATGAATGATCCTGCTGCGTGAAACCGATCGAGCCGCGATTCATCTCGTGAGCCCCCGCGTTCGTCGTCATCACGATGATCACATTGCGGAAATCCGCCTTGCGCCCGTTGTTGTCGGTCAGCGTGCCGTGGTCCATGACCTGCAGCAGGAGATTGAACACCTCCGGATGGGCTTTCTCGATCTCGTCCAGCAGCAGCACACAGTGAGGATTCTTGTTGATCGCCTCCGTGAGCAGCCCGCCCTGGTCGTAGCCCACGTAGCCCGGCGGCGCGCCGATCAGCCTGGACACCGTGTGCCGCTCCATGTACTCGGACATGTCGAAGCGCACGAGTTCCACGCCCAGGGCCATTGCCAGCTGGCGGGTGACCTCTGTCTTACCAACGCCCGTGGGGCCGGCGAACAGGAGCGATCCGACCGGCTTGTTGTCGTCCCGAAGCCCCGATCGGGCCATCTTTATGGCCGCCGACAAGGTCTCCACGGCCTCGTTCTGACCGAAAATGACGAGCTTCAGATTGCGCTCCAGGTTCTTCAGGAGGTCGCGGTCGGACGCGGACACGCTTTTCGGAGGGATCCGGGCCATCTTGGCGACCACGGACTCCACGTGCGCCACGTCGACAACCGATTCGTCCGGTGATGGCATCTGCAAACGCAGACTGGCGCCCGCCTCATCAATGACGTCGATCGCCTTGTCCGGCAGATGCCGGTCGTTGATGTGGCGGGCAGAAAGTTCCGCCGCCGCCTTGAGACCGTCATCGCTGTAGGTAATGCCGTGGTGTTCCTCGAAGCGGCTCTGCAGCCCCTTGAGGATCTCCACCGTCTCGTCAATGGTCGGCTCCGGCACATCGATTTTCTGGAAACGGCGCGCCAGCGCGTGATCCTTCTCGAAAATTCCGCGGTACTCCTGATAGGTCGTCGACCCAATGCAGCGGAGCTGCCCGTTCGCCAGGACCGGCTTGATGAGATTGGAGGCGTCCATCACGCCACCCGACGCCGCACCGGCGCCGATGACCGTGTGGATTTCGTCGATGAACAGGATGGCGCCGGGGTTCTCCCGCAGGGCCGCCACGACGCTTTTCAGCCGTTTCTCGAAGTCGCCGCGATATTTCGTCCCGGCCACCAGGGTTCCCATGTCCAGGGCAAAAATCGTGCAGTCCGAAAGGACGTCCGGCACGTTGCCCTCCTCGATCATCAGCGCCAGTCCCTCGGCGAGCGCCGTCTTGCCGACTCCGGCCTCGCCGACGTAGAGGGGGTTGTTCTTGCGCCTGCGGCACAGAATCTCGATGGTCCGCTCGATTTCCAGCGTTCTGCCGATCAGGGGGTCGATCCTGCCTTCCCGGGCCTGACGGTTCAGGTTGGTGGTGAACTTCTCCAGCGGATCGGCGTCAGCCTCTCGCTCGGGCTCCTCGCTTGCGGCCCGGTTTTCAGCCGTCTCTTCGGAGCTCTTGGCTACCCCGTGAGAAATGAAGTTGACGACGTCCAGCCGGGTCACGTCCTGCAGGTTCAGCAGGTACACGGCATGGGACTGTTTCTCGCCGAATATGGCGACGAGCACGTTCGAGGCGGCAACCTCCTTTTTACCGCTGGACTGGACGTGGAACACTGCCCGCTGCAGCACTCGCTGAAAGCCCAGCGTGGGCTGCACTTCCTGCTCGTCGTCCTCCGCCAGTCGCGGCGTTGTCTCGTCAACGAACTCGGTCAGTTCCCGTCGTAGCCGTCCCGAGTCCGCACCGCAGGCCTTGAGAATGTCCACCGTTCCGGGCACGTCCAGGAGCGCAAGCAACAGGTGCTCCACAGTCAGGAATTCGTGACGCTTTTCCCGGGCGTTCCGAAAGGCTTCATTCAGGCAATATTCAAGCTCGCTGCTGAGCATGTATCAGGCCTCTTCCATTGTGCATTGCAAGGGGTGCTGGTGATGGCGCGCGTACTCCATGACCTGGGCCACGCGGGTCTCGGCGATATCGAAGGTGAATGTTCCGCAAATCCCGCGACCCTTCGTGTGCACCTCAAGCATGATCCGGGTCGCGCTATGCCGGTCCAGGCCGAAAAATCGCTCGAGGACGTCCACCACAAACTCCATGGGCGTGTAGTCGTCGTTCAACATAATGACACGGTACATCGACGGCCGTTTCAGCTTGGGCCGTTCCTCCTCGACGACGAGGCCTTGTTCCGCGTTTTCCTTGGGGTCGGTCATGTTCTCAGTCAGGGTCGCTCAAGTCCGGTTCGCGGCGATGGCGGAACACGCCGCCCACGAACATTTATATGGCCGACGTGCGTGGGTGACAAGGGGTTGACATTGCGACCATTGTCCCAACGCGCGCATCTGCTTGTAGGGCCCTCTGAACAGCGCGTATCATGCGAGGAATGTCTATCCACAACGGTCGATGGACGAGCCCATGAGCGGGCTGTCCTCGCGATTTGACCAGCTCTCCCAGCTGTCGCCCGAACAGGCATGGGTGAAGGTTTCGGCTGTCGCGCCTCCGTGGATTTGCGCCTTGCTCACCGTTGCCATCGGCTGGCAGCTCGGCCGGATGGCGTGGTCACTCTATCCCACGCCCGCCGAGACGCCGCCGCCGGCTTTCACCAGCAGTTCATCGGAAGCGAGCGCCGGGCCCGCGGCGTCCACCGGCGTCAATGCCGACCGCATTGCCAACGCACACCTGTTCGGCGAAGCGAAGGCCGTCGAGGCGGCTCCCCCGGCACAGGACCTCGAAGACGTTCCCGAGACCCAGCTCAATCTGAAGCTCAAGGGGACGATCGCGGCTTCGGCCGACCAGCAGTCCATGGCGATCATCGCCGAAGGCAATGGTGAGGAGAAAGTCTACGAGCTCAACGATGCCGTACCCGGTGGCGCAAATATTCACGCGATCCGGCTGGACCGGGTCATTCTCGAACGCGCCGGGCGGCTCGAGGAACTGCGTCTGCCGCGCAGCGAGGAGCTGGCCGGCACAACCCGCCAAACGAGTTCGACCCGACGGCAGGCGCCGGTGGCGCGTTCCACGAGTATTCGCCAGGCAATTCAGCAAACTGATATCCGGCTCACGGACATCATACGGCCGCAACCGGTATTCAAGGATGGACGTCAGCAGGGTTATCGCGTCTATCCGGGCCGCCAGCGGCAGCAGTTCGGGCAGCTGGGCTTGCGGCCGGGCGATCTGGTCACTCAGATCAACGGGATGGCGCTGGACGATCCGGCGCGCGGTATGGAAATATTCCGCAGCCTCGGCGATTCGAGCCAGGTCACGGTGACCGTGGAACGCAGCGGACAGACGGAAGTACTGTCGCTGGACACCAGCCAGCTCAACACGAAGGGCAAGGACGGCCAACAGGGCGACGCCACGGAATGAAAAAAACCATAATCTCCACGAGCATCTCAGGGACAGCCGGCCTGTCACGGTGGGTCAGCCTGTGCTGCGCGGCCATGGTGACCGTGATCTGTGCCGGTCCGGCGGCCTTTGCCCAGGGCGGGCCCACGATCACCCCCAATTACAAGGATGCGGACATCCGCCAGATCATCGAGGCGGTCAGCGAGGTTACCGGGCAGAATTTCATCGTCGACCCGCGGGTCAAGGCGGACGTCACCATGCTGTCGTCCACCCCCATGAGCCCCGCCGCATTTTACGAAGCCTTTCTTTCGATCCTCGAGGTCAACGGCTACGTTGCCGTTCCGTCCGGTGATGTCACCAAGATCATGCCCGACGCCAATGCCCGCCAGATGGCCGGGGCCGGCCTGACCGATGCCGGGCAACAGCGACCGAGGGACGAGTTCGTGACCCAGGTCGTCGAAATCGAGAACGTGGCGGCTGCCCAGCTGGTTCCGGTTCTGCGTCCCCTCGTGGTTCAGGCCGGGCACCTAGCCGCCTATCCGCCGTCCAACGTCCTGATCATTTCCGACAGGGCCGCCAACGTTTCACGCATCCTGCGGATCATTCACCGAATCGACCAGGCCGGCGACGACGAGATCGAAGTACTGCCGCTGGAGAATGCCTCGGCATCCGAGGTTGTAAGGACGATCACCGCCCTGAACCAGGCCACCGGCCGTACCGGGGAGGGGGGCACGCCGCTCGGCCTTGTAGCGGATGAGCGTACCAATTCCCTGCTGATCAGCGGCGACATGGATTCGCGGCTGCGTTTGCGGGCGCTGATCACGCACCTGGACACGCCTCTCGAGGAAGGCGGCAACACGCAGGTGATCTATCTGCGCTATGCCGACGCCGAGGAGCTGTCCGCCAGCCTCAAGGAACAGGCCACGCAGCAGATTCAGGCACAAACCGGCCAGGCCGGCGGCGGTGCACCTGCCGCGGGCGGCGGCGGGGGCGCCAACCGGCTGCGTCCGGAGGACGTCATTATCTGGGCCGACGCAGCCACGAACGCCCTGATCATTACGGCGCCGCCGGAGGTCATGCGCACCCTTCGCCAGGTCATTGCCAAGCTGGACATCCGCCGCGCCCAGGTCCTGGTGGAGGCCATCATCGCGGAGGTCGGCTTGGACAAGGCCGCCGAACTCGGCGTTTCGTGGGTCATCGACGGCTCGGATGACGGCAACATCGTCGGCATCACGAACTTCAGCAGCGCGCTGAACGTTCGCGATGTCGCGCCGGGTGCCGCGGGTCTCGCCGACGGAGGAGACGACGGCGACGCCGGGCTCGGCCAGGCCCTCGCCGCCATCCCCAACGGCATGTCCCTGGCGGGCGGACGCTTCGGCAGCAGCGGTACCAACTGGGCCGTCATCGTCCGCGCGCTGCTCGGCGACGCGACAACGAACATCCTGTCCACACCGTCCATCGTGACGATGGACAACGAGGAAGCCGAGATCAAGGTAGGCCAGGAGGTTCCCTTTCTGACCGGCCAGTTTACGAATACCGGCGCAGCCCAGGGATCGGTCAATCCTTTCCAGACCATTCAGCGCGAGGACGTGGGCCTGACGCTGAAAATCACACCGCAGATCAACGAAGGCAATGCGGTGGTGCTGGACGTGGATCTCGAACAGTCCAGCCTGAGCGGTCAGATCGCCTCGGCGCTGGCCGTTGATCTCGTGACCAACCAGCGCAGCATCACCCAGAAGGTCATCATCGAAAACGGCGAGATTCTCGTCCTCGGCGGTCTCGTCGGCGATGAATTGATCGAAATCGACGAAAAAGTACCGCTGCTGGGCGATCTTCCCCTCGTTGGCAGTCTCTTCCGCTCCCAGAGCGCTTCCACCACGAAACGCACGCTGATGGTTTTCCTGCGCCCTGTGATCCTCGAAGACGGCGTGCAGGCGAGTATAGAAACCAACGCAAAATACCGGCTGATGCGGGACGTGCTGCTCGAGCAGGGACAGGACCGCTCCGGAATTCTGAAGAACATCGATCGGCCCGGCATTCCGGCCTTCGAAGAGAACCTGCCGGCGTCCGAGGGCTACGTGGCGCCGGACCCGGTGGAGGAACTCGAACTCGACGCCCGGGACCTGTTCGACGAAGAGCCCGCGGACCAGCCGTAGCCATGGGCGTGGAAGCCGAATCGATTCAGATAGACACGGGACTGGCCCCCGCCGAAGGCGTGGACGGCCCCGCCGTCGGGGATGGCAGACGCGCCCTCCCCTTTGCTTTCGCCAAGCGTCACGGCGTCCTCATCCGGGAGTACGAAGACGATCACGTCGTGGTCATGGCGCGGCCCGGACTCAAGGCGGTCAGCCTTGCGGAGGTTCGGCGCTTCGCGGGGATGCCGCTGAAGATCAACCGGGTGCCGGAGGCCGAGTTCGATCAGGCCCTGCAGGAAGCCTACGAAGGCGGATCGGGCTCCGCGATCCAGATGGTCGAAGGGCTGGAGGACGAGCAGGACCTGTCCCGGGTGGCCCAGGAACTGCCGGAACCCTCGGACCTCCTGGAAAGCGACGACGATGCGCCGATTATCCGCCTGATCAACGCAGTGCTTACCGAAGCGGTCAAGGAAGGCGCCAGCGATGTTCACATCGAACCGTTTGAGAACCGCCTGGTCGTGCGCTTTCGCATCGACGGTGTCCTGCGCGAGGTGCTCCAGTCCCGACGGGCCGTCGCACCCCTGATCGTCTCGCGCATCAAGGTCATGTCGCGGCTGGACATTGCGGAAAAGCGGGTTCCCCAGGATGGTCGAATTTCCCTGAAGGTTGCCGGCCGGGCAGTCGATGTCCGGGTATCCACGATGCCGTCTGGTCACGGCGAGCGCGTCGTCATGCGGCTGCTGGACAAGCAGGCCGGCCGACTGGATCTCGCCCAGCTGGGCATGGACCCCGCGACCGAGGACTTGATCGGCGACATCATCCACAAGCCCAACGGCATCATTCTGGTGACGGGACCGACCGGATCCGGTAAGACCACGTCGCTCTATGCGGCCCTGGGACGCATCAACGAGACCAGCCGCAACATCATGACGGTCGAGGACCCGATCGAGTATTACATCGACGGGATCGGCCAGACCCAGGTCCAGACCAAGGTAGGCATGACCTTCGCGCGGGGGCTGCGTGCCATCCTGCGCCAGGACCCGGACGTGGTGATGGTCGGCGAGATCCGCGACCTGGAAACCGCGGAGATAGCCGTGCAGGCCAGTCTGACCGGGCATCTCGTATTGTCCACACTGCATACCAATACGGCCGTGGGTGCCGTGACCCGGCTTCGGGACATGGGGGTCGAACCCTTTCTGCTGTCCTCCAGCCTGCTTGGCGTGATGGCCCAGCGACTGGTTCGCGTGCTGTGCGACAAATGCCGGGTCGGCGCTCCTCCGACGGAGGCGGAAACGCGGCTGATTCAGGGGCATCCCGGAGCGGATCGGGAAGATCTGGTTCTCTACCACCCGGGAAACTGCGAGGCCTGTTCCGGCACCGGTTACCGGGGACGTACGGGAATCTATGAACTCGTACCGGTGGACGACCACATGCGCGCCATGATCCATACCGGCGAAAGCGAGCAGAGTCTGGAACGGCATGCCAGGACCCTTTCCCCGAGCATTCGCGACGACGGCATTCGCAAGGTCCTGGAAGGCGCCACGACGCTGGAAGAGGTCGTGAGAGTCACCCGGGAGGAATAGGCCCTGGGCGCATTCGAATACACCGCGGTCGATTCGCGTGGCAAGCAGAAGCGGGGCGTACTCGAGGGCGACACGGCCCGTCAGGTCCGGCAGCTGCTGCGCGAGCGCAGTCTTCTTCCCATCGAGGTCGAGGAGATTGCCGAGCGGGCCGAGAAAACCTCGACGTCCCTGTTTACGTTCCGCCGCGGCCTGAGCGCCACCGATCTGGCAATGCTGACCCGTCAGCTTGCGACCCTCGTTCGCTCGGGGATGCCGCTGGAAGAGACCCTGCTCGCGGTTGGCGAACAAAACGACCGTCCGCGTATCAAGACGGTGCTCCTGGGCGTCCGGTCCCGAGTGATGGAGGGCCACAGCCTGGCGGATGGCCTCGGCGCATTCCCGCAGGCGTTTCCGGAAATCTATCGGGCCACGGTGGCTGCGGGCGAACAGTCCGGGCACCTGGATCCGGTGCTCGAACGGCTGGCCGACTTTACCGAGAGTCGCCAGGCGCTTCGGCAACGGGTCAGCCAGGCGCTCATCTATCCGGTCATCCTTACGGTCATGGCGCTTATGATCGTGTCTCTGCTTCTGGTCTATGTGGTGCCCAAGGTGGTCGGCGTATTCGAAAACTCCGGCACCGAACTCCCCGCCTTCACTCAGGCCCTGATCAGTGTGAGCGACTTTTTCCGGGCCCAGGGACACTGGGTGATTCTGGGCGTGATTGTGTTGGGCTTTTTCTTGCGCTGGCTGCTGAGAAAGCCGGATCCCCGGCGCAGCTTCCATCGATTCCTGCTACGTCTCCCGATCATCGGCAAGCTGGTTCAGGGCATTAACACCGCCCGTTTCACGCGCACTCTCAGCATCCTCGCGGGCAGCGGCGTGCCGGTGCTCGAATCCCTGCGGATTGCCGGCGAGGTCGTTATCAACGTGCCCATGCGTGAGGCCATCGAAGAGGCCGCGCTCAGAGTCCGGGAGGGCGCGGCAATCGGCCGCTCGCTCGGGGCCAGCCGGCTGTTCCCGCCGATGGCCGTGCACCTGATCTCCAGCGGCGAGGCCAGCGGTGAACTCGAGGACATGCTCGAAAGGGCCGCCGCCAATCAGGAGCGGGAGGTCGATGGTCTGATCGGCACGTTGCTCGGCATCCTCGAACCCGGGCTGATTCTCCTCATGGGCCTGCTCGTGCTCGGCATCGTCATTGCCATCCTTCTTCCGATATTCCAGCTCAATCAACTGGTTGCGTGACTTCCGCGTGGCTGCGCCCCAAGCCATGAATCTGTCACTTGCCTGCAAGCCCGACTGATCGTATAACGTCGCTGAGTGCGCCGGCCGCCGTGGCCGGAATTCCAGTTTCCTGTTCAACGATGCGGCGGGCAGGCCATGGCCGATCTGGACGACACCGACGAGCTTCCCGAGGACGAATTGTCCGAGGACAGCGATGTGCCCGAAGGGCCCGAAGCCGACGAGGAGGATGACCTCGACGTGGCGGACGGACTCGACGATGAAGCAGAGGACATCGACGGCCTCCTGAACAGTATCGGCGCGGACGACCGTCCGGGCGATGCGAGGCGGCGCATCGAGGATTACATGGAAATGAAGCGTGCCGCCCGGGAACTGTCCGACCTCGACGCCTATGACTTCGACTGAACGGCCCGGCCGCCCATCGTTGCCACGATGCCGCTGGGTCCTGGCGGTCGACCCGCGCGCTGCGCCACGTTATCGTTGCTGCGTGAATGCTTCCCGTCCTAGCGGTCGCCCTGACCTGGTCCGGATCGCCCGGCTGACCCTGCGGATGGGCCTGGGCTGGTTCGCGGCCATGATGCTGGTCTGCGCCTCCCCTGCCCTTGCGGCACCCGCCGATCTGGCGATCGGGACAACAGGCCATGCTGCGGGGCAGCCGGCCGGACCGGCAGCCGCTCAGGCTGGCGCAAGCCCCGTCGTTGCGGTGGCCGCGGATTCCGAGCCCGGGGGGCTGTCCGAACGCAGGCCCAAGAGCTTCGGTCAGCTTCTCAAGCGCAATCTGGCGCTGTTCGGTCTCGCCCTCGGTCTGGCCGGAGCGGGCCTGGGGCTCGTGGTGCTCATGGTCCGCCGAAAGCCCTGACCATTGACGAGGCGGCCGGGCAGGCGCCGAACCCCGCCTTCAGCGAAAGTCCCGTGAGCGTACCGTCAGAGCACCCAGCAGGTCGCTGCGATCCGCAAGCCGGTTCGCAACGATGTGCAGCACGTCTCCCTCGCGGTGGATACGTCCTCTGACCTCCATCAGTCGGGAGGTCAGCAGCGGCTTTCTCTGCCGTTCCCCAAGACGTTTCCAGACAATGACGTTGGCATGACCGGTTTCGTCCTCCAGCGTCACGAAGGTCACGCCCTTGGCGCTGCCAGGCCGCTGGCGGTTGATCACGATGCCGGCATAACACACACGGTCCCCGTCCCCGCATGCCCATAGCGCCTCGGCCGGCACGGCGCCAAGGCGCTCCAGCCGGCGGCGCAGCAGTGCCAGCGGGTGCTTTCTCAGGGTCAGGCCGACGCTGCGATAGTCCGCGGCGATATCGGCCCCCTCGCCCGGCCGGGGCAGCAGCGGGTCCGCCTCCGGTGGCGACATGCCCTCCAGAACGGCCAGGGGCTCCTCAATGCCCGCAACTCGCCAGCGCGCCAGGTAACGGTGGCCCGCAAGAGACTCCAGGGCATTGGCATCGGCCAGTGCCCCGAGATCCCGCTGGTCCAGGGCCGCGCGCCGGGCCAGGTCCTCGACGTCGGCAAACTGCCTGGCGCAGCGCGCCGCCACGATCCGCTGCATGCCTCCTTCAGACAGGCCCTTGACCATGCCCAGGCCGAGCCGTACCGCGGGCTCGCCGTCGGCGCGTTTTTCCAGGCTGGCTTCGGCGCCGCTGACGGTCACATCCACCGCGCGGACCTCTACCCTGTGCCGGCGCGCATCCTGGACGAGCTGGGAAGGCGCATAAAAACCCATGGGCTGACTGTTGAGCAGCGCGCACAGGAAGATGGCCGGCTCATGGCGCTTGAGCCAGGCGGAAACGTAAACCAGAAGCGCGAAACTGGCGGAATGGGACTCCGGAAAGCCGTATTCGCCGAAGCCCTGTATCTGGTGGAATATCTGCTGCGCAAACGCCTCGTCGTAACCCCGGCGGCGCATGCCCTCGATCAGGCGTTCCTCGAAGGGCCCGAGCCCGCCCCGGCGGCGCCAGGCCGCCATGGCGCGGCGCAGCCGATCCGCCTCCCCCGGGGAGAAGCCGGCGGCGACCACGGCCAGCTGCATGACCTGCTCCTGAAAAATCGGCACACCCAGAGTGCGCTCCAGCACACCGCGCACCTCCTCGCTGGGATAAGTCACCGCTTCGAGACCGTCGCGCCGGCGCAGGTACGGATGAACCATGTCACCCTGGATCGGCCCGGGCCGAATGATGGCGACCTCGATGACCAGGTCGTAGTAACAGCGCGGCCGCATGCGCGGCAGCATGGCCATCTGTGCCCGCGACTCGATCTGGAACACCCCCATGGTGTCGGCCTCACCGATCATGTCGTAGACCGCCGGATCTTCGGCGGGTACCCGGGCCAGGCTCAGTGTCCGGCCACGAAACAGGCGGATCAGGTCGAGACCCCGGCGAATTGCCGACAACATCCCCAGGCCGAGCACATCCACCTTGATAAGGCCCAGTGCCTCCAGATCATTCTTGTCCCACTGGATCACGGTTCGCTCCGGCATGGCGGCGTTCTCCACGGGCACCAGGGCATCGAGAGGTCCGGCAGAGATCACAAACCCACCGACATGCTGGGACAGATGGCGCGGAAAACCGATCAGCTGCTCCACGAGGGTGAGCAACCGGTGAATTACGGGATTGGCGGGATCGAAACCGGCCTCGCGGACGCGCTCCGGCTCGACGCTGCGTCCGTCCCACCAGTTCATGCTGGTAGCCAGACGATCGATCTGCAGCTCATGCAGACCCAGCGCCTTGCCCACGTCGCGGATCGCGCTGCGCGGCCGATAGCTGATCACCGTTGCCGCAATAGCCGCCCGGTCCCGGCCGTAGCGGCGATAGATGTACTGGATCACCTCTTCCCGGCGCTCGTGTTCGAAGTCCACATCGATGTCCGGCGGTTCATTGCGTTCCCGGGAGATGAAACGCTCGAACAGCACGGACATGCGGCCCGGATCCACCTCGGTAATGCCCAGGCAGAAGCAGACCGCGGAGTTGGCGGCCGAACCCCGCCCCTGGCAAAGAATGCCCTGCTGCCGGGCAAAGGCCACAATATCGTGGACGGTCAGGAAGTACGGCTCGTAGTCCATCTCGCCGATGAGTTCCAGCTCGTGCTCGACCAGGCCGCGCACGAACTCCGGAACGCCTTCCGGCCAGCGCCGCCGCATCCCCTCGAACGTCAGATGAGTCAGCCAGCTGGCCGCCGTATGCCCCTGCGGCACGAGTTCGGCGGGATATTCGTAGCGCAGGCTGCCCAGATCGAAGTCACAGCGTTCGGCTATGGCAACACTCGTGGCGAGCAGGTCGGGCGGATAGATGCGCGCCAGCCGCTCGCGACGGCGTAAATGGCGTTCGCCGTTGGCAAACAGCCTACGGCCCGCCTGGGCCACGGGCGTTTTCAGGCGAATGGCCGTCAGCACGTCCTGCAGCGGGCGCCGCCCGGGGACATGCATATGCACGTCCCCGCAGGCAACGAGCCCTACCCCCAGAGAGCGGCCCAGGCTTTGCAGCGTTTGCAGCCGTTGCCGGTCGCGGCCGCCGGCCAGGAGTTCCGCGGCAATCCAGGCGCGTTCCGGAAAGCGTTCCACCAGCCAGCGGGCGGACCCGCCGGTATCCTTCAAGCCCGCGCCCGGCTCCGGGCCTGCCGCCAGATCCGCTCCGGGTATCCAGAGCGCAAGACAGTTGTCGAGCCCTTCGTCCAGGTCGTCACGGCCGAGGCGATAAGCGCCCTTTACGGCAGCGCGCCGGCCCCGGGTAATCAGCCGGCAAAGCTCGGCATACCCCCTGCGATTCCGGGCCAGCAGCACGAGGGTCTCACCTTCGATCAGCGTAATCTCGGTACCGACAATCAGACGGCAGCCACCTCCCTGCCCCGCTTCGTGGGCGCGAACCACGCCGGCGACCGAGCACTCGTCCGTCAACGCCAGCGCCCGGTAGCCCAGCGCATCGGCCCGGGTCATCAGTTCCTCGGGATGAGATGCGCCGCGCTGGAAACTGAAATTGGAGACGCAGTGCAGTTCAGCGTAGTCCGGCGTCATCCAAACACGCCGTGCAGATACCAGGCACGCTCGCCGCGGCAGTCACGAAAGATCCACAGGCGGCCGCCGCCGGGGTCCCGGGCAATGTAGTAGTCACGGGCTACGTCGTGTCCGTCCCACCAGCCGGTCTCGATACGCTCCGGCCCGCTCTCGGGCACGAGTGGACCGCCAGCCCAGGGCCGGCCGTCCCGCATTTCCAGACTGACCGGCTGCTCCAGCAGCCAGAACGGTCGCGGCGGCAGCGCCGGGGTGCCCGGAGACGAACCGGGATCCGCCACCTGCCAGGCCGACTCCGGCCGGTGCTCGGACAACAGGCACAAGGCGTGAACCGCCTCCTCTCCCAGACGGGCCCGCAGACGCTCCATGAGGTGCAGACTCGGGGTCTCGGCTCCGGACTCAGCCGCCGCGAACAGGTTCGCCGCCTTGCCGGACAGACGCACGGCCCGGGAGCTGCGGAACGCCATGCCGATCACCGGCGCGCACAGCCTGAACCGCTCCAGCCGGGATTCAAGCAGCTCCCGGAAATAGCCTGCCCGCCGTGCCGGCCGCACCAGGCGCAGACGAATCCCGGTCACGGGATGCGACCGGTGCCGAAACTCGATGGCCAGCCAGTTGACGCCGGCCTGCCGGGCACGCAGGAAAACCTCCAGCCGGGTGAGTACCGGCTCACTGGCGCGCAACAGGCGATCGGTGTCCAGGCTTTCCGCCGGCAGATCCACGGACGCCTCGAAACGTTCCGGAGGCGAAAACCCGGCCCGGGGATCCGGACAGCGTCCGGTGGCCCGGTCCAGCGATTCCAGCCGCGCTTTTCCGAAGCGGCGCGCGAACCCGTCCCGGGGCAGACGCAGACAATCCGCCAGCCGGTCCACCCCCATGCCATGCAGCCGTTCCAGGACCCCGGCGGGCCAGCGGGTCACCGCCAGGGGGAGCCGGCCCAGCACACTGGCCAGAGACCCGCCCGCGGTGATGCCGGGATCGCCGGCCCGGGCCAGCCAGAGGGCGGCCGTCGGGGTAGGTGCGGTGGCCATGAGCACCTCGTGATCCATGCGGCGAAGATCCGCCGCCAGCCGCTGGCTCAGCCCCTCCAGACCGCCGAACAGGCGCAGACTGCCGGCAATCTCCAGCAGCAGGCTGTCCGGAGGTTCGAGACTGATCCGGCTGCTGTAGGCCCAGGCCCAGGCAGCCAGACGGCGCAGCAAAGCGGCTTCCCGTTCCGGCTGCCGATCCCTGACGAGCAACTCGGGAAACAGGGCCAGGGCCGCATTCAGGGGCAAGCCGTCAGCCACCCCGGCCGCGCGAACTCCGGCGCCGGCAAACCGCACCCTGCCTGCTTCGAAAACCGCCATGCACCTGTCATCCACGCCCTCGCAGCGATGAACCTCCAGGGGCAGCGCGGGGAAATACAGGCAGGCCCACAAGCCCGCGGGCTTGCGGAATACGACAGGGTCCGTGGACGCCACCACCGGCGGCTGCGTTTCGAACAGAGGCAGTGAGGCCACGGGATACGGCATCGTCCCGGGTCCGGATCAGGCGTGCAGCAGGCTGGCGAGAGGAAGCTCGAAGGGGCGGCCGCCGCGGCTTTTCAGCGCCTCGAGCCAGATACCGTCCTGGCGGGCCGTCAGCCGCAGGCGCAGAGCCGCCGCGGAAGCCGCAGACCAGGAGCCGGCGGTACGGAACAGCATGGCCGGGACACCGCCGGTCTGGGCAGCCAGCTGCAGCCGGCGAATCTGCCGATCCCCGGCCCGGCCCGGCCAGCCCAGAACAGCGGCGCAATGACCGGAAATCAGCGCCTGTTCCATGGCCCAGAGGGCATTGTCGGAATCCGCGCCGTCCTGCTCACCCGCTTTTACGACGAGTACGCCGCCGGGATCCAGCCCGGCTGCCGCCAGAGCCGGCGCATAAGGCAACAGGGGCGGCGTCACCCACACCACCCATCCGGTATGGCCGGCGGCCCGCGCCTCGGTCTGCAGGCGGGCCAGGACCGGCATCACGAGACTCAGCTCACCCAGCCCCGGACGCTCCAGCAAAAATTCCGTCAGCAGGCGGGCGGGCCAGCCGCCTCCCGGCAGGCGCGCATCGAGCGCCGGATAGCCGGTGGGCAGGGTGTCGAATGATGCGGGCGCACGGCTGGCCCGCCAGATTCCCGGACTGGCCAGCAGTGATGCCAGCCCGTTGTTCACTGAAGCTTGCCCGGCACCACGCCGTTACGCAGAACGCCCACGACAACGCCTTCGATGATCATGGACTGCTCGCTCAGGTCCACGCGTATCGGCTCGAATTCCTCGTTCTCGGGCAACAGCCAGACGACCTTGCCCTCCTGCCGATAGCGTTTCACCGTCACCTCGTCATCCAGGCGGGCCACGATGACCTGTCGATTGCGGACCTCGGGTGTGCGGTGCACGGCGACCAGATCGCCGTCCAGGATGCCGATGTCGCGCATGCTCATGCCCCGCACCTGCAGGAGATAATGCGGCCGGGGATGAAAAATGCCGGGGTCGACACGGTAGTGGCCCTGGACATTTTCCTCGGCGAGGATCGGGCTGCCGGCCGCGACCCGGCCAATCAGGGGCAGGCCCATCTGCTCTCGCAGCGAATCACACAGCCGAATCCCCCGGGAGGCACCGGGCACGAGTTCGATGACGCCCTTGCGGTTCAGGGCGCGCAGGTGCTCTTCGGCGGCGTTGGGTGAACGAAAACCCAGCGCACTGGCAATTTCCGCCCGGGTCGGCGGCATACCCGTTTCCTCGATCGTTTCCCGAATCAGCGTCAGAACCTGATTCTGGCGTGGCGTGAGGTCTTCTCTCATGGCGGTCTCTGTATGGATAAACAGTCACTGTGATTATATACAGTCATCGCCGGCTGGCAACCGCCGCGTAACCGCCACGCAAGGCCACCGCCCAGCCGCGACCGGATCAAACGAGAGGCATCTGTACAACCTTTTGCCGCCGGGGCGCGTCTTACCAGAGTGATGGCCGGCGGCGGTCTGCCACGGCTTCCGTCCCGCATGCGACGGAACGACTCGACGGGGCGGCAGGCCACAGGACGCAGCGGCTGAGCTGACGCAGACTGTAATCGAAGCAAAACGCAACGAACGAACGAGGGCCGGCCCGGGGCCGGGCAACGGGAAACCTCACGAAACCACGCCATCAAGCGTCCGCCCGTGACCGGGACGGACCCAGGGGAGAACGGCGCAGCATGAACCTGACCCGCACCGCGTTGAAGAACCCGGCGGCCCTCGCCGTGGCCGTGGCCATGGTCGCCTTCTTCGGCCTCTACAGCATCAAGAAGCTGCCCGTTCAGCTGTTCCCCGATATCGAGCAGCCGCAAATGACGATCCAGACCGGATGGCGGGCGGCTTCACCCAAGGAGGTCGAATCAGAGCTGGTCGAACCGCTGGAAGACGTGCTCCAGGGACTGCCCGGTCTCGAAACCCTCAGTGCCAACGCCGGCCCGGGTTTTGCCTGGATCGGCCTGACCTTCGCCCTGGGCACCGACATGCAGCAGGCCCTGATCGAAGTCATCAGCCGTATGAACCGGCTGCCGCCCATGCCGCGGGATGCCGATCCGCCGGTGGTGCAGCTCGGAGAGGGCGGCGGCGGCGCCAACGGCGCCCTGTCGTACTTCTTCATCCAGCTTCTGCCCGGCACGCCGGGCACCATCGAGGACTATCTCCCGATGGTCGAGGAACTGGTCAAACCGAGACTGGAAAGCGTCCCCGGAGTGGCCGGCATCGAAATCAACGCCGCCGGACGGGAACAGCTCCAGATCACCTTCGATCCCTACCGCGCCGCTGAGCTCGGCGTCACCATCCCGGCGGTGGCCGCCATCGCGGGTCAGGCCAACGACGTGTCCGGGGGCCAGGTGGATGTCGGCCGCCGCCAGTACATGCTGCGCTTTGCCGGCCGCTACAGTCCGGACCAGCTGGGTAACCTGATCCTCGAATGGCGGGACGGGCGGCCGATTCACCTCGGCGATATCGCGTCCATCGAGGTCGGCCGTTCCGATCGGCGCTTCCTCGCCTATCAGAACGGCAATCCGGCTGTCTCGGTGCGGGTGAACCGCCAAAGCGGCGCCAATGTCCTGAAGGCGCTGAACGACGTCAAGGCCGAAGTGGAAGCCCTGCGCGACGGGCCGCTCAAGGAACTCGGGCTCACGATGCATCAGAGCTTCGATGCATCGGTGTTCATCTATCGCGCAATCAATCTCGTAACGGGCAATCTGTTCATCGGGATCCTGCTGGCGATCGGCGTCCTGTGGTGGTTCCTGCGCCAGGCAAGAGCCACGCTGCTCGTGGCCCTTGCAATCCCCGTATCGGTGCTGGCCACCTTTGTGGTTCTGAACCTCACCGGACGGAGCCTCAACGTCATTTCCCTGGCCGGTCTGGCCTTCGCTTCCGGCATGGTGCTCGACGCGGCCATTGTCGTTCTCGAAAACATCCTCCGCCTCCGGGGCGGCGGGATGCCAGCGGAGGAAGCCTCGGCCGAGGGCACCCGGCAGGTCTGGGGTGCTCTGGTCGCGTCCACGGCCACGACCGTGGCGATATTTCTTCCGGTCATTTTTCTCCAGGACGTCGAGGGGCAGCTGTTCGCCGATCTGGCGCTGACCATCGCCATCGCCGTCGTGATGTCGCTCATCGTCGCCGTGACCGTCCTGCCGACGGCGGCAAAGACCTGGCTGCCGCCCGCCGGTCTCGAGGACCGGCACGCTTCCGCGTGGTCCCGAATGGCGGACGGTATCGTCCGTCTGACCGCGACGCCGAAGCGGCGCTGGGCGCTGATTCTCGGCCTGATGACTCTGCCGGTCGTGGGCACGCTTCTGCTGATGCCGAGGCTCGACTATCTGCCACCGGTCAAACGCGATGCGGTGGATGCCTACTTCAGCTTCCCGCCGGGAGCCAACACCGAAACGATCGATACGGAAATCGTCCAGGTCATGATGGACCGGCTCGAGCCCTACATGCAGGGCACCAGGGAACCTGCCCTGAAGAACTACTACGTGCTCACCTGGCCCAATGGCGGCACGATCGGCGCCCGCGCGCTGGATCAGACGCAGGTTGGAGAACTTCAGCGCATCGTCACGGAAGAGATCACTGCCGGGCTGCCCGACACCCAGGCCTACGTGGCCCAGGGCAATCTGTTCGGCAACTTCGGCGGCGCCCGCAGCATCGATATCCACCTGCAGGCACGAGATGCCGAGGCCCTGCTGACCGCCGCCCGTACCGGCATGCAGCTGGTATCCGAGGCAATCCCCGGCGCGCAGGTGCGGCCCGAGCCGGGTCTGCAGCTGGCCGAACCCGAACTACGGGTCCTGCCCCGCGACCAGCGACTCATCGAGGCCGGCTGGAACCGGGCCGAGCTGGCCACCGTGATCCGGGCGCTGGGCGACGGGGTCTGGGTCGGAGAGCACTTTGACGGCGATCAGCGCCTGGACGTCATCTTCCGGGCCCGCGGCTGGAACAGCCCCGAGGACCTCGCCGACGTACCGGTCGCCACGCCGGCGGGAACCGTCGTGCCGCTCGGCGAACTCGCGGACATCCAGCGTACCGTCGGACCGAGCACGCTTCGACGAGTGGACCGGCGCCGCACCGTGACCCTGTCGGTGAATCCGCCTGATCGCATGTCCCTCGAAGAAGCGATGACGGCGATCGAGGAACAGGTCCAGCCCGGCCTCAGGGCCAGCCTGCCGCCGGACGGCACCATTATCTATGGCGGCAGCGCGGACCGTCTGAAGGTGGCGATCGGCACGATGGCCGAGAACTTCGCGATGGCGCTGCTGGTGCTGTTCATGCTGATGAGCGCCCTCTTCCGCTCGATCAGGGACAGCCTGCTGGTCATGCTCTGCCTCCCACTGGCCACGGTCGGCGGCATGGCCGGCATCCGCATTCTGAACCTGACCACCTTCCAGCCGCTGGATCTGCTGACAATGATCGGATTCATCATCCTGATGGGCCTGGTCGTCAACAACGCCATCCTGCTCGTCCATCAGACCCGCAGTGCCGAACGCCAGGGGCTGGCCCGGGAACTCGCGGTTCGCCAGGCCCTGGGTCTGCGCCTGCGGCCCATCTTCATGAGCACCCTGACCAGCATCTTCGGCATGCTGCCGCTCGTACTCATGCCCGGTGTGGGCAGCGTCATCTACCGGGGTCTCGCAACCGTGATCGTCGGCGGGATGAGCGTCAGCACACTGTTCACCCTGCTTCTGCTGCCGAGCTTGCTGCGGCTTGGCGAAACCCGCGCGGACCGTTCCATCGCAGAGGGCCCGGCGACACCGGAACCGGCCGGAACCGCGGCATGACCTTCAAGACGAGGCATTCCATCATGACTCAACGCATCCCCCGCCTACGCCATGCGCTCGGTCTGGCCGTCGCCGCCGGTGCGCTTGCCGCCAGCGCGGCCGCCGGCGCGCAGAGCGCGCCCGCCGCTACGGTGACCGTCTCTCCGGCGGTTCAGCAAACCATGGCGTCCACGGTCCTGGCCTCGGGCACGATCGTCAGCTTAAGAGACGCCCGTCTCGCCGGTGAAGTTGCCGGTCGCCTGACATGGGTTGCCGAGGTCGGAGACACGATCGAGAAGGGCGCGGTGGTCGCCAGGATCGACGACAGCATGCAGCGCTTTCAGCTCAGCGACGCCGAAGCAACCATTCGCCGGCTGGAGGCCTCATTGTCGTTTCAGGATCGCCAGCTCGAACGTCAGCGCAGTCTCGCCAGCCAGAATATCGCCGCCAAGAATCAGCTCGACGAACTTCAGGCACAACGGGACATGACCGAGCAGGATCTGGCCCAGGCCCGCATTGCTCGGGGTCAGATTCTGCACACCCTCGAACGCAGTCGGATACGGGCGCCGTTTGCCGGCCGCATCGTCGAACGGATGCTCGAGATGGGCGAATATCTCGGAGTCGGCGGCGAAGTCGTTCGCCTCGTGGACACCGGCAACGTGGAGGTCAGCGCCCAGGCCCCCATGGCCGTGGCCCGGCATGTCACCGAAGGCGCCAGCGTGACGGTGTCCGATCGGGATCGCGAGGCGGTCAGCGAAGTGCGCGCGGTCATTCCCGTGGGCGACGAACGCTCGCGGATGATCGAAGTGCGGATCGCCCTGGATGATGCAGACTGGGTCATCGGTTCGGCGGTCCGCGTGGCTCTGCCCGATGGTCAGCCCATTCAGGTCGTCGCCGTCCCGCGGGACGCCCTGATTCTCCGCCAGAATGCCACCTACCTGTTCCGGGTCGGAGAGGACTCGACGGTCGAACAGGTCACCGTGACCACGGGTATCGGCCAGGGCGATCTGATCGAGGTACGCGGATCGGTAAGTCCCGGCGACCGGATCGTCGTGCGCGGCGGGGAACGACTGCAGAGCGGCCAGCCGGTAACGCTCGCTGACGAAACAAAACCTCGTCAGACCGCGGAGGAATTGAGACTGGCCCGGGACGGCTGACGGGGATTTGCGTTTCCCCTCCCTTGGGCGCCGCTTGCCGGCGCCCTTTTCTTTGCGCGTACTCCGGAAAATCCGGGAGCAGATCCCCGCCGGCGCTTTTGCCCGGGCGAGCACACGGATAGACTGCCACGAGCCTGGAGAACGGCCTGCCGCCGTTTCGCTGGCCGGGTCGCGTTAGTCACTATCGGGTTGCTTGATGCATGACGTCATTGTCATTGGCGGTGGCCACAACGGCCTGGTCTGCGCCGCGTACCTCGCCAGGGCGGGTCTCGACGTTCTGGTCCTGGAGCGCCGAGGGATTCTCGGAGGCGCGGCGGTTACCGAGGAGTTTCACCCGGGATTCCGAAATTCCACCGCCAGCTACACGGTCAGTCTGCTCAATCCGAAAATCATCCGTGATCTCGACCTTGCCCGTCACGGACTGGCCGTCGTCGAGCGCCCCGTATCCAATTATCTTCCCGTCCCGGGAGGCCGCGGACTGACCCTGGGCGGCGGGCCGGACGCCACACTGAAAGCGGTTGCGGCGGTGTCTCCGAAGGATGCTGAGCGGCTGCCCGCATTCCACCGCATGCTCGAGGCAGTTGCCGACGAGCTCCGCGCCCTGTTGTTCGTCACGCCACCCGCTCCCGGCCGCGGGCTGAGCGATTACTTCAGCGCCCTGGCGGTTGGCCGCCGGCTCCGCAACCTGGATCCGGCGGCTCGCCGGGATGTGCTCGAGTTGTTTACCCGCAGTGCCGGTGACATGCTCGACCACTGGTTCGAGAGCGATATCGTCCGGGCGGCTTTCGGCTTCGACGCCGTCGTCGGGAACTACGCCAGTCCCTATGAACCCGGCTCCGGTTATGTCCTGCTTCACCACGCCTTCGGTGAAGTGAACGGCAAGCGCGGCGCCTGGGGCCACGCCATCGGCGGCATGGGCGCCATCAGCGACGCCATCGCCGCCGATGCGAGGGCGCATGGAGCCATCCTGCGCACAAATGCCCCGGTGCATCGAGTTCTCGTCAGCAACGAAGCCGCCCGCGGAGTCGTGCTGGAAGACGGCAGCGAAATGCGGGCCCGCAGCGTTGTCTCTGCCATCAATCCGAAGCTGCTGTTTCTCAAGCTGATCGGGCGGGAGCACCTGCCCGGCGATGTCGTTGAACGCATGACCCGTTACCGCTGCGGTTCGGCAACGCTGCGAATGAACGTTGCCTTAAGCGAGTTGCCGGCCCTGCCCGGCCTCGGACCCGGCCAGCATCCTGAACACGGGTCCGGAATCATTCTGGGTCCGAGTCTCGGCTACATGGATGAGGCCTGGCGGGACGCCCGAACCATGGGCTGGTCACGACAGCCCGTAATCGAGATGCTGATACCCAGCACGCTGGATTCCTCGCTGGCGCCTCCGGGCAGCCACGTAGCCAGTCTTTTTTGTCAGCATTTCGCGCCCGAGCTGCCGGATGACCGACCCTGGAGCGAGGCCCGGGACGAAGTGGCCGACCTGGTGATCGATCACGTGACGACATTCGCACCGAACTTCCGGGACGCCATCGTCGGCCGGATGGTGCTGACACCCGAGGACCTGGAGACCCGCCTCGGACTGGTGGGCGGAGATATCTTTCATGGAGCGCTCGGGCTCGACCAGTTGTTCTCCGCCAGACCGATTCTCGGGCACGGGGACTATCGGGGACCATTGACCGGTCTCTATCTGAGCGGAGCGGGGACCCACCCCGGCGGTGGTGTAACTGGTGTGCCGGGCCACAATACGGCCGCGGCGGTTCTCCGCGACCTGCCGGTCCTGACCCGCCTGCGGCGGCGCCTGTCACGAGCCTGAAACAGCCGGAATACCTTTCACGCAGCATCCACGCCAGCGACACGGAACCGAGTGTCGTGTCGGGACCACGGGTCCGGCCGGCCCTCCCACGCCGGCACCCGCCTGAATCGCCGCGCACCCCGAATGCCGGCCCCGCCACGCCGGCTGGCATCCGGCAATCTGGACACACGGCCGCTGCCTACTAGACTTCAGTATGATTGAAGCGGCTTGATTACCACTTTGGGATTGGGTACGTTGACGGCGCGTGCGGGATGTGCCCGGACGTGCATGCTTTATTTTGACCATGGTCAATCAGGGGAACCTTGATGAACAAGAAGTTGCAGAAGACGCTCGCGGTTGCCGCGATGGTGGCGGCCCTGGGCATCTCCAGCGGATGCTCTAACAGCGAAATCCGCGCTCTTGCGGAGGAAGCGAAGGCTACGGCCGATCGCGCCGCCGCTGATGCTGGCGCTGCGAAGGCTGCGGCCGACGCTGCTGCTGCATCTGCGGATGAAGCGAAGCGCATGTCGTCGAATGCACAGAGCACCGCGAATCGTGCCGCCCAGGCGGCGAGCGAAGCGCAGAGCTGTTGTGCTGCCAACACGGACCGGATCGAGCGGATGTTCCGTTCTTCCATGTCCAAGTAACAGGCGGCTAATCACCGTTTGTTCGAGGCCGCGCTTTTGCGCGGCCTTTTTTTTGGGAAGCGTGGGCTGTCGGACGGCCGACATCTGGTTGTCGTGTTCCCGCTGATCAGCCCCGGAACCGCAACGCTATCAGGTGGCAGCGAGGGCCTCGGCTGTCCCCCGGGGCCTTACCGCGTTGCGCCGGCTTTCAGGCTATCAGGGATTCCGGGCCACCTCACCCAGGTTCGCCACTTGCGCGGCGCTATCCGCACCGATGGGCTCGGGATATCCTCGCGCCTCCGACCAGGCATCTCCGGCCCGGCGCCAGTCCACCGGGCTGGCCCCGCCGGCCGTCGCATCCTCAATCAGGCGCGTGAGCTCGAGTCGCACACGGCCCGCCCTGTCCTCCTCGAGGGGCGGATGGACCTCGACATAGAGTTCACCGCTCGCCCATCCCACCTTCACCGGCTCGTTGAGGACATGCACAGGAGTGCCCACGGACACATTGGGGAACAAGCCCTCGATATCCTCGGGAAACATTCGAATGCAGCCATGAGTTACCCGCATGCCGACCCCCGCGGGTTTGTTGGTGCTGTGGATCAGATAACCCGGAATATCCAGGCGGATGGCGTACGCACCTAGCGGGTTGTCAGGCCCCGGCGGAACGACATTGGGTAATTCCTTCCCCTGGGCAAGCGCCTCCTCTTTTACCGACTTGGGCGGATACCAGGCGGGATCCTTGACCTTGGTTACGACCTTGTGACGGCCCAGCGGCGTTGCCCAATCCATGCGCCCGATGCTGATCGGATAGGTTTCTACTCTGGGCGCTTCGCCCTTCCCGACCTTCGGGTAGTAGTACAGGCGGTATTCGGGAAGATTGATCACCAGGCCCTCCCGCGGCCCCGGGGGCAGGATAAATCGAGTGGGCAGACGCACGACCGTCCCGCCTCCGGGAATCCAGGGATCGACACCGGGGTTGGCGCGGACCATCTCCTCGTAGCCGATGCTGTGCCGGCGGCCGATATCGATGAGCGTCTCGTCCGGATGCACCTGCACCTCCCGGAGATAGCCGACCAGGTCGTTGCCTTCTGGAGGGAGAACGAAGCTCTCCCCGCGGGCGGTGGCCGTCAGGCAAACGAGAACCGTCAGGAGCAGAATCTGTCGCAAATCGAATCATCCCATGAAAAAACCGCCTCTATTCTATCGCGTCCACGCAGCATGTCTCGTGTTCCCGGCATCAAGATCGGATCAAAGACTGGCCCAGTGTCAGGCTCCAGACGGCGACCAGAACCACGCTGAGCAGGTTGAGCCAGAAGCCGGCCCTCACCATGGCGGACATTGGCAGGTGGCCACTGCCGAAGACAATCGCATTCGGCGGCGTGGCCACGGGCAGCATGAATGCGCAGCTCGCCGCAACGGCCGCCGGCAGGGCGAGCATCAGCGGAGGCATCCCGGCACCCTGGGCCAGGGCCGCCAGAATAGGCACCATCGCCGCAGTCGTGGCGGTATTGCTCGTAATTTCCGTCAGGAAGATCATCAGGCCGCAGACGCAGAGCACCAGCACGGGCGCCGGCAGCGTGGCAATACCGGAGAGTGCGTGGCCCAGGGCCTGGCTTACCCCGGTGGCGTCCATGGCCGCCGCCAGGCTCAACCCGCCGCCGAAAAGAATCAGAATTCCCCAGGGCAGCCTGCGGGTGTCGGACCATTTCAAGAGCGGCCGTGCATCCGCGTCCCGCAGAACAAACAACACCAACGCGCCAAGCACGGCGATTCCCGTGTCGGACAGACCGGCCAGCGGCGTCAGGCCAAACATCTCCAGACGGACCAGCAGCGGACGGGTGATCCACAGGACCGCTGCAAGCGCGAAGACCACCCCAACCCGTTTTTCGGCCGAGCTCAGCGGGCCCGCCGTACCGGAATCTGCAACCGACACCCCGGCTCCATCACAGCGATACAGGATTCGCGCAATGAGAAACCATGCGGCGAAACCCAGAACCGCGACCAGAGGCAGCGCCGCGGCAAACCAGGCCGCGAACGAAATGGTAATGCCCAGGGACTGCTCCGCGAACGAAGCCAGGAACAGGTTCGGCGGTGTCCCGATCAGCGTCCCGACACCACCGATCGAAGCCCCGTAGGCAACACACAGCAAGAGGCCGCAGGCGAACGGGCTGTCGCGCGACTCATCGTTCCGGAGCAGGCTGAGCGCGACCGGGGTCATCACGATGGCCGTGGCGGTATTCGATACCCACATGCTCAGCGCCGCGCTGGTCACCAGAAATGCCCCCATCAGGCGATCCGGGCGTGAGCCGACGAGGCGGACGGCCCCCCGGGCCATGCGTTCATGCAGCCCGGCACGCTCGATGGCCAGCGCAATCATGAAACCGCCGAGGAACAGGTAGATCAACGGATGCCCGTAGGGCGCCGCGGCGGTTCTCGGATCCGCGACCCCCAGCAACGGAAACGCCGCGAGCGGGATGAGGGCCGTGGCGTAAAGAGGGATGGCCTCGGTCATCCACCAGACCGCCATCCATACCGCCACGGCCGCCGTGCGCCGGCCGGCGTCGCCGAGCTCTCCCTCGCCGCCTCCGAGCATTACCCAGACCAGCAGGGCAAGGAGCGGCCCGGCCCAGAGGCCGGCGCGGGCACGCCACGGGTTGCGGTCGATCAGTCCGTCCCTCCTGTCTCCGTAGTTGACGGCATTTCAGGGGCAGCGTAGCCTTCGCCTGCCGCTCCAGACGGAAATAACAATGTCCCTGCGTGTGTCATTTGAAATCAGCGATCGAGACATCCGTCACTTTCGCGACATTATGCGCCGGGCGCGGGGTACCGTGCGCGACGCGGACGATGATGACATCCTTGAGGCCGCGCGTGCCGTGTTCAAGGAAGTCAAAGGGGCTCGCGCCCCGACCTTTGTAACCGATCGCCTTCATCGACTCGAAGCGATGGCGAAAATGGTCGAGGACGAAGACTGGCAGCTGCCCAAAGCTGACAGAAACCGCGTTCTGAGCGCCCTGGTCTATTTCTGCGACCCCGAGGATCTCATTCCGGACAGCATCCCGGGAATTGGATATCTCGATGACGCCATCATGGTCGAACTTGCCCTCAGGGAGCTGCGCCACGAGATCGAGGGCTACGAGGATTTCTGCGAATACCGGGAGAAATACGACAAAAGCTTCCGGATTCGCTCGGACGCCAAGAAACGCGCCGCCAAGCTCTCCGCCCGTCGTGAACAGCTGCGCGAACGGATCGCCCGCCGTCGGGAACGGGAGACCGAGGGCGCCGGCGATACCGCTCGACTGCTCTAGGCGCGCACCATTTCAATTGCCGGCTTGACTCCGGGCTGGCCTTGATCGAGACTTTGCTGCTTCGCAGCACGCAGTCGGATCCATAGCTATGCGCAGGGTGATCTTCAACCAGAAAGGCGGGGTCGGAAAGTCCAGCATCGCGGTCAACCTCGCCGCCATCAGCGCCAGCCTCGGCCGCGATACGCTAATCGTAGATCTCGACCCCCAGGGCAACGCCAGCCAGTATCTCCTCGGCGACGAATACGAGACCACGGAGTTCGACCTCGGGTCCTTTTTCGGAGACGTACTGTCGTTCCGGCTGCTGCCCAGGGATCCGGAAGACTATGTCACCCGGACGGAGTTCGAGGGCCTGTCCGTCATGGCCTCCTCGCCCGAACTCGCCGAACTCCAGGCCAAGCTGGAGGCCCGCCACAAGATCTACAAGCTCCGGGACATGCTCAAGCGCCTCGAGGACCGGTTCGACTATGTCTACATCGACACCCCGCCGGCCTTCAATTTCTACACGCTTGCCGCGCTGATCTCCGCGGACACCTGTCTCGTTCCGTTCGACTGTGACGACTTTTCCCGCAGAGCGCTCTACTCGCTCATGGAAAACATCGAGGAAACCCAGGGGGACCACAACCCCGAACTGGAAATCGAAGGCATCGTGATCAACCAGTTCATGGCGCGGGCCAACCTGCCGCAGCGGCTGGTCGGCGAACTCATCGAGGAAGGCCTGCCGGTTCTTGAAACCCGCCTCTCGGCGTCAGTGAAAATGCGCGAGTCTCATGAACAATGCCTGCCGCTGATCCACCTCGCGCCGCGCCACAAGCTCACGGAAGAATTTCTCGCCCTCTACGACGAAATTCACGGCTAGCGAGAAACCCGCCGACGGCAAAACCGGCTATCGCCGGCGAATGCGTTTTTCATAGCCCGGCGCGGCGGCGGGCTATTCAGGCTTTACCGCTCCGAGAATCAGGCTGTCCTCCAGCTCCGCCCATTTCTCGGACAGTTCCCCATAGTGATTGTGGTAGTCCGAAAGCGCAGCTTCCACGACTTTTGCCGCATGCTCACGACCGTAGACCCCCGTGATCTGCACCTCGCTTTCCATCGAGGGGTCCATCTTGTAGGTGGCAAAATAATGGCAAAGTCGCTGGACCACGACGTCGGGGATGTCGGAGATGTCACGGGCGCTGGCCCAGATGTGATCACTGTCAAGCACGGCGATGATCTTGTCGTCCGCTTCTCCACCATCGAGCATCTGCACCCCCCCCACGACACGGGCGTTCACCAAAATACCGCCCTGGTCGATGCGCCGTTCACTGATGATGCAGACATCCAGCGGATCGCCGTCGGCCACCTCGGCACCCGGAGTGAGGCCAAGAACCCCTTCCGCGCAATAGGTTTTCGGAATAAATCCATACAGAGCCGGCGGCTGCGCGGAGGTGCGCTGGGGCCGGTCGACCACGATATAGCCGGATTCCTTGTCGACCTCGTACTTCACATAGTCAAACGGCGTGATCTCGATGAAGGCCTGAACCAGCAGGGGCGGATTCTTGCCCGGGCTGAGTCCGTGCCAGGGATGGGGACGCCACCAGTGGAAGCCGGAGGCCGGGGTTCGTGTCCGTTTCTTGGTCATGCCGGGGTCTCATGTGGAGGTCCGTGGAGAAGATAGCTGAATCCGGGGCCCCGTGTCGCCCGAAGCGGCCGGTTATGCATCACAATCCGCGCCTCTGGACTCTGATCAATATTGCCGGCTTCAACGCCGTCTGGTTCTCCAGCGTCCTGGGGGCGGCAAACGGCATGCCCTGGCTGGGCCCCCTTGTGTTCCTGCCCTTTTGCGCTCTCACCCTCGCATGGGGGGGCAAGGCGGCAGCCGATGCGGCGGCCATGCTCGTTTGCGCGGGAACCGGCCTGATCCTGGACAGCAGCTACGTCTGGCTGGGTTTGGTCGGCTACGCCAGCCCCTGGCCCTCGGCGCAGGCTCTCCCTGTCTGGCTGCTCGCCATGTGGCTGAATTTTGCCCTTACCATGAACCATTCGCTGGGGTGGCTGGCGCCCAAGCCCTGGCTGGCGGCGCTGTTTGGCGGTTTTGGCGGCGCCACGTCCTACTTCGCCGGTGCCCGGCTCGGCGCGCTCACCTTCGAGGCCGAACCGCTGCTGGTCGTGACCCTCATCGGACTGGCCTGGGCCATCGCCTTGCCCCTTCTCTATCGCTGGGCGCGGACGGCCTACGTCGCCATCAGTACCGGACCAGCGCAGAGCCCCAGGTAAAGCCGCCGCCGAAGGCTTCCAGCAGCAGCCGATCTCCCCGCTGAATCCGGCCGTCGCGGACGGCGACATCCAGGGCCATGGGAACCGAGGCCGCGGAGGTATTGCCATGGTCCTGAACCGTGAGGACCACTCGCTCCATGGGCATCCCGAGCTTCTTCGCCGTGGCCTGGATCATCCGGATGTTGGCCTGGTGCGGGATCAGCCAGTCGATATCTTCCTTGCCGAGACTGTTGGCCTCCAGGGTCTCGTCGACGATCTGGCCCAGGGTGTTCACGGCCACTTTGAACACCTCATTGCCTCGCATCTGCACGGCATCCGCGCCGGCCTTGAGCTGATCAAAGCCCTTGGAAACCCCGGACGGAAAGTAGAGAAGATCCTTGTAGGCGCCATCCGCGTGAATGTGGGTGGACAGTATCCCGGGTTCATCGTCGGCGCGAATGACCACCGCGCCGGCCCCGTCCCCGAACAGCACACAGGTGCCGCGGTCGTTCCAGTCGACGATTCGAGTGAGCGTCTCGGCGCCAACCACCACGGCGGTCTTTACGTCCCCGCAGCGAACGTATTTGTCCGCCACGCTCAGCGCGAAGATGAAGCCGCTGCACGCCGCCTCAAGACTGAATGCGGCCGGACCATGGATTCCGAGGCGCGCCTGCAGCAGACAGCCCATGTTCGGAAATACCTGATCCGGAGTCGTGGAGCCGATCACGATCATGTCCACGTCGTCAGGGCCGATCTCCGCGGCCGCCATTGCCTCGCGGACCGCCCCCTCGGCCAGATCACAGGTAGTCTCCCCCTCGGCGGCCATATGTCGGCGCTCGATGCCGGTTCGGGATCGAATCCACTCGTCGGTGGTGTCCACGATCTTCTCCAGATCCGCATTCGTGACCACCTTGTCCGGCAGACACCGACCCGTACCGATAATGCGTGAATACTTCATACGGGCGCTTCCAGAACAGTTTGCCTTGCCAGGAGTTCAGCGATCTGATCCGGCACGCCCTTGCGCGCCTCGATCGCAGCCGTGCGAATCGCGTTCTGAAAAGCCACGGAATCCGCGGCTCCGTGACTCTTGATCACAACGCCATTCAATCCCACCAGTGTGGCGCCATTGTAGACCCTCGGGTCCAGGCGCTGAGCCATGGCCCGGAACAGCGGCCGGGAAAACAGGCCCAGCAACCGGGTTGCCCAGTTTCGCTGCACCTCTTCCCGCGTCGTGTCGAGCAGCATGCGGACCGCCCCTTCCATTGTCTTGAGGGCCACGTTCCCGGTGAATCCGTCGGACACCACGACGTCCACCTCACCGGCCATGATGTCATGACCCTCGACGAAGCCCACGTAGTTGAGGGTCCCGACTTTTAACAGGCGCCCTGCTTCGCGGAGGACATCATTGCCCTTGTTTTCCTCGGTCCCGATATTGAGGAGGCCGACCCGGGGCTGCCGGATCTGATGAATGTCGGCAGCGAGGACGGACCCCATGACCGCGAACTGGACGAGTTGCGCCGGTGTGGCGCCGGCGCTGGCACCGAGATCGAGCATGTGGGTATGCCCACCGATCGCCGGTATCGCGGAAACAATGGCCGGACGTTCGATACCGGGCAAGGTCTTCAGAACGAAACGGGCGGTGGCCATGAGTGCACCAGTGTTGCCGGCGCTGACAAGCGCATCCGCGCGTCCCTCGCGAACCAGGTCCACGGATATCCGCAATGACGAATCGCGCTTCTTGCGCAGCGCGTCGACGGGCGATTCATCCATGCCCACCACCTCGGCGGCGGAAACGAATTCGAGCCGATGATCCGGAAAGGATTGCTTCGCGAGGAGGGGTTTGACGACACCCGGGACGCCGACCAGCAAGACCCGGATGTCAGTATCCGATGACAGGAGCCGGCAAACCGCGGGCACGGTCAGGCCGGCGCCGCGGTCGCCTCCCATCGCGTCAACGGCGATGCTGACCGCTCCGGACATCGACGCCGCCGCCGGCCCGCGTACGAAGTCTTATTCGTCGTCGTCGGAGACTGCAGTTTCCACGACCTTCCGGCCGCGGTAGTAGCCATCCGCACTCACGTGATGGCGACGGTGCGTTTCCCCGGTGGTCGACTCCACCGAGAGCGTGGGCTTCCCCAGCTGGTCGTGGGAACGGCGCATGCCACGCTTCGAGGGCGTCTTGCGATTCTTCTGTACAGCCATGACATCAACTCCTGAATCAATTCCTAGTCATTCTTCTTGCGATCCGCCGTCGCGGCCGACAGCAGATCCCTGAGTCCGGCAAACGGGCGGGTCTCGGCCTCTCCTGTCGGGCCTGGGCCGGCACCCGCGTCGCTAAATTCTTCCAGCCTCGTCGCGAGCTTCCCGCAGCCCTGCCTGTCCGGATGGACTGGCACCTGGGGCATCGCGAGAAAGATCTCGTCCTCGAGCAATTCGCCCAGAGTCATTCCCCCGGCCGGCCAGTCCACCGCTTCATCCCGGACTCCAGCGTCGCCATCCGATGCACCGGACACATCGTCCAGCGCGACATCCACGTCACTGGAAACCTCCAGGGTCAGCGGATCCAGGCACCGCTGGCACATCGCGCCGAGCACCGCCCGTGCCTCACCTTGGAGGCGCCAGATCCCCGCGGCATCACGGCGAACGGCAACATCCGCCTCGACGAACTGTTGTGCTTCGGGCCGCTGCGCTTCCGAACCCCCGGACACATCGGCATTTTCTTCAGCGCCGCCCGTCGAGACCGCCTGGAGCCGCCGGAACTTCTCGAGCTCCCAGCGCCCCTGACATCGTGCGTCGGACCAGCCCTCGGCCGGCGGCAGGCGACTTTCCGGCGTGAGAAGCATAATCGATTAAGTTTACAGAGGGTTGCGTCTTTCTGTCAAAGGATCCGGGAACGTTATACTAGCGCCCGAACACGTCCCGGGACCCTTGTCCAAGGAGCAGACATGCTCGTTCTCGCCTCCACGTCAGGCCATCGCCGCGCCCTCTTGCAGCGTCTCGGAATTCCGTTCGAGACGGTTTCCCCGGAAGTCGACGAGCACCCACGCCCGGGCGAGGAGCCCCACGAACTCGCCACCCGGCTCGCCACCAGCAAGGCCGAGGCCGGTGCGGCCGCGGTTCCGGGCCGGATCGTCATCGGCTCGGACCAGGTAGCGGTCAGAGACGGACAGATCCTGGGGAAGCCGGGCGGGCCCGCCGAGGCCCAGCGCCAGCTCGCAAGCTCTTCCGGACACGCAGTGGAATTTCTCACGGCGGTGTCTGTCGTGGATGCCAGACAGGCTCCCAGTGAGCAGTTCCTGCACATGGACATCACCCGGGTCCAGTTCCGCCCCCTCTCTCAGGAGGAGATCGGGCGATACCTTCAGCGCGAGCAGCCCTGGGACTCGGCGGGGAGTTTCTATTCCGAAGGGCTGGGCATCAGTCTCCTGGAGCGCATTGACAGCCTCGACCCGACCGGGCTGGTCGGTCTGCCGCTGATCTGGGTCGCCGGCGTGCTTCGGCAGCTGGGAGTCGAGCTACCGTAGCTTCTGTTTCCCGCGCAGGCATCCGGGCTCGACCCTGGCCGCCCACGCCCGGGCCCTGATGTTGCGCAGCGCTTACTGGCCGTCGGGACCATCCAGCCAGCCGGGCAGCTCCGCGATATCTTCAATGAGACCCAGGACGCCTGCCCGGCGCAGCCGTTCGCCCGGGTGCGCTCCCCAGGAGATACCCAGGGCAGGACTACCCGCCCGCCTGGCCATCTCCACATCGAACTCCGTATCGCCCACGACCAGAGTCTGCTCCGGCGCGCTGCCGGTTTGTCGGAAGATATCGAGCAGCATGTCCGGATTCGGCTTGGACCGGGACTCATCGGCCGTCCGGGTCACCGAGAAATACGATCCCAGACCGGTGCGCTCCAGGTCCCGGTCCAGCCCTGGCCGCCCCTTGCCGGTCGCGACAGCCAGCGAATGGCCCTGTGAGCGCAACCGCCGCAGGACCTCGGCCACGCCCGGGTAGAGCGTCGTTCGATACAGCTCGTCAGAAAAAAAATGCCGTCGGTAAGCCGAGGTGAATTCGGTGAGTTCCCTGTCTCCCGTGTCCGGATAGAGACTGGCCCAGGACTCCCTGAGCCCCAATCCGATAATCGACCGCACGGCCTCGGGAGACCGGGATTCGAGGCCGAGATCGGCAATCGCTCGCAGAGCGGCATCCACAATATGCTGGGTCGAATCCATCAGCGTCCCGTCCCAGTCGAAAACAATCAGGGACCAGCGCCTAGGCATGGGCAATCTCCAGGTGATCGAGAACGCGTCTGAGATCTGGAGGCAGCGGAGAACTGAACACCCTCGCTTCCCCGGTCACCGGATCGGTGAAACCGAGTGCGGCCGCGTGAAGGAACATGCGGCGCAGCCCGAGCGCCTTCATCCGGCGGTTGAAATCCTTCTGCCCGTAACGCTCATCGCCCGCCAGCGGATGGCCGAGGGCTTCTGACTGGACCCGGATCTGGTGTGTCCGGCCGGTATGAATCGTGATTTCCATGAAGGACGCGATCGGCCCCGTTCCCAGCGGCCGGAAATCACTGGAAGCCCGCCGGCCCTCTTCGGCAACCCGGACGTAGCGCTCACCCTCCGCGCCCCGCCCGATCACCAGATCGTCCTCCTGGCGCAGGAATCCGCGCGTCCATTCACCCATGACCAGCGCGAGGTAGCGTTTCTCCACACGTCCCTCGCGCAGGAGCTCGTGAAGACGCCGGAGAGTGCTGCGGCGCTGCGCGACCAGGAGACATCCGCTGGTCTCCCGATCCAGGCGATGGACGAGTTCCAGATAAGGGGCATCGGGCCGGGCCGCCCGAAGCGCTTCGATGACCCCGAAGGACATGCCGCTGCCGCCGTGCACGGCCAGCCCGGCCGGTTTGTCCACGACCAGGAGCCGTCCGTCTTCGTGAATCGCAGAGGCATAGAGACGTTGCCCCACCTGCGCCGCCCGGGGACCGGGCCCGGCAGTCTCAGCGACTCTCACGGGCGGCACCCGGACCACATCACCGGCCTGTAGCCGGTAGCCGGGAGCCACGCGCTTCTTGTTCACACGCACCTCGCCTTTTCGCAGGATCCGGTAGATCCGCGATTTGGGCACACCCTTTAACCGGGCGAGGAGAAAATTGTCGATTCGCTGGCCGGCCTGCTCCGCCTCAATGGCGACATGCGCGACACCGGGCGCCGAACCGGCGGGTGCTGGGGGCAAAATCCCCTCTCTAGATTCAGTAAGTTAAGTCTTGTCTGCCGATTGATGAACCTGCAGGTCGTTGATATAGTAATCCAACGCGTCGGAGCTTCGGTGACGGTATAGCTCGCAGGTTCCGACCGGTACGAAAGATTCCATGCCGTGCCGGCACTGCGCCGCATGGTCCACTGACTCCACCAGCCGCCGAACCGTTCCCACCCGGTGACCGTTGCGCTGGCCCTTTGCGGACCCGAGTTCGCAAAGGCGCTCGCCGCACCGCAGGACAACGATGACCCTGATACTGCCCGCCTTGTTGCTGACGCTGATAGCGACCCGGATTTTCCGCGTCGCGGCGCCGGTTCCCGTGCGAGCCGCGGTCCCGTTGACGACGGAACCCACGGCGGCCAGACTGATCCGAGCAACAACACATGAAGAGAATGCTTGTGAACGCAACTCAGGAAGAAGAGTTGCGTATCGCCATGGTCGACGGCCAGAAGCTGGCCGACCTGGACGTCGAAGTTCCCTCCCGGGAACAGAAAAAGGCCAACATCTACAAGGGCCGAATCACCCGGATAGAACCTAGCCTCGACGCCGCGTTTGTCGAGTACGGCGCCGACCGGCACGGATTCCTGCCGGTCAAGGAAATTTCTCCGGAATACTTTGTCAACGGCGCCGAAAGCGGCGGCCGCGGGGCGATTCGCGACCTGATACGCGAAGGTCAGGAAATCGTGGTCCAGGTCGAGAAGGAGGAGCGCGGCAACAAGGGCGCTGCCCTGACCACCTACCTCAGTCTGGCCGGCCGTTTCCTCGTACTGATGCCAAACAATCCCAAGGCCGGCGGGGTGTCACGGCGAATCACCGGTGAAGACCGGGATGCCGTCCGCGAGTCCATGCAGGATCTGGTGGTGCCCGAGGGCATGGGTGTCATCGTTCGCACGGCCGGCGTAGGCCGGACCTCTGAAGAGTTGCAGTGGGATACGGACTACCTGCTCAAGGTATGGGAAGCCATCAAGGCCTCCGCCGTCGAGCGCCCCGCCCCGTTTCTGATCTATCAGGAAAGCAACGCCGTCGTCCGGGCCCTGCGGGATCATTTCTCCTCCGACGTGGGCGAGATTCTCGTGGACGACGAGGAAGCCTATGAGCAGGCGCGCCAGTTCATGGAACGGGTGATGCCGCACAACCTGAGCAAGATCAAGCTCTACAACGACCGGGTGCCGCTGTTCACCCGCTTCCAGATCGAAAGCCAGATCGAGTCGGCTTATTCGCACATCGTGGAGCTGCCGTCGGGCGGCAGCATTGTCATTGATCACACCGAAGCGCTGCTTTCCATCGACATTAACTCCGCGCGGGCGACGAAAGGCGACGATATCGAAAGCACCGCGCTGAACACGAATCTCGAAGCCGCCGAGGAGATTGCGCGGCAGCTGCGGATACGGGATCTCGGCGGCCTGATCGTCATCGACTTCATCGATATGGGCCCATCGCGCAATCAGCGCGACGTGGAAACACGGCTGCGCGAAAGCGTGCGTGCGGATCGTGCAAGGGTTCAGATCGGCCGCATATCACGCTTCGGACTGCTGGAAATGTCGCGACAGCGCTTGCGCCCGTCGCTGGGCGAATCCTCGCATATCGTATGCCCGCGGTGCGTCGGCCGCGGCAGCATCCGCAGCGTCGAATCGCTCGCACTGTCCGTTCTCCGCCTGATGGCCGAGGAAGGCCGTAAGGACCGCACCTCCAAGGTTATTGCAGAACTCCCGATTGATGTAGCGACCTATCTTCTCAACGAGAAGCGGGAGTGGATTCGGGACGTGGAGGATCGCGAGGGCACGCAGATTGTCATCGTTCCCCGCCAGCACCTGGTGTCGCCTCACTACCAGATCCGGCGGGTTCGGGACGACGCCATGGAGCTGCCGGAAAACGCGCCGGTCAGCTATCAGTTGCCCGAGAGTATCGAGGCGGAAGACGATGTGGTCACGGGAAGTGATCAGAAGGCCAAGCCCGAAGAACCCGCGGTTTCCGGAATCGTACCCGCCAAGCCAGCGCCGGCTCCGGTCAGCGTGACCCAGGCTGCCCAGGCCGCGCCCGCCCTCGTGCCGGGAACGCCGGGATTGTGGACTCGCATCAAGGCATTTTTTGTCGGCACACCGGGCACACCGGAGACCGAAACGCAGGGCAACCAGGCGGCGAAGCCAGCGGCGCGCCAATCCAAGCCCAAGTCGGCCCGCGATTCCGGAGACCGGCGCGGTTCTTCCCGCGGCGGGCGCAGCCGTGGCTCGCGATCCCAGAGCCAGCAACGCGGAGACCGCTCGGAACGGCCGCGCAAGACCGGCTCCGGGAACCAGTCCGGCCGGGCCCAGAACAGCGGTCAGGACCGACAGGGGTCAAAGGGCGGCGGCCGGAAGTCTCAGAGCGGCCAGAAGCGCCAGCAAAGCCGGAGTTCCGGGCGCAACACCCAGGCCGCCGGCAAGGGGTCCGGGGCGTCAACCGATCAGTCAGACCAGCAGGCCCAGGCCCCCGCGGGCCAGGTGGCCGCCCAGGCCGGCGAAGCCCAGTCGGAAGCCCCCGCGCCGCGGAAACGACGGCGGCGGCGTGGCGGCCGAGGCCGGCGAGGCGGTCAGAATGCCGGACAGGCGGACCGTCAGTCAGCAGGCCAGGGAGAAAACAGCGCAGAAGGCGGCGGGACTTCCCCTGCTCAGACGAAGAACGCGGACGATTCCCAGGCAGCCAATGCCAACGGGCAACAGAAGCCACCCGCGCGCGAAACGGGGGCAACGCCCGGGACCGGGGCAGGCGCCGAGGCGCCGTCGGATAAGGCGCAGGAAAACAACGGGCCCCAGGCCGGCAAGGACGAGCCGCCGCCCCGGTCGCGGCGACGGCGGCGACAACGCCCGGCCCCGGGCCAGACCGATAGCGGAGGGGCCAGCCCGGCGGCCGAAACGGCCGGCGGTGACGTGAAACCCTCGCCCGACCGCGGCGGCTCAGCAGATACGCCGCCGCCATCCCGGACCGGAAGCGAACGCCCGGACGCGGCGCCGTCTCAGCCACCGCGTGCACGCACGCACGGCGGTCCCGGGGCCGAGGCGGGGCAAAATGACCGGACCGCGGGCGCCTCGGCAGGCCCCGCAGCAACCAGCACGTCGAAATCAGGATCCGACGCTCCCAAGTCGCAGGAGACAGCACCCGCCACGGCCGAGGCGGCGAACAAACCAGCCCGCGCGGACGCCGGCAATGGCGCCAAGCCGTCTGCCAGCGAGGGTAAGCCGGCGTCACCCGGGTCGTCATCATCCGTGACTGATCCCCGACCCCCTTTCGAGCTGTCGGCCAGCCCTGCCCCGAAACCAGAGCCCGGTCCGGGCGCCGCGCCATCACGATCATCGGATCGCTCACCAAAGCCGGCACCCGACACTGCTCCCAGGACCAAGCCCGCGGCGTCCGCCAGCGGCTCGGGCCCGGTGGCGACACCCCGGGAACCGCGCCCTGCACCGGATCAGTCGGCAAACGCACCGCGATCCGCACCCGAGGTCAGCAAGTCCGCGCAGAGCGTCGGGCACGCGAGGGAAGCTTCGGTCACTTCATCGGCTTCGACATCGGCACCGCGACCGGCCCCGGCAAGACCAGTGAATACACCGGCTCCGGTCGGCCCCGTCAGCAATCCACCGGTCTCGACGGAGCGCCCGGGGAGTCACCCGGGGAGTCAGGAAAAGCGCCAGGCACCGGACAGCGAAAAACCCGCGAGACCGTCGCCGGCCGCCGTGCCCCCGCCTTCCAGCGGCGACGGACCGGAAGAGCCCCGCTAGGCAGCGTTCCGGTTCAGGGTCCGTGACGGATCTGCTGGAGGAGCCCGTCCACGGCGTCCTCCAGCAGATCGAGCACCTGCTCGAAACCGTTGCTGCCGCCGTAGTAGGGGTCCGGCACCTCCGTTTCGTGCCGGTTGGCGGCATAGTCCATCATCAGAACCAGGCGCTCGCGAAGCTCGGGCGGGCACAAAGCCTCGAGTTCCATGAGGTTGTCGCGGTCCATGGCGACGACCAGCTCGAACCGCGCGAAATCCTCTTCGTTAACTCGTCGTGCGCGCAGGTCGCTGATGTCAATGCCCCGGCGGGCTGCCGCAGCCTGAGCACGGCGGTCCGGAGGCGCGCCGATGTGATAGCTGTGAGTGCCCGCTGAATCGGATTCGATCGTGTCCCCCAGCCCCGCGGTCTCCAGGCGCTTCCGGAACACCCCTTCGGCGGTTGGGGAACGACAAATATTGCCCATGCACACAAAAAGCACACCAATGGTTGAGGTTTTCTTCATAAGTATCTATTTATCAAAATATTAGTGTCCGAGTGCAGTCGCCGACATCCGGGTGTGTCCAACGAGGCTTGTAGCCAGAACTGTGTCCACAAGCGCGTGCCATGACTCAGAAGATACCGGGTCCGATGTCGATCGACTTGTGCGGAATGCCGATGATGTCGATCGATTTGGTCCTGCTACTCGAACGACTCGGGCCATTTTCTGGACGCATGATAAACGCTCAAAATCTGGATCTCTTTCCGCTTGTTACGATACGGAACGATATACGGTACGCCGTGAATGATGAGTTCGCGCCTACCCCGCACTCGTCCTTCCCGGCCCATCTTCGGATGATCCCGCAGCTGAGCCACCGCGACGCGAATGTGTTGCGCGACCGCAAAGGCCGCGCGTGGATCGTCTCTCGCGATGTATTCCTGAACTGCGAGCAAAGCTTTCGCAGCCGCCGTCGTCCAGCGAACGCGCACGATTAAGCGTCTTCGTACTTGTCAAATATCGCGTCCATCTCAGCATCAGAGACGAATCGACCTGCATCCGCGGCTTTGATGCCTTCCTTGATCCGCTCATCCTGCCAGGCTAGCAGATCCAGATATTGATCGATCGCCTGGTTCACCAGGTAATTTCGCGACCGGTCCTGCTGCTCGGCCAGCTTATCCAGCTTTCTGATCTTCTTGGGGTCAGTCCGAACACTGAATGCTTCTGTGGTCATTCTCTGCCTCCCCGGTGGTTCAATACGGTTCACTATGATTACAAAGTAGTCATAACGCAAAACCGCCCTGCAGAAAGCGCAGCTGGCACGGTGATCGGAGAATTGGGGGCAACAACAGTTGTGACAAGGGCTTCGAATGGTTCTTCAGCCGATTGTGCGTCTGACGTCGGCCTCGCCAGTAACGTGGCGGATAGTGCGTATAAGGGGCC
>JARFQW010000148.1 GCA_029287575.1 Gammaproteobacteria bacterium | reverse complement strand
TTCTTCCGCGCCTTCAGCTCGTCTTCGATGCGGGAGTAAAACGACGTATCGAACAATTGCCGCAAGATCGCCTCCCGGTCCTTCGAGCTGGCCAGCAGCAGATCCCGGAAGCGCCCCTGGGGCAGCACGATCACCTGGCGGAACTGCTCGCTGCGAAAGCCCAGGATGGACTCCACCGCCCGGGTCACCTGGGAGAAGCTGGTCGCGAGGTTCTTGCCCTCCTCCTTGTCGTCGCTAACGCCGGTGCGATCCCACAGCTCGGCCCTGGGCTGCGTAGTCGTCGTACCTTCACCTCGCAGTCTCGGCCGCTCGTAGGCCGGCTGCCGCGTCACCCGGTAGGTCTTCTCGCCCACGGCGAAGTCCAGGGTCACGCGGGTCTCGGTCTCCGGGCCCACGAAGTCACTGCGCATGCCCTTGCCTTCACGCTCCTTGCCCGTGGTATCGCCGTAGAGGGCAAAACAGATGGCGTCCAGCACCGTCGTCTTGCCCGAGCCGGTGGGTCCGTGAATGAGAAACAGCCGGCGTTCGCCCAGCGTCGTGAAATCCAGGGTCTGGGTCCGGGCATACGGGCCGAAGCCTTCCACGGTGAGGGACAGCGGCCTCATGCGTCCGCCTCCCGTTCACGCCGCTGCAGGTCTTCGTAGACTTCGAGAAACGTCTTCTCCTGTTCGGCGCCCAGAGCCTCGCCGGTGACCTCTTCGAAGAACGCGGCGAACAGCTCGCGATCGCCGAGCGTGGAGTCCCCGCCCGCCAGGGCCGTGGGCCGGGCCTGCTCCAGCGCGGGGCGCTCGATGTGCAGCACGTTGGGATACACCGCGCGCAGACGGCCCATGGGGTCCAGCAGCGCCTTGCGGTCGGTCAGTCTCACCAGCAGGAAGTCGTCCCGGCTCTCTCCCGGCGCCGGGCCCTTCACCAGCTCGGCCAGCTCGCCCTCGATCAGGCGCAGATCACGCAGCGGCTCGAAGCGGTGAGCCGTGACCTCCACGTCACCCGCGCCGTCGATCTCGACCACGTTCACCGACTTCACGTGGGGAATCTCGGAGAACGAATACTTCAACAGCGACCCCGAGTAGTGCACCCGGTCACCCAGACGCTGGGGCCGATGCAGGTGGCCCAGTGCGGTGTAAGCGAAGCCCTCGAACACCGACCTGGGCACCGCACTCGCACCACCCACCGAGAGGGGCCGCTCCGACTCGCTCTCCTCACCGCCGGCCACAAAGCAGTGGGCAACGCACACCGAGCGCTCGCCTGCTGGCGCTTGTGATCGCGCCGCCCGGGTCAGCCACGCCATGGCCTGCTCGTGGTTGTGAATGTCCGTCTCGCCGCTCGCCTCGCGGGTCAGCGCCGGCTCGGCATACGGCAGACCCACGAAATGGACCGGCCCCGCCGCGTCCTCGAGTGTTGCGACACCCGGCTTCGATACGACCGGCCCGAAGATGTGCAGACCGCTCGGACGCAACAACTCTGCCCCGAAGCCCAGCCGGCTGGCGCTGTCGTGATTGCCCGCGATCATGATGACCGGTACCCCCAGGCCCCGGACCATCTCGCCGAGAAACCCATCCAGCAGGCTGACGGCCTCGGGGTTGGGCACCGCCCGGTCATAGACGTCGCCGGCGATCACGAAGGCGTCGGCCTCCACGTTGCGGGCCAGGGCAACCATCTGCTCCAGCGCATGGCGCTGGTCCTCGATGAGCGAGACGTTGTGAAACTGGCGTCCCAGGTGCCAGTCGGCGGTGTGGATGAATTTCATGTAGTAGATTCCGAAAGTGGTCTCCGCTGGACCTCACCCTGCCCTAGCGCAGTGCATCCCGCTATTGTCACACCTGCAGCCGACGTCGGCACCCCGGGGGCGATGGGTCCTTTTCGTGGACCGGCCCTGGCCCTGCCCGATGTGGTCGTTCGTTCCTTCGGACCTGCGTTCACTGCCGCTGCTCTCGATGACTCTGGCGCCCGTATTACGTGTTGCCACGCTTCGCGGAGGTTCCATGGAACCAAATTGCGAGGCGCCTTTGATGGCACGAAGGATGGCACGATGGCCCACAGCACTCGCTCGGGCGTCATACCGACCGCGGATTGCTCGAGGCGGAAAATCGGTCAAACGATGGAACGCAGCCGAGTCTAAGACGTCGCCTGGCTCAGCACGCGAGCCCGGCAATCACGGACAGGATGAATCGAGCCGTGCAAAAAGTGCCCTGTGTGGCCGGCGGCCCTGACCTGAAGGTCGTCGCCACATTCGTCACCTCATGACATATCCGGACGGCAAAGTGCACGCATGGCACACCCCGTAGGAGAGAACCGTCCGGCTGTGCGACGCGTGCCGGTCGGTTGCATCACGCCGGCCTCGGGCCCCGACGACGTCAGCGCAACGATTCCCGAAAATCCTCCAGGTAAAGCAGAACCCCGAACCGGACCACATGGTCCCGGTCGTCGTACTCGATGAGTTCGTCCCCGTAGCCGTTGAAATACTGGACATGCCACGAATAGGAATTGTCCGGCGACGGCAGGACGGGGCCGACGAACGGAATCTTGTTGAGCAGCGGAATGGCTTTCAGGATCAGGTCGGCCTGGACGGTGACCTTGCCTTCGTCTCCGACCCATCCGCTGAGACCGAGCTGCTCCCCGGGCGTGGAGGCCAGCAGGCCGTACTCCACATGGCCCATGTAGTCCTCGATGTCCTTGTTCTCGTCGCCCGTGTTGACGATGTACCAGGTCTTGAGCCGCGCGGTGAACAATGGCCGGCTCCAGTCACAGCCCTGACAGTCGTCTTCGCGGCCGGCGAAAAGGGATTTCTGAAGGACCGGTCCGAAGGTCACGGCCATCTGCCCGTAGAGCCGGTCCCAGGAGCGGGAGTCGTCGCCGTCGTCACCGTTGGAATTGTGTTCGATTCCCAGCTTGAGCTGGCTGACCGACTCGCCGTCCCGGTTGCCGAAATCCTTCACCCAGAACAACTCCGGGTTGAACTGGGACTCCCTGAACGGGGCCGAATCCGCACAGATGTCCCACCAGGATTTTTGTGTGTAGCCGAAATGAAAACGCTGGTACCAGCGCTCTCTACTGTCCCGGTCCGGCCACAGGCGTTGCTTGAGACTCAGCTGGAACTTGATGTCGCAGTCCGATTCGCCGCTGCCGCTCGGCCCGTAGAGAATGTAGTTGGACCGGTAGCCGCGAAGAAACTGCCGCTCTTCATCCGGGGCTTCCTCCTGCTCGTGGCTCCAGGCGGCCGGAGACATCACCATGGCGGCCGCCAGAACAATCGGGAACAGTGCACGTTGCATAGTTCGGACCTCCTCTGCGGAGGCCGAACGTGCGGTGCAGGGTCCCTCTCGCAATGGCATCGCCCCGCGCATGAGCGCGGCAGACGTACTGCCATCCGCCGCCGGTCTCCTGTTACCCGCCGCCCGGGATGGGCGCGCGGCTCGACGAACCCGTTGGCAGAAGCATAGCCGTAGTGGCGCGCGGACACCGGGCGGAGCGGCCTCCAGCACTATCCACATGCACTGACGCGTCCCCTGTCACCGCTCAGGTTGACAACTATAGTTGTCGTCACATGCGCGCCGTGAATTTCCCAGCCATCCCAATTCAGCCAGGAGCCACCCCATGCTAAAAGCGGAGTATCAAACCCGCGGACCGGTCCCCCAGGACGTCATCGAGGCCGTCCCCTTCGACAAACCCCAACTCGCCGAAGGCGAGGTGCTCCTGGAGATGCTGGCGGCCCCCATCAACCCCTCCGACGTCATGACGCTCACCGGGATCTACGGGATCCTGCCGCCGCTGCCCGCCGTCGGCGGCAACGAGGGCGTCGGCCGGGTGGCGGAGCACGGCCCGAACGTCACCGGGCCGGACATCGGCCAGACCGTGCTGCTGCCCGTGGGCTGCGGCACGTGGGCCACCCACATCGTGGCCAAAGCCAGCGACCTCATCCCCCTGCCCAACGAGGCTGACCCGATCCAGCTGGCGATGGTCACCATCAACCCGCCCACGGCGTCCCTGATGCTCAGCGAATTCGTGGACCTGCAGCCCGGCGACTGGGTCATTCAGAACGCCGCCAACTCCGGTGTGGGTTCTTACCTGATCACCTTCGCGAACATGCGGGGCATCAAGACCGTCAACGTGGTGCGCCGGGAGTCCCTGGTCGAGCCGCTGACCGCGGCCGGCGCGGACGTGGTGGTGGTGGACGGCGACGATCTCGCCGACAAGGTCAAAGAAGCCACCGGCGGCGCGGACATCCGCCTGGGCATCGACGCCGTCGGCGGCGCTGCCACCGACCGGCTGGCCGCCACGCTGGCGGAGGGCGCGACCCTCGTGAACTACGGCGCGCTGAGCGGCGAGCCCTGCCACGTCTCCCCGATCTCCATCATCTTCAGGGACATCACGCTGCGGGGCTTCTGGCTGGCCAAGTGGTTCAACTCAGCCACACCCGAACAACAGCAGGCCCTGTACGGCAAGATCACCGGCCTGGTAGCCACCGGCAAGCTCTCCGCCCCCGTCCATGCGACCTACCAGGTGGAAGACATCAAGGAGGCGGTGGCCGTGGCCGCCGCCGGCGGACGCGACGGCAAGGTGGTGCTCGTCGGCGACAGCACCGGTGACTAGCGCCGGCTGACCGGTCAGAATCCGGGACGGACGCAGCCGGATTGGCCGTGACGACGGATCGGCGCCGGCGCTATCGGTTCGGAGTATCGAG
>JARFQW010000166.1 GCA_029287575.1 Gammaproteobacteria bacterium | reverse complement strand
AGCACATTGAAATAGTCGTCCGCAATCGCGTAGACCCCCTCGATCAGCGCCGTAGCCTCGCGGACATATGCCTCGCGGCCTGCATCGGTGTTCGGGTAGTAGTTGTCGGGATCGTTGCGCACGTAGTCGAAAAACGCCTGGAGATCTCCATCGAAGTCCACGGTCGCCATGATGGCTTCCATTTCGCTGCGAATGCGCGCGACCTCCACCAGACCCACCTCGTGGATCTCGGCCACGGGCATGTCCAGCGTGGTGGAGCTCCGGGCCCGGCTCGCATAGTAGGCTTCGCCGTCAGGCAGGTCCCAGACCCCGTTGTTGTCGTCAGCGATGCCCTGCAGTCGGACCAGCTCGCCGATCAGCCGCTCGTAGCCGGCTCGAAACGGCCCTCGAAGCGCCTCGGCGGCATCCTCCATGAGCCGGGACCGGGCGTCAGGATCCAGATCCAGCGCATCGACCTTGGCCCGAAAGTCGGCCATCAGCACGCCGTCGGGTGCGGTCTCGTCAAACGGTGCCCCGGTGAGCATGTTTCTGGCCGCGGGCAATACACGCGGATAGACCATCATCGGCGGAACCACGCCGCGGGCCTCGCCGAGGCGAAGCCGTTCCACGTACTGGTCCATGACCGTTTCCGCGCCGGCGAGCCGCGACACGTAGGCCTCCGCGTCCTGCAGGCTGTCGACACGATGCAGGTTCTGCAGAAACGACGGTACCCGCGAGGCGATGTTGTCCATCTGCGAGACGGCGTATCTGTGCTGCCGCCAGGGAAAGTCGCGAAGCGCACTCTCGGAGTCGTACTCGAAGATGCGGTAGCTCACACGGGACTCCGGTCCCAGCGCTTCCACATCGAATTCCGCCCGCAGACGGGCCAGATCCGACTGAATCTGCTCGTGCCGGCGAATGGCCCGGTCCTCGGAATGGTCGTCCCATCGGCCATAGTCCGCTGTCTTGCGGCCGAGCTGGGCCTGGAACTCGGGGCTTTCGCTGACATTGCGCTCGAACACCTCGTCCAGAAACGCCGCGAGCCGCTGATCCACAGTGGGCGCGGCAGGCTCCGAATTACCCGCCTCCTCGGCGACCGGCGCCGTCCCGGCCGACCGTGACTCCTCGGCGTCACGATCACATCCCGCGAGCCAGAGCGGCGAACCGGCAACGGCAAACAGCGAAATCAACAAGCGATGTTTCATCAGATGGAATTCCTGCGCCGTCGCGCCCGGCAAAGCGCCGCAGGATAGCAAAAACCCCCGTCAAATCGGAGGCTGCCGGCGCGCCTCCAGAGAACGGCGAGAGGGGCAATCCACACGGCCCGCCGGACAGGAATCGCCCCTTGCCGTACTGGCGGGCAGTGCGTCCTGCGGGCTGCCAGGTCATCACCGGAAAAGCGGGGCCGTCTGGCGCCGCGGCGCCCAGTGGCCAATACTTCTGCGTAAGGCGTCCGCCTGCTCCACGCTTTCCGGCAGCACAGGCGCCCTCCCGGCAGACCCGGGCCGATGCACGATTCGGAGGTCAGGACCCGTGTCCATTCCGCCATCCAGGCTGTCCAGCGTCTTCAGGGAACTGAAGCACCGCAAGGTGTTCCAGGCTGCCACCGGCTACGCGGTCGTGGCATGGATCGTGCTGCAAATCGGAGAAGTGACCTTCGAACCCCTTGGCGTCCCGCCGTGGGGGATGACGCTGCTGATCGCTATCGTGGTCGCCGGATTTCCGGTCGCCATGGTGATTTCCTGGTTCTTCGACCTCACCCTCAAGGGGTTCGAAAAAGCCCCGGAAATGCCGCTGGGCAATGCGGCTGCGGTTTCCGTGCCCGATAAACCTGTCGCCGATCATGTGGACACCGCGTCCGTTGCGGTGCTGCCCTTCGATGACATGAGCCCGGAGCAGGACCAGGCCTATCTCTGCGACGGCATCGCGGAAGAAATTCTCAATCGGCTGGCCCAGGTCAGGGACCTGCATGTTGCTTCGAGAACCTCTTCGTTCCGGTTCCGGGGTGTGCCATTGAGCGCAAGCAACATCGGCCGGGAACTGAACGTGGCCGCCGTACTCGAGGGGAGCGTCCGCAAGGCCGAAAACCAGCTGCGCATTACCACTCAGCTCATCGACACCCGGAACGACTTTCATCTGTGGTCGAACAGCTACGACGGAGATCTCGGTCGCATCTTCGACATCCAGAGTGAAATCGCGGCCAATGTCGCGAATGCCCTGGCCGTGACCCTGGGCACGCGCGCGCCCGGGACATTGGGTTCCACCAGCGACGTCAGGGCCTATGAACACTTTCTGAAGGGGCAGCATTTCTTCCATCGCTGGGGCACGAGAAACGTGGCTTTCGCGATCCAGATGTTCCGAAAGGCCGTGGAAATCGATCCCGGCTACGCGCGGGCCTGGGCGGCGCTCGCAGACTGTTACGCCATGACCTGTATGTACTGGCGTGCCAGCAAAGAGAACCTCGAGGCCACGGAGCAGGCCAGCCTTCAGGCGCTCCAGCTTCTCCCGGGGCTTGCGGAATCGCATGTCTCCCGCGGGCTGAGCCACTTTGTGCACCGTCGAAGCGATGCGGCCATCACGGAGTTCGAGACCGCCCTGGGTCTTAATCCGAGGCTCTTCGATGCCTGGTATTTCTATGGCCGGGTGCGTTTTCAGCGTGGCGAACTGGAGGAAGCTGCGCATCTCTTCGAGCAGGCCGAACGCCTCGATCCCGAAGACTTCCAGGCACCGATACTGCTGCGCCAGATTTACCACAGCTTGGAGCGTCCCGACGCGGCACGGGAAGCGGCCCGGCGCGGGATCGAACGCGCTGAGAGGCATCTCGAACTCAACCCGGACGATACCCGGGCCCTCAATCTGGGGCTTGGCGGATTTGCCTCACTCGGCGATCGCGACCGGGCCCTGCAGTTCGCGGCCCGCTCACTGGAACTCGACGGGGACAATCCGGACACCTTGTACAACGTTGCCTGCGGCTATGCCCTGGTCGGCGAATCCGGGCGAGCCCTCGATTGTCTGGAGCGGGCAAGCATCCGCGGAATGGCCATTGCCGACTGGGCCGAAAACGATTCGGACCTGGCGTCGCTGAAGAACGAACCCCGCTTCCGGCACCTGATCGCCCGGATCAAAACCGAGGAACCGGGCAACGGCCCGACGCTGTCGGGAGATCAGGGCTCTTAGGCGAGTTCGGGGATGGCGCCCATCAAACCCTCTGGTCCCGCCAGACCCCGAAGCACCTATTTCCAGGCGCGGATACGCTGTGTCTCGGCCGGCGGCCGGCTACGAATCTGATTCAGGCTTCCCGAAAAGGCCCTCAAGCTGCTGACGCGCCAGATCTTCCGAGTCTCTGGCAGCAGAATGCTCCGGCGCCGGGGCCTCGCCGCTGTCGGTCGCCTTTCCCCCGAACAGGGCATCCAGTTCGGCCGAGGGTGCCGATACCGCCCGGGCCGGATCCGGACGAAGCTCCGGACTGGGATAAAAGTGCTCGCAGAAGTTGGCGCGTGTCTTGTCCTTGATCTCCTCGGCCATGGGCTCCCGGCAGTCCTGGGCAACGCTGGTGTCATAGAACTCGCACATCCGGCAGACATGTAATTCGCTTCTGCAGGAAAGGCATTCGCTCAATCTGCTGATGGGCATGGGAACGCCCTCCAGCCTGGCGCCACACTACAAGCACGACAGGTCCCGGGCTTTCATGCGCACCCCTCCGGCGGATTGCCGTTTTGTCGAGGCGTGATTGTCGCAACCGCACCGCCAGGAACAGGGAAGTCAGGCATGGCCTTTCTGGCCCGGGTAACAGACAGCACCGGCCTAGGCCAGCATCTGGCTGATGAGCTTCTCACAGGTACGCTGGTCCATGTAGCGCGGCACCGCGTAGGTGTAATGCGCTTCCTTCAGAGCATTCTTCGCGATAGCCGGGATGTCGGCCTCTTCCAGCGCCTCCAGCCGGTCCGGAATGCCGAACTCGGCGTTGAGTTCCCGGATCCGCTCGATAAACCGGTTAGCCAGCTTCGGCGCCCGATCTCCCTTCTGCCGCAGGCCGGCCGCGTCACCTAGCTGGGCCAGTTTTCGGGTACAGCTCTTCTTCGAATACTCGAGGACATACGGCATCACAATGGCGTTCGCCAGCCCGTGTGGGGTGTGGTAGAAACCGCCGAAATTGTGGGATATCGCGTGCACATACCCGACTCCGGCGCGAGTGAAGGCCAGCGCCGCGTAATACGAGGCGAACGACATGGCCTGGCGCGCCTCCAGATCCTTGCCCTTGGCAACCGCCCGCGGCAGGTTTTCCATGATGAGCTTCGTGGCGGCCAGGGCATAACCGTCGGTCTCCGGCAACGCATTGGCGGACAGATAGGCCTCGACCGCGTGAGTGAGCGCATCCATGCCGGTAGCCGCCGTGATGTGCGGGGGCAGCCCGGCCATCAGCGCGCCATCGAGCGCGGCCATCATCGGCACGAGCTTCGGATCCATGATCGGCGTCTTTTTCTTCTCCTTGGGATCCGAGACCACCGCCGCAATGGTGACTTCCGAGCCCGTTCCCGCCGTGGTCGGAACCACGTACAGGGGCATCGGCGCGGTAAACACCTTAAACATGCCCTCCATCGAGGAAATCGGCTTGTCGTTGGTGGCTCGCGCGGCGATCACCTTGGCCGCATCGATGGATGAGCCGCCGCCCACAGCCAGGATGGCCTGGCAGCGTTCCCGGCGCAGGACCTTCAGACCGGTCTCGATCTGCTCGACGGTCGGGTCCGGGAGGATGCCGTCGTAGACGACGAAACGAACGCCCTCGGCCCTGAGCTTTTTCTCGATGTCATTCAGCAGCCCGATCTTGACCAGCATGCTGTCCGTGACGATCAGAAGCTTGTGCACACCCATCTGCGAGATCGCCTCGCATAGCTGCAGGGAGGAACCGGGGCCCGAGAACAGCGTGGGTTTGGGAAAGGGCAGCGTCTTGACCAGGCCCTTGAGGGTTTTCATCAGGCTCTGATAGCCCGCAACCTGGACGCCAAATGGGATCATGCCTGGACCTCTTTGGGGTTTCATTCGCCCGCCACCGCCGCGTGGCGGTGCCGGGTGGGTTACAACTCGACTAGTATAGGTAAACTACCGCCGCACTGAAGCAAATTTCCCAGGCCGTCCCGGGTAGCCGGGCGGCCGCAGGACCGGCCCGGGGCGTTCCGCACGAAAGCGCTCCCCGGCCGGGCACGGGACAAGAACGGCCCGGACGGCTTGTCCGTGGCGGGCCCTCGCCGAAACGGAGCGTATCCATGAAGAAAGTCGTCAGCGTCTCCCTGGGTTCATCATCCAAGGATCACAACTTCCAGACCCGGTTCCTGGGCAAGGATTTTGCGGTCAGCCGGGTAGGAGCAGATGGCGACTCCGGCAAGGCCTGGGAGCTCTTGCGGCGCCACCAGTCCGATGCCGACGCCATTGGACTCGGCATGATTCAGGACCACTTCGACATCGGCTCCCGGCGGCACGTCCACAAGGAAACCGAGCGTCTGCTCAAAGTTGTCACCCGGGTCCCCGTGACCACGGGCGCCTCGCTTCGCCGATTGCTGCAGGTTCGCGCCGTACGCCACGTGCAGCGCCAGCTGGGCAAGTACTTCAACAACAACCTCGTGCTGTTCCTCAACGGGATTGTCAACTACGACATGGCCCGGGCCATGTCCGACTACACGCCCAATCTGAAATTCGCCGATGCGGTGCTCGACACGGGCTCGCCGGTCGTGCTGACGTCGCTCGACCAGCTCGAGCTCTACGCCCGCGGCGCCCAGATCGCCGGGTCTGTCATACCTCGGGCGGCAATCCCCTCCCGGCAACTCGCCAAGCTGCCGGGGCTGTCGGCGCTGCGGAAAGAAATCCTGAACCGCGAGATGGCCAAGTGCCATGTCATCGTCGGCACCTTCGACGACCTGGCCACCTTCGGCACGCCCGAGAGCCTGGAAGGCAAGACCCTGATCACCTCCGCCATCGATGACGACCGGCTGGAGTTTTTCAAGGATTGCGGCGTGAACCTGGTGGTGGACGTGTCACCCAAACTGTTCGACACGGTCGTGGGGCTGAACACCATCGAGGCCATGATCCTCGCGGCGCTCGATACCACCAGTGAAGAGCTCGGCGACCACGACCTCGAAGAAATCATCGAGGAGCTCAAGATCGAGCCCCGGCTGCTGCATCCGACCGGTGAGTTCCGCAACATCCGCCGCTTCGCGTTTGTCATTCATCCGCTGAGCCAGGAGTACATCCGCAAGGGATTCCCGTTACCCAAGTCTACCCCCAAGGTCGTGATGAATCAGGTGGAAAAAGCCGCCGCGCACCTGCCGCCCATGATCTATTCGAAAATGGAAAATATCATTTCGCCCACCGGCGCCGAGGCCGAGGGCTGGCTGATCCTGGTCGGCGGCACACCCAAGGAAATGCTGACCCGCAGCCCCGAATTCACCTACAGGCGCCTGCTGGCCGCGGCGAAAATGGCAGAGAAAATGGGCGCGCAGATCCTCGGCCTGGGCGCGTTTACCAAGGTGGTGGGCGACGCCGGGATCACCGTGGCCCGGCGAGCGACCATCCCGGTCACTACCGGCAACAGCTATTCGGCCTCCGGCGCCTTGTGGGCGGCGGCGGACGCCATGCGGCGGATGAACCTCGTCCACGTCCGCAAGAACGGCAAGGTCGCCGCCAAGACCATGGTCATCGGCGCGTCGGGGTCCATCGGGTCTGTGAGCGCGCGTTTGCTGGCCATGGCTTTCGACGAGGTTTACCTGGCCGCGCGCAATCAGAAAAAGCTCGACGCCCTCAAGGCGTCGATTCTCAAGGAGACGCCTGACGCAAAGGTGGTCGCGACCGCCGACTACGAGCAGTACCTCGGTGAGATGGACATGATCGTCACCTCCACTTCGGGTGCCGGCAAGAAGATCCTGGACATCACCAAGGTCAAGCCCGGCTGCGTGATTACCGATGTGGCACGGCCGCTGGACCTGCCCCCGGAGGAAGTGGCCAAGCGGCCAGACGTTCTGGTGATCGAGTCCGGCGAGATTGAATTGCCCAGCGACGTGGAAATGAAGGACATCGGGCTGCCGAAGAATGTCATCTATGCGTGCCTGGCAGAGACAATTGTCCTTGCACTCGAGGGACGCTTCGAGGTGTTCACCATCGGCCGTGATACCGAATGGCAGAAGGTCAAGGAAATCTACCAGATGGGCCTGAAGCACGGCATGAGGCTGGCAGCCATTTCGGGGGTGAACGGCGTCTACAGCGACGCGGATATCGCGAAGGTCGTAAAGCTCGCCCGTCAGGCCCGCGAGGACTTGAGCCCGGCCGGGAAATCGTCAGCCGCTGCACCCAGGAAAGCGCCGGCCCGGAAGAAAACGGCGACGAAAAAGAAACCGGCAGCAAGGAAAAAGGCGGTGGCGAAGAAGCCCGCGACCGGTAAGAAGCCTGCGCGGAAGGTGGCGGCAAAAAAGAAAATCACGGTGAAGAAGAAAGCCGGAGCAGCGAAAAGAGTCGCGAAGAAAACGTCATCTTCGAGGAAAAAGGCCGGGACGCGCGGCTAACTCGGAAACGGCGACCGTTTTCGGCCAGGAGGAGTCGCTCGGACACCAGATCTGAACGTCTGCTTCAACTCAATGAGGTGCATCAGCCTGTTCAGCTGCCGAACAACCCCTTCAGCGGCGATTGGCCGCTCAGGTGCACGCGTGTTTGCGGCGGTGTGATTCGCACTGTTCCGACAGTGCGTGCCCGCCTTCGCCTGAAACTAAATTCTACGGCGTATACCAGATCGGCGACGTGTAAGCGCGATCCTGAACAACCGGCGGAACGCGATCGGGCAACGGGATGTCAAAAAACGCAGCATCATGGGTCGTCCAACGAGGCGTTGGAATTTCGATTACACGGACGTAGTAGAAAGCCGCTTCAGCCGAATCGAAATCCGGGTCTTCCCAGTGACCCGCAAGAATCGCGTCACCGATCGAATTCGTGTACGTCGCATTCTCAATGTTGACGGTAGTCCCGACCGGCTCACGTGCCCTGCCGTCATCACCGATCTCTCGCCCGCCTGCCACCGCGACATCGAAAATACGCTCGTGGGTTTCACCGTCTTCGTCCAGCCAGCCTTTGATTATCTGAACGCGATCGAGGTTCGCGCCGTCAGGATCTTTCACTGCTCGAATGATGAAGCTAGGCACGGCCGCGTCCGGCGGATTCACGAGATTGCCGCCCATTGGCGCACCGCGGCTATAACCCGTGCGCGCAAAATCTGACGCCAAAACGTCGCCTGGCTCAAAATCCCACCCGCCGAATACGCGAACGCGAATCCGCGTACCGGTCGTTGCGTAGACCTCTTTGCGTCGCATCGAATCAAAAATTTCCCCGCGCGTATTGTTGCGCGCCCACACCGCCGTCAGCCCGGAGGCTCCTTCCTGCGATGTCAGGATGCGCAAATTCGGGTCCTCTGCCGGGACGACCTCCCCATTGTGGCGCGTCGGTGATGGTTCCGTGTGCTGGTACTTACCGAAGTAATTGTCTTCACGTGATGTGGCCAGCCCCGTGTGCGTATCCGTCGCCGCAATAAGGCCATGCTTGTAAGGATTCACGCCGATCTGATCACCCAGCTTGAGCCCGACCTTGAGCGCCGATCGAGCGTACTCGTACTGCAGCATCGACTCTTCCTTGGGGCGGTTACCGGCGATATTTCCTGCATCCCAGTTCTCGAAGTCAGCGAACTCGTCTTCCGGAGATAACAGGGGGTGCGTCTCCTCGTCCCCCTTCATCTGCGACATCTCGTGCAGGGGTTCGTAACGAAGACGCATTTCCGCATATTCGCGCGTCATGCGGCGGCCGTTGGACATCCTCTCGCCGAACATGATCCCGTTGCTGAGATTGCCATTATGCGGCACTGCAAAGGCTTGTCCGCCCGTTGTTGCCTCGTATTCCGAGAGGTACTTCCAAAGGTCCTCCGGGTCGGCGCTGTCGAACATCGAGTAAGGGAGGGTCTGCGAGGTCTTGTCGGCGCCGTCGCGCAGGATAACGACTCTATGCAGATTGTCGCCGTTTGGCGTTGAGGTCCACTCATAACCCGTCATCGCGCTGAAATGACCCGGATCGTTATACTGGTCGGCTTCGTGGACGAATTGGCGCCAGATGCTCCACGCCGCATCGTTGGAACTCAGCGGACTCTCGAATGGCGGAGTTGTGCTGACCTCGATAATCTCCAGGAATGCCTTCATGCGACCTTCCTGGCCAGAATTAAATAGGTCGTAAATCCGGCGGCCCCAGGGGTCCCCCAGCAGCTCCGGCGCGGAAGTGCGGATCTGCGGTGCGAGGCCGATAAACTCGGCATGGTCGGTGATCACCAGGAAGTCGAGCGGCCGTATTAGTTGTACCGGCTGGCCCGTGTTGGAAATAACCATCTCTCCGCGTGCGAATCGATAGGCATCATCAACATCGAGACGTGTACCGATCATGCCGGCATCAAAAGATAATTCGGTATGGAAGTGCGTGTCGCCGAACAAGACCTGGTCCGGGAAGTCCCTTCCGACAAATGGCGAATAGACCGGGTCCGAGTCCAGCATATCGGGAGTAACGACGGTCTCCTGAGCGCTCAGAATTAACGGGAATATGATGAATGCCAAAAGCAGGCAAAGTTGCTCAGATCGACCAGACATGCAGGACTCCTTTTCGTTGCTGTAAATCGTCCAAGCGATGTCGGACCGCGGA
>JARFQW010000156.1 GCA_029287575.1 Gammaproteobacteria bacterium | reverse complement strand
CGCCGCGGATGCGCCCGACGGAAGCGTGCTGTGCGCGATGCTGCCGGACACCGGCGAACGTTATCTGAGCACGTTCCTGTTCGAAGACATCAGCGAAGCGTCAGACGATGACTGGCTTGCGGGGATCGAAGCCGGCTGAGGCTGAGGCTGCCGCAGCCGGGGCACTGACGGGCCGGGTTATTCGTAGCGGGAAAGACGCCGGCTGCGGGTACCCCGGCTGATACCCTCGCGAACCTTGCGCAGAAAGTGCCTGGCCCAGGCAAACTCGAGGCTGAGAATCGCCAAGCCCGCCGGGATCACGACGAAGGCAGGGCCGGGCAGGACGATGAGCGCCACGCCCAGCAGCACGACAGTGCCTCCCACCAGGCCAATGACCAGCCGACGCGCCTGGCGGTAGGTCAGATCGACAAGTCTTTTGATCATGTCTCGCGTTCCTGGCGCTCACCGGGCGCTCGGCATTTCCGGGCCCCGGAATTCGGTCGGCCCGCTCGCCAATGTGCCGCAACAGGCGCCGCTCCGTCGATCATAACGTCGGCCGGACCTGATCGTAAGACACCGAACGCTTGCAGGCCCGGAGACCGCACGCGGAGCCCTCCTCACCCGGCCGGGCCTGATATCATGGCGCATTGGTTCCTCGCCCGTCGTGGAGATCGCGAAGTGTCACGCAATGCTGTCCAGGCCCTGCCAGTGGCCGCCGTCGTCCTGCTCTCGGTTTCGGCATGCCTTGCACCGCGGCCCTGGTGGGAACGGGAGCTGAATCGCTGGGAAGGAGCCAGCGTGGAGGAAGTCCTGGACGTCTGGGGGCCTCCGGCACGAACGATCACGGACAAGGAGGGCCGGCCGACACTGGTCTACGAAAGCTTTTCGGTGATCGACAGGACCGACGAGGAGCTCCTGAATCCCAATATCATCCTTCAGGAGGATCGGCCCATACCGGGTCCCGTGGAGGAGCGTGAGTGCACGATGATGCTCGTCACCGAGAACGAAGAGGTCGTGGACACCAGCGCCGTGGGCGCTGGCTGCGCCGTTCCCCGCCGCGAGGAGCGCTGACCGCCGCCGGCAATCCCGCGCTCGGACCGGGACCCGAAGCTTCGCCAGGCAGGCCGGCGGCCGCCCGGCCGTTTTATCCGTCAGGAACCGCTCGGCAGCGGCGTTCCGGATCCTGCTCTGAACGGATACATATCCATGACCATTCCCACCGCCCGGGGGATGGCCGCACCGATGTCCTTTTTCGTCTCATCCGACAGGCGGCCTTCGCCGGCACCCTCCCAGACCAGCTGATTGCTCTTCGCATCCACGAGATCGATCAGCAGAGACCCCTTGTCGTAATTCACTACCCAGGTGTCATAGCCGTAGGAAGGCCAGGGATCATAGTAACGGCCCCGATAGCCGTAATAGGGGTAAACCGGCCGCGCCGAAGGCGCTGAGCGCACTTCCTGGACCTCCTGGGTGACCACCGAGTAGTTGATCTTGAGATCCGGCGTATCCGAGCGCGTGTATCCGCGCGCCTCCATCTCCCCGGCGATGGCCTCCTCGAGGCGCTGATCGATCAGGGTGTCGTACCCCGGACCCGTGGTCCCTCGCTGGGAGGGATCGAAGAAGCCGAAGGTCCTGTACTGGCTGAAATCCACCGTCCGGTCATAGTCGCTGCGCAGATCTGGCTTGGGAGCCGCGCAGCCGGCCGCGAGGACCAGCGCTCCGAGCAGGGCCGTGTGCCGGCGGATTCTGGGTGAAATCATGGACTTCTCCGGTTTTTCCTGCCGCAGAGGTTAGACCACCGCCGGACGCCGGCGCCACCCCGGCATTCGCGGTGCCTGCCGGGACCGTTAGAATGACACCAGGTTGCTCCCGGCGGGACCCAGCGGATGGAGCCTTGAAGCCCCTGCAAAAACTGAAACCCGTTTTCATCGGCATCTATCCGTTGGTCGCGGCGGCTACGACCGTGGCCGCGCTTGTCATGCTGGCCAGCGGGCACTGGAGCAGGGTCTGGCTGGGCGCGCTGCTGGCCGCCACACCCTTTGTGGGTCTGTTCATTCGGGCGGTCACGTCCCGATCCATGGCGAGAACGAGCCACTCGCTGCCCCTGCTCGCGGCGGCAACCGCCGCCGGCGGCGGCATCGCGCTCTGGGGATACCTGACCGAGCCCGGCGCGTCGCTTGCTGGTCTTGTGCTGGCGCTGGCCAATGTGGCCGGCTTTTTCCTGTTCGATTTCTGGTACTCGAGCTTCGGCCGCCGGATCAACGAGCAGCTGGCGGCCGGGCGGCCGTTGCCGGACTTCACCTGCGAGGATCTGGAGGGAAACCCCGTCGGCCCGGAGCACATGCGGGGCAAGCCGGCCCTGTACATGTTCTTTCGGGGCAACTGGTGCCCCTTCTGTCAGGCCCAGGTCAGGGAGATCACCGATCGTTATCGTCAGCTGATGGACCGGGGCGTCGAGGTCGTGCTGATCAGCCCCCAGCCACCGGACCTGACCCGGCGGGTCGCGGAGTTCTTCAAGGTGCCGTTCCGGTTCTGGGTGGACAGGGACCTCCGGGCAGCCAGAGCACTGGACATCGTGGACGAATACGGAGTCCCGGGAGGAAAACTGGCCAGGACTCACGGCCCGCATACGGTGATGCCCACGGTGGTCATCACGGACGCCGAGGGCACGATCGTGTACACCGACCAGACCGAGACCTACCGCGTCCGCCCGGAACCGGACGTGTTCCTACGGGTCATCGATTCCCACAAGCTCGGGGTCTCCGTATCCTGAAGGGCCGGGCGGCGCCCCGGCCGTCCCGGGCCGGCACCTAGTCACCGTAGTCGTCCAGACCCGACAGCTCCCGGCGCAGGCGAGCACTTTCGGCTATGGCCTCGAGGGTCCTGCGCGCCGGGGTCCCGGGCCCGGAGCGGCGGGTTTCACGACGCTCGATCTCGGCGATAAGTCCGTCGGCGTCGAAGCCTTCGTCAAACTCGAAGTTCGGATCGACGGTCGGCTTTTTCGTCTCCTGCTTACGCATGCTCAGACATCCTTCAGAGTGAGGGCTGCCCCAGTAATCGGGCGGACGTTATGCCCTTATTGAGTTCGCCGTTCCCGGCCGGTTCAATTTCGTGGTTGCCATGTGTTGATTCGCATATAGTGGCCGCGTGGATCTATCCGGTATTGGGAAATTGAGCAGGGACCACCGGACGTGCTGAGAGCCCGGCAACGCCTTGGGAAATATCGGATCGAACGGCGCCTCGCCGACGGGCCCCTGGCGTCGGTCTACCAGGCCTACGACACCATCCATGGTGTGAGCGTGGCGCTGAAGATTCCGCACCAGAAGCTCATGGACGACTATTTCCTCGCGGATTTCCGGAAGGAAGTGCGTCTGCTGGCCCGCCTGGACCACCCGAACATCCTCGCGATCCAGAACGCCGACTTCATTGGCGACTATTTCGTCATCGCCATGCCGCTCGGGGAGGAAAACCTGGCCGAGCGGCTCACCCGGCGCATCTCATCGGCGAAGGCGCTCGATTTCAGCCACCAACTGCTCTCAGGAGCGGCCCATGCCCACAGGCACCGGATCCTCCACTGCGACATCAAGCCGGACAATTTCATTCTGTTTCCGGACAACCGGGTGCGACTGTCCGATTTCGGTTTCGCGCGGGTGTTCCGTGGGCGGATGCAGGCCTCGGGGTCCGGGACCGTCGGGTATGTGGCGCCCGAGCAGGCCATGGGCCGACCGGTGCTCGCCTCGGACGTGTTCTCCCTGGGCCTGGTCCTGTACCGTCTTTTCGCCGGGACACTGCCGTCTTGGCCATACGACTGGCCCGGACCGGGATACCGGCGTCTGAAGCAAAAGCTGCATCCCGACATGATCGCCCTGATCCGCAGGGCCATCGAGGTAAAACCGGTGCGGCGATACCCGGATGCCCGCAAGATGCTGAACGCCTTCGAGCGCATCCAGCGCCATGCGATACGCGCCCCATGACCCGGAGCGCGCGCGTCATCGTGGAGTCCGCCAGCAGCCCGGTCAGGACCCGTGTGGCCATGCCATGCGGCGGAGTGGCCGGCTTTTCGGCGCCCTCCCCCGACCGGGAAGCCAGCGAAGACGCGCTGCTGGTGCTTGACCTGCCGGACAGCCGGGCCGTGTTCGCGGTAGCCGACGGCCTCGGCGGACTGCCCGGCGGCCGTGACGCCGCCCGCCTTGCGGTGACCTGCCTGGCCGACGCCGTGGAGACCGGGGCCGCCGGCGGACAGACCCTGCGCGGCGCCATTCTCGATGGATTCGAAGCCGCTAACGCCGCAATTCTTCGAACCGCTACGGGAGCGGCCACGACGCTCGCCGTCGCCGCATTGGAGGCCGGCACGATCCGCAGCTTTCACGTGGGCGACTCCGAAGTGCTGCTGGTCGGTCAGCGGGGCCGGCTACGGATGCGCACGGTAGCCCATTCACCGACCGGCTTCGCTGTCGAAGCGGGCTTCCTGGAGGATGACTCTGCGCTGGCTCACAACGAACGCCACATCGTTTCCAACGTGGTTGGAAGCAGGGACATGCGCATCGACATCGGTTCGCCAACGCCCTTGAATCCTTTCGACACGGTGCTCCTGGGTAGCGACGGACTCATGGACAATCTGCGCGTCGAGGAGATCATCGCCTGTGTCTGCACCGGCCCCCTCGGCCACGCAGTGGACGCGGCGGCCTCGGCGGCGAGTCTCCGTATGACGATTCGCGAGCCAGGCCAGCCCAGCAAGCCCGACGATCTGACGGTCCTCGCCTTCAGGTGCCGGCCGGGACGCGAATTCACCGCCTGAAACCGGTCCTCTACCAGGGAACCGGTGCCCGCTCCTTGAAGAACCCGCCGGTGGGTCCCCCGCTCGGCAGGGTGGCAAGCCATACGGGCGTATCGGCGCCGTCCTCGACCGCCACCGGGGCACGATCCGAGCCCATATCCGTGCGCACCCATCCCGGGCAGGCGGAGTTCACCAGAATGTCTTTGCCGGAGAGTTCCCGGGCGGCCAGCACGGTAAGCAGGTTCAAGGCCCCCTTGGACAGGCGGTACGCGGGTGAATCCACGACAGCATACGGCGATTCCGGGTCGGTGATGTCCGCGAACGAGCCGAGGGTGCTCGCCATGTTGACTATTCGCCCATAGGCCTGGCGACGCATGGCCGGCATGACCGCCTGGATCATGAGCAGCGGGCCGAACACGTTGGTGGCCAGCGTGTCACGGACTACGCCCTCGGGCACCTCCGAAATGGACTCGGTGGCGTCGATCAGAATGCCGGCGTTGTTCACCAGGACATCGATGCGTCCCAGGTCGTCCAGCACCTCGGCCACCGCAACGGGGATTCGCCGGGTGTCCCTTACGTCCAGCCGCAGGGGCACTCCCCGGCCATCGGGCATCGACGCAGCCGCCTTCTCTGCGGGCCGCAGCTCCCGGGCCGCCGTGACGACACGAAGGCCCGCGGCGGCCAGCTGCCGGCTGATTTCGAATCCCAGGCCGCGATTCGCTCCGGTCACCAGGGCCACACGCTGTTGTTCCATGCTCCCTCCCGATTCAGTCTCGCGCGGGCCGGTCCCCGGGCTCGCTGCGTCGGATTGTCATTATGGATCACCGGGGGGCATGCCGTGGCAGCCCTCCGGTCTCGCGGCGGTCGCGCAGCCCGCGCCGTCGAGACCCACGCCGTTCCCGCCTAGTCGAGGCGCTTGTGGAAGCGGGCCACGGCCAGGGTCATGGCAACCGCGAAAAAAACCAGCAGCGCGATCAGGTCCATCGGCATTTCCGCAAGACCAGCGCCCCGAAGGACAATGCCCCGGACAAGCCGGACGAAATGGGTCAGGGGAAGAAATTCGGCGATCCCCTGCGCCAGCGGGGGCATCCCGTCGAACGGAAACATGAAACCGGACAGCAGAATCGACGGCAGAAAAACGAAAATCGTCATCTGCATGGCCTGGAACTGGGATCTGGCCACCGTGGAAATGAGCAGACCCAGGGTCAGGCTGGCGGCAATGAAGGCCAAGGCGGCCAGGTAGAGGTCCGTGAGCTGCCCGCGAAAGGGGACATCGAAGACGGCTGCGCCGACGAGGAGAACAAGGGTGACCTGGATCAGGCCGATCACGATATAGGGCATCAGTTTGCCCAGCATGAGCTCCAGGGTGGTCACCGGCGTTGTGATCAGGAATTCGAGATTGCCGCGCTCCCGCTCGCGCACGATGGCCACCGACGTGAAGAGAACCATCGTCAGGGTCAGAATGACCCCGATCAGCGCGGGAACGATCTGCACGGCGGAGCGCCGTTCCGGATTGTAGAAAGCCCTGAGCTCGAACAGCCCGGACGCGCCCGGGTTGTCCGGTCCCGCCGGCGGCGGTGTCCCGAGCAACAGACGGGCCACGTTCAGGATGGCCGGGTCGCTTCCGTCCACCATGAGCTGCGCGCCGGGCCGGGAGGGGTCCCACAGGCGCCGTTCGAAGTCTGCGGGAATGAACACCCCGACCGTGATACGGCCCTCGCGCAGAAGATCTTCCAGAGCCGCGGCTGATCCCACCCGCTCCTCGATGGCGACGACCTGCCCGGCCGCCAGGTCCTCCACGAGCGCCCGGGAGCTCTGCGTCCGGGACAGGTCGGCCACACCGGCGGGAAGGTGACGGACATCGAGATTGATGGCGAAGCCGAACAGGAGAATCTGGAGCAGCGGGACGCCGACGATCATGCCGAGCGTCAGGCGGTCGCGGCGAAGCTGGCGCACCTCTTTGCCGGCAATCGCGCCGATCCGCCGGGGTGACATCACACCGTCACCGGGCGCGCGTCACGTCGGGTCACCGCAACGAAGACGTCCTCCAGGCTGGCGGGCGTGCGCCGGACATGCGCCGGGTAACCCCGGGCTGACAGGCCTGCCCGGAGGACTTCCGGGACAGCGGGAGACTCCTCGGCCAGCAGGAGATGCAGGCGTGTCCCAAGCTGGGTGACGCTGAACACGCCGGGCTGTATCTCCAGCCAGCGGCGAATATCGTTGGCCGGCTCGCCGGTGACTTCGAGAACCCGGTCGTCGAGCGCCGCTGTGAGGTCCTCCGGTGCGCCGTGTACAGCGAGACGCCCCCGGTCGAGGATCGCCAGCCCGTGACAGCGCTCCGCCTCGTCCATGTAGTGGGTGGAGACCAGGATCGTCGTCCCGCCGGCGGCCAGATCGAACAGGCGGTCCCAGAAGTCGCGGCGGCTCTGGGGATCCACCGCACTGGTCGGCTCGTCCAGGAGCAGCAGCTCCGGACCGTGCAGGGTGGCCGCGGCCAGGGCGAGCCGTTGCCGCTGGCCGCCGCTCATGGCGCCTGCGCGCCTGTCGGCCAGCTCGATCAGGTCGTACGAGTCCAGCGCGGCGCCGATGGCCGTCTGGCGGTCCTGCCGCGAAAGGCCGTGTACCTGCGCGACGAAGGTCAGATTCTCGCCAACGCTCAGGTCGTCATAGAGGGAAAACCGCTGGGTCATGTAGCCGATACGCCGCCGAACCGCCTCCGCCTCCTCCGGCACCCGATGACCAAGGACGGTGGCCTGGCCCGACGTCGGCAGCAGCAGTCCACAGAGCATCCGGATGGTCGTCGACTTCCCTGACCCGTTGGGTCCCAGAAACCCGTAGATCCGTTCCGGGGGTATCTCCAGATCCAGGCCGTCGACGGCCAGCACGTCGCCGAAGCGACGGGTGAGGCCTGACGCTGCAACGGCGGCGCGCATCTAGCCGGGGTCTTCGCCCAGCCCGGGCAGGTCGACCTCCACCGGCAAGCCCAGGGGAAGCTCGCTCGCGGATGGATCCAGCAGCTCGATTTCAGCGACATAGGCAAGCCGGCTGCGATCCCTTTCCGTCAGGGCGAGATACGGGGTAAAAACCGGCTCCGCCGCCACGTGCCGGACCCGCCCCCGAAATGCCGTCGCAACGCCGTCCACCGTGATCGTTGCCGGGTGTCCCGGCACCACGAGCGCACGGATCGGCTGCGGCACGAAGGCCCGCGCATAGGGCGCGGTGTCGGCGAGAATCACGAACACGACGCTCCCGGCATTGGGTCGCGAACCGGCCTTGTAAGGAACGGAATCCACAACGCCAGGGCGCGTGGCCCGGAGCGTCAGACGCTCCAGCGCGATCCGGTTCAGGGCCACATCGGCTTCCGCCCGCTCGAGGTCGGCGCGAGCCTGGTCCAGTTCCTCCGCGGTGGTGCCCTGCTCGAGGGACTCAAGCGCTGCGGCAGCCTGCGCAACCTCGGCTGCGGCGCTGTCGCGGCGGGCGCGGGCCGCGTCCCGTTCGCCGGCGCTGGCAAGCTGCCGTTGTTCGAGTGACTCGATGCGACGGTATTCCGCCTCCTCCCCCGTCCGCCGGGCCCTTGCCCCGGCGAGGCGGGCCCGCGCTTCGTCAATGTCTTCGGCGCGTGGGCCCCGCTCCAGCTCAGCGACCCGGGCAGCGGCGCGTCGGCGCTCGCCCAGGGACCGGCTGAGCCGGGCCCGCGCCAGCCGGTCGTCCTGAGTCGCCAGGGGCTGGCCGATCGCCACCGGATCGCCTTCACGGACGTGCAGCTCCAGAATGATCTCGCGGGCCTCTGCGGTAATCTCCACCCGGTCCCGCTCCAGCGTCCCCACCAGCGGCAGGGGCGATTCGCTGCCGCCGCAGGCAGTCAACGCAAGGATCCCGGCAACGAACCCCGCCCTGGACGCGCGGATCATGGCCTCGCTCCCTCCAGAAAGAGCCGCCGTGCGTGCTGCCGCCAGCGCTCGGCGAAGGCTTCGTCCACGGGCAGACCCAGGCCCTGCTCGATCATCGGCCGCGCGAGAAAGGGGAAGACACAGCTGCCGATCAATGAGATCAGCAGGAGATCCAGATCGAGATCCCGGCGGATTTCGCCCCGCTGCACGGCCACCTCCAGGGCCCCGCGCAGGAGGCGGCGAATGCGCGTGGGGAAGCGCTCGAGAAACTCAGCGGGGAGTTTGCCCTCAGCGAGCAGGACCTCGCGATAGATCAGCGGGGCCAGCCACGGGTTGGTGGCCAGCATCCCGATATAGCGGTCCATGAATGCCCCGAGAGCGTCGCCACCGGAGAAGTCGGTATCGGCAGCCTCCAGGTCCGCCAGCGCCTCGCCAACGGTTGCCTCGAGAATCGCCATGTAAAGGCCGTGCTTGTCGCCGAAATAGTAATGCACCATCGCGGGTGTGACCCCGGCCTCCCCGGCGAGAGAACGGAGGCTTACGGCACTGTACCCGTGGCGGGAGAACAGCCGGCAGGCCGCATCCAGCAGCGCCTCGCGAACAGCACGCTGATCAGATTCGGGCGGCCGTCCGGGCCTGGGTGCGGGTTTGCGGTCATCACTCATGGAACTAATTTAACTGAACGGTTAATTAGTCGCAAATTGTCGGCCGGGCATAATCTCTTCCCCGCACCGGAATCACCCCCGGAGAGCCCGATGCCGAGGATCGCTCCTTCGTCACCGCTGATTCGCTGGATTGTTGCCATGCTTGCAGCCCTGGGCCCCATGGCGGGCCAGTCGTCCGAACCGGTCATCGCCATTCATGGCGGGGCCGGAACGATCCTTCGGGAGAACATGACACCCGCGCTGGAAGCCGAGTACCACGCCGCCCTGGGCTCGGCGCTGGAGGCCGGCTACGGGCGGCTGGCCCGGGGCGAGCCGGCGCTTGACGCGATCACTGCCGCCATTACGCTTCTCGAGGACTCTCCCCTGTTCAATGCGGGCCGGGGAGCCGTGTACACGTGGGAGGGCAGCCACGAACTGGATGCGTCGATCATGGACGGCGCGACGGGGCGCGCCGGCGCCGTCGGCGGCGTCCGCGGCGTCCGCAACCCGATCGTTCTCGCCCGCCGGGTCATGGACGCATCTCCGCATGTATTTCTGGCCGGTCCCGGCGCCGAGGACTTCGCCAGGGAACAGGACATTGTTTTTGCTCCGGATGCGTGGTTTCACACGGATCGACGGCGCGAGCAGTGGCAAGCCTTGCGCAAACGCAACCAGGCGGCCAGTGGCCCGATGCTGATCGGCACGGTGGGGGCCGTGGCCCTCGACACGGCGGGCAACCTCGCCGCCGGGACGAGCACCGGAGGCATGACGGGCAAGCGCTGGGGAAGACTGGGCGATTCACCGGTAATCGGCGCGGGAACGTGGGCCCGCAACGACGGCTGTGCGGTGTCCGCCACCGGTCACGGCGAGTATTTCATCCGCCTGGGCATTGCCCACGAGATCTGCGCCCGGGTCAGGATTGGCGGCGAGTCCGTCGAGGCCGCGGCCAGCGGGGTGATTCATGGCGCGCTCGAGGAGACCGGGGGCACCGGCGGCGTGATCGTGCTCGATCCGGACGGCCGGGTTGCCATGCCGTTCAACACCCAGGGCATGTATCGAGGGGTCATGAGGGCCGCCGGAGAAGCGCGAACCGCCATCTACGCGGAACCCTGAACCCGCGCCGAGGGTTGATCAGCGCGCCAGCGCCGTTCGCAATCCTGATCGTAAATTGTTTACGTCTTCTTGATTGTTGTAAACATGGGGGCTCACGCGCAGCCGGTCCCCGCGGCAGCTGACGTGGACCCGCCGCTTCGCCAACTCGGCGACCACGCGGGGACCCGCCCCTGCCGGCAGGCCGAGGCCGATCATGTGCCGGCCCCGCAATGACTCGTCCGGCGTTCTCAGGCCGAGCTCCCTGCCCACCTCGGCGACCTGCCGGGTCAGCCCGCTCAGCGTGTGGCTGATGGAGTCCACGCCCCAGGCACCAATCTGCTCGAGGGCGGCGATCGCCGCCGGCAGGGCGAGAAACTGTGCCCTCGCGCCCATATCGAAACGCCGCGCGCCGTCCAGATATTCGTCCCGATAGTTCACCAGGCCGGCGAAGTCGTCGCTGGCCGCCCGGTTCATCCAGGCCTCCTCGATCGGCCGGCCGTCGTGATGGCCCGGGTCGGCGTACATCAGACCGAGCCCGTACGGCCCCAATAGCCACTTGTAGCCGGCGGCCACGAGAAAATCGGGACCGATGCGCCGGACATCCAGCGGCTCGGCACCCAGTGACTGAGTGACATCGAGGACGAGGTGCAGCGCCTCGGAGCGGCAGACATCCGACAGCAGATTCATGTCCAGGCGGCTGCCGTCGGTCCAGTGGACAACCGGCAGGGCGAGAACCGCAAGATCGTCCCGCGAAGCCAGCGTCCGGAGAACGGCTCCTGTCCAGTCACCATCATCCGGCCTGGCGACGAACACCGCCGGCGCGCCGGCCTGCCGGGTAGCCGCCATCCACGGATAGACGTTGGAGGGAAACTGCTCGGCCAGCATGAGCACACCCCTTCCCGGGCCGAGCGGGATGTTCGCCACCGCCGTGGCCATGCCGTAGCTGACCGATGGAACCAGGGCAACGTCGCCGGCCTCACAGGACAGGAGACGCGCCGCAAGAGCCCGGTAACGCTCACCGGGCTCGAAAAATGCGTCGACACCAATCTCCCAGGGGCTCGCCTTGGCGGCCATGGCCCGTTGTCCCGCCTCCGTCGCCGCCCGGAGCTGGGGCGACATGTAGGCGCAGTTCAGATACGTGACGTCGTCGGGAATCTCGAAGCGCCGGCGCGCGTCGCGAATCGTCTCAGGCACCGGGGACGTGACCCGATTCCGCCAGCCACCAGATGTATCCGACGTAGATCACCAGCAGCAGAACCCCTTCGCCGCGGCCGATCCGCCGACGCGAGAACATCAACGGAAGCAGCAGTATGGTCACCGCCACCATGACGCCCAGGTCGACCAGGGTGACGCCCGAGCGGTCCAGCGGCTGGATCAGCGCAGTGATGCCCAGAATGGCCAGGATGTTGAAAAAGTTGGAGCCGATGACATTGCCGGCGGTGATGTCGCCCTCACCGCGCAGTGTGGCCACCAGCGACGTGGCCAGTTCGGGAAGGCTGGTTCCGAACGCCACGACGCTGAGGCTGATGATTGCCGGAGCGACACCGAGCAACTGGGCCAGCGAGACCGCACCGCGAACAAACAGGTAGCCGCCGCCGACCAGCGCGACGATGCCCACGGCCACGAGGCCGAAGTCCGACCACGGACTCTTGCCGGGCTTCGGCGCGGCATGCTCAAACTCCTCTCTGACCCGGGCCCGCTCCTTGCGCGCGACGCGAACATTTTGCCAGATGAAGATCACGAGACCGGCCACCAGCAGCAATCCCTCGACCCGCGTTATATGGCCGTTCCAGAGGACAATAGCCATGCTCGCGGTGGCGACAATCAGCAGCGGCACGTCCACTGAAATGACCCGCGCCTCGACCTGGATGGGACGTATGGTCGCCGCCAGGCCGAGCACGAGGGCAATGTTGCAGATATTCGAGCCGACCACGTTGCCGACCGCAACGCCGTGCACGCCGCGCAGCGCGGCATCGAGGCTGACGGCAAGTTCGGGACTGCTGGTGGCAAACGCCACCACCGTCATGCCGACGAGAAACGGGGTCATGCCGAGGCGCAGGGCGATATCGCCGGCGCCTCGCACCAGCCACTCTCCGCCGAAATACAGCAGGGCGAATCCGCCCGCCATCAGACCCACGATCATTAGCATGTGGAAACCCGGTGCGCTGAGGAGCGCGAATATTGCCTGCAGGACTTCAGAGTGTAGCCAGCTTCGTCAACTTGTGACCATGCGCTTGCCGGCCAACCATCGACGGCGCTAGTGTGCCCGATCAATGGCAACGCGACACATCGCCCTCTGGTCAGGTCCGCGGAACGTATCCACCGCGCTCATGTACTCGTTCGCCCAGCGCCCCGATACCACCGTGGTGGACGAGCCCCTTTACGCTCACTACCTGCGCGTGTCCGGCGCCGATCATCCGGGACGGGACCAAGTCCTGGCCTCCCAGGACACCGATGGCGGTAACGTGATGGCGCGCCTGCTGGAGAGTTCCTGGTCAACACCGCTGGTCTTTCACAAGCAGATGGCCCATCACCTGGTGGATCTGGACCTCGGGTTCCTGGACGATATGGATCACGTTTTTCTGATTCGACCGCCCCGGGAAATGCTGCCGTCGCTGGCACGGGTACTCGGAAACGTAAACCTTCGGGATACCGGCCTGCCGGCACAGCTGGACCTGCTCGAGGCCCTCGAGCAGCGCGGCCGGGAGCCGGTCTGCCTGGACGGGAGCGCGCTCCGGCGCGCGCCCGGGCCGGTACTGAAAAGCCTCTGCGACAGGCTCGGTATCGGCTATGTTGCCGCCATGCTTCGCTGGCCCGCGGGGCCGCGCCCCGAAGACGGGGTGTGGGCCCGCTGGTGGTATGCCAGCGTGCACGAGTCGACGGGCTTTCGGCCCGGGGCGGCGGCGCCGGCCGATCTTCCCGAAGCGGTTGCCCACCTGCTGGATCCCTGCCTGGCGATCTACGGAAAGCTCAGCACCTACGCGGTAAGCCACGAGGATTGACATGGCCCTGACCGATCCGAGAAATGCGGAGATCCTCGTCCACGTCGACGGCCACCTCGTCACCCGGGAGAACGCGAAGGTGTCGGTGTTCGACAGCGTCGTGCAGGGTGGCGACGCGGTCTGGGAAGGGCTGCGAATCTACGCCGGCAGAATCGCCGAGTTCGATGCTCACTTAGATCGCCTGATGGCCTCGGCAAAGGCGCTGGCTTTCGAGGGCATTCCGTCCCGCGATACGGTTCGCAAGGCGGTCTTCGAGACGCTTGAGGCCAACGGCATGCGGGACGGCGCCCACATACGCCTGACGCTGACCCGCGGCGAGAAAGTCACGTCCGGCATGAACCCGCGCTTCAACCAGGCGGGCTGCTGTCTGATCGTGCTGGCGGAATGGAAGCCACCCGTCTACGGCAACGACGGTATGCGACTGGTTACGGCGGCGACCCGGCGCAACGCGCCCCAGTTCCTCGACTCGAAGATCCATCACAACAATCTTCTCAACAATATCCTCGCATCCATCGAAGCCAACGTGGCGGGGGTCGATGCAGCGCTGATGCTGGATGCCGACGGGTTCGTGTCGGAGACCAACGACACGAACGTGTTCTGCGTCCGTGACGACTGCGTCTTTACGCCCTACGCCGACAGCTGCCTGCCCGGCATCACCCGCCGCCGGGTGTTGCACCTGTGCAACGACAACGGCATTGACGCCCGGGAGGCGCGGCTGTCCCTGACGGAATTCTGGACCGCGGATGAGGTCTTCACCACCGGAACGATCGGTGAACTCACGCCGGTGGTGGAGATTGACGGCCGCACCGTAGGCAACGGTCGGCCCGGACCGGTCACCGGCAGATTGGCGACCCTGCACGGCGAATACGTCCGCCAGCACGGCGAAGCGCTGCCCTTCTAGAATCCCGGTCTTGTCGAATCCCGGGCTTGGCGGACACCCCCGGACGAGGACTCCCCACCGCGGGGAACGGGCATCGGCCGCCGACCGGCGGCCAGCGCCACCGCAACCGTTGCCGCTAGTTACCCGGCTTGAATGACGTGCCGCGGCCCTTGCGCAGCGTCTCCTGAGCCGCCTCGCGCTCGACGGCAGCCTCACTCACGGTTCTGCATACCGTCTTGGACCGGTGACTCCCGGTCGGGGTCACCCGGCGGCATACCACTCTGTCTTCTTCCTGAGCGACGCTGGCATTGTAAACCTCCGCCTTTTCTTCGGTACTCATTTCGGCCTTCTCGGCCTCCGTGAACTGCGGCGCGGTCTCCTTCATCGGAGCATCGGTACTGGCACAGCCGGCGAGCAGGGCAGCGGCGGACAAGACGGACAGGCGGTGCAACATATTCTCTCCAGGAATAACAGGCGAACGAATGAGTAACTGTCTCAGCGGACCGGTAGCGGGCGAGGGCGCCGCGAAGCCTTAGTCTGCCTCATAAACGACGACAACGTGCTGACCGGCGGCGTGCCGGCCACAGATCCGGCTACCCGTAACCAGGCAGTCTTCCGCGGGTTTCGGATCCGGTGGCGGGGCTTCGGGATCGCCGGCGCTCGCGTAGCGTCGGCACAGGCGGCTGGCAGTGGCGTTGCCGCATCGGGAGTCATCCTCCAGTGCGGGCCCGCCGGCTTCCAGATTGAAATCGAATGTCCGTTCCACCCGCCGTTCCACAATCTCTCCGTCGCGGGTGTAGGGATCGAATCGCCAGCCCTTCATGGCTCGCTTGACCGCCAGCGAAAAGTCCCGGGCAGAACTTTCGACGATCTCGAGGTCTCTTACCCGGCCGCGGCGATCGATGGTGTACGCGACGACAACCTGGCCACCCTCGGCACGGGTCCGCGCGCGGCGGGGAAATGCGGGCGCCTTGCCACGAACGAGCTTGCCGCCCGAATAGACCGGCGCGGTGTCCACCGGAACGACTTCGGCATTTGCCGCTGCCGGATCAGAGGATGCCGCGGACTCGGGTCGCGAGCCGGCGGCAACGAAGTCTTCCACGGAACTGGCCGTAGCCGCGGGGTTTTCACCAGAGGATTCCTTCGGAGGGAGCTGCGACCCGGCGCGGTCCGGCGCCTGGATGGCCCGCTCCTGCCCCAACACGAGCTGGCTCTCCAGCCCGGTGGGCAGAATGGGCGGAAGACTGGCCACGGCGACGGCCGGGGCGGGCGGAGACCGCCGGTCATCGACTCGCCCGGCAGCGACGAGAACAGTCTGGTCCTGGGCGCCCGTATCGGACCCCGCGGATGTAGCCCGGTTCTCCGCCATTTTTCCCGCGTCGGGGGCCAACTCCTCCGCTGATGGCCCGGCTACGACGGTCATCGCCGGTGAGGAAAAGACTGGCTCAACGCCCGTGGAGGGCGTCGCGTCCGGCCCGGCGTCGGCTGCCGACCCAGGAGAATCGCCCCCAACCGCCGGGTCCGGCGTATGGGCTGGTAGCAGGCTCGCAGGCGCCGCCGGCCCACTGTCGCCGGCCGCGGGGATCGAATCAGCCGATGCCCCGAGAGCAGCGACGGGTTCCGAGGCGACGGGTTCCGAGGCGACGGGTTCCGGCGCCGCCATCCGCGTCTCCCAACGATCCATGGAACCCGCTGTGATGACCGCGCTGGAAACCAGCAGCGCCACGGGAGCCCAGTGGATGAACCCGCGCTGCGGGCGCGGCGGCGCGATCAGCCGGGTGACCCGTCCGGCAAGCTGACCATCGGACGCGCCGATGGCCATGCGCGCGGTCAGAGCGGCTCGCAGTCCCTCCACCTCGGTCAGGGCCCGCGCGTAGGTCAGCGTGTCACCGGTTGCCTCGACAACGATGTCGTCGCAGCACTGTTCCCGTTCAACGCGAATCCGGCGCGAGAGCAGGCGCACGGCAGGGTGATAAAACAGCACGGTCTCGACCAGCACCTGGAACAGATTGAAGAGCCAGTCCGCGCGACGCACATGGGCGAGTTCATGCGCAATGATGAGTTCCAGCTGACGCGGCGTCAGGCCCATGAGGGCCGACGGCGGAATCAGGATTGTGGGCCGAAGCCAGCCGATCACGAGTGGTACCGATACTCTGCATGACTCGAGAATCCGGACCGGGCGGCGCACGCCGAGATTCGAGCACAGCCGGGCCAGCACGCGCTCCCAGCGCGCGGGCACCGGGGTCACGTCCCTGGTGACCAGGCGATTGATCTGGCGGACGTCCCGTGCCAGACGCAGGGCCATCACCATGACGCCGGCAAGCCACAGGGCCACTGCCGTCGGCAGCAGGGGCTCGAGGCGGCGAGCCGCATCGACCGCGCCCTCGGTGGACACAAGACCCAGCACGGGCTCGTTGGCGAGCCCCGGCAGCAGGGCAGCCGCGGCGCCGGCGGTGGCCCCCGGCCCCGACAGGCCGTCCAGCACCGCGAAGAACGTCGCCAGCGGGGCGGCCGCCATGAATGCGAGGCCGGTCATCGCGGTCCAGTATCGAAGGGCCGGACGTGACGCTTTCTGGGCTTTGAGCACAGCCCAGCACAACAGGCCGATCAGCGCTCCCTGCCAGACGAAGTGCAGCAGCGCCCAGCCCAGCGCCTGGATCACGTTGCCGGCAAGGTCCACGCCGCCCGGCATCATGACGATCGCCTCTCCAGATCATTGAGAACGGCCCGGATGGCCGCCAGTTCCTCGGGCGTCGCGGCGCCCGAGTCTCCGAGCGCGGCAAGAACGAGCTTCGACCGGGACCCGTCGAACAAGCGGTCGACCAGCTGCGATGTCATGAGTCGCTGCGTGTCCTGCTGGGTGACCCGGGCCCGGTACACGTGGGCCCGACTGCTTTCGTCCCTTTCCACGAGACCCTTCTGATGCATGATCTGCAGGAATTTCAGGACCGTCGTGTAGCCGGTTGGCTCATCACGGGAAACCGCTTCCTGGACCTGCCGGACCGTACTGGGTCCAAGGTCCCAGAGGGCCCGCAGAATGCCGAGTTCAGCCGCCGTTGGGCGCAGCTGACTTACTGTCTGGGTCATCGATACACAGCCCCCTGCCACAGTTTCGGGGCAGTATAGCCGAAAACGAAGCACTTCGTACGAAAGTTTTTGGAGGCTTGCCGCCCGACGTCTCAGGCGAAGTAGTCCTCCAGGAAGCGGGTGAACGTCTGGTCACTGGCCCCTTCCATGCGGGCCTGCGCCGCCAGCGATTCGGCTGCCGCCTGATCAAGGGACGCGCGTACGGGCCCAGGAAGGGGGCCCAGGCCGGTGAAGTAGTCTCTCTGGAGGCGCGACTGGGCCATCGCGAATTCGAAGAACGACAGCTCGCCGTCAGCCATTGCGCGCAAGACCCGGGCCGATGGCGTGCATTCCGGATCACGGACCTTGCTCCGCTGCTCTTCGAGCGCCTTGCCGTAGGCGCCCGCCATTCCGCCGTCGAGCAGTTCCGCCACCGGCTCCATGGCATCGAGAAGTTCCGCGCCCCAGACAGCCAGCGTGGCCGTGCGCCCGTCGATCGTCAGTTCAAGGCCGGGCCTGCGCCCGGCGGCCGCAACGCGGGTATGGTTGACCTCCAGCTCGGCGGCGTCGCTGTCGCTCAGGAACTCGCTGTCGTGGAGCAGACAGAAGATCAGGAACGTTTCCAGGAACCGTATGTCCGTACCGCCCAGCCCGCAGGGTTCGAAAGGATTGACGTCCAGGGCACGCACCTCCACGTAGCGCACGCCCTCGCGGCGCAGAGCCCGGCTGGGGCGTTCTCCGGAGCGCGCGACCTGTTTGGGGCGGATGTAGCCGTAGTACTCGTTCTCGATCTGCAGAATATTGGTCGACAGCTGGCGCCACTCGCCGTCAACCTGAACCCCGATACGTTCATAGGCGGGGAATGGCGTGGTCATGGCGGCCTCGAGACCCGCCAGATAGTCATCCAGGCTGTTCGGCGACAGGCGCACGCTTGCCTGGTTGGTATTGCGGTAGCCCAGGTCGCTCATGCGCAGAGACGTGGCATCCGGTCCGTACCGGGTGGAGGGTTCGAACTCGGGGAGACCCCGGTCACGGCCCCGCAGGAAGCTCTTGCAGACGGCGGGCGATGCGCCGAACAGGTAAAGAAGGATCCATCCGAAGCGCCAGTAGTTCCTGAGCAGGGCGAAATACGATTCGTCCCGTACGGTACGGATCTCACCACGGCGCCCTTCCTGCTCCACGAAGGCAGCCCAGAAACTCTCTGGCAGAGAGTAATTGAAGTGGATACCGGAAATGGCCTGCATAGCCCGGCCGTACCGGTGGCCGAGACCCTGGCGATAGATATGCTTCATCAGACCCGGGTTCGAATTGCCGAAGCGGGCAATGGGAATGCTGCGGTCCCCCTCGACGATACAGGGCATGCTCGTGGCCCACAGCAATTCCCCCTCGGGCAGGTAATCGTAGGTGTAGCGGTGGATATCGGTGAGAAACTCCAGACATTCGAAGATGTCGGCCCTGGGCGGCGTGACGAACTCCAGCAGAGCCTCGGAGTAGTCCGTGGTGATCCATGGATGGGTGAGCGCCGCACCGAGCCCGGCCGGGTGGCTGGCCTGGGAGACCCGGCCGTCCGCCGTTACCCGCAGCGCTTCCTTCTCCAGCCCCTTGAGCCCGCCGACCAGCGAGGGCCCGCTATCGGCAATCAGTCGCGCGACCCGCTTGTCCAGCCGTTGATACATTGTTCCTGCTCCGCCCTCGGACGCCCCGTTTGGCAGGTCCGTTTCGTCGGCGGATTATAGGCTGCGCCGGCCGGCGCCCAGTCGAATGGCCCCCCTGGCCCGGGACGGATCCACCGCCCGCCCTTTCTGCAGCACCCTGATCCTGTCCGCGGCGGCCAGCCGGCGGGCCGCCATGCGGGCAGGCTCCATGAGAGGCCGCCAGTCGCGGGGGCATACCTGGCGCGCTGCCTCGCTCGGGCAGATCGTGGCGTTTGCAGGGCGCTGCCGCAGCAAGCTGGTGATGGCCTCCTCCAGAGCCCGATCCACCGGCCCAAGCCGATAACGCCGACATCGCTCGGAGCAGTACGTCGGACGCTGCCCGCGGCGTGCCCATTTGCGGCGCTGAGCCATGAAGCGGCCGCAAACGGCGCAGGGAGGAAGCGTTTCCCCGCTGTCCGATGCCTTCGGTCGGCTCACGGCGCCAGCCACCGCGCCTGCCACCCTTCACCGTCCCAGGCGAAGTGCAGACGACGGTGCCCCTGATACTGAAGCATCAGGCAATCGATCGCGTCCACCGTGCAGGCCAGCACGGCGAAATGATCCCGCCCGGGGGCAGCTTCTTCCTCCCGCGGCGCCCGGTCCGCCAGCGCTGCGGGAAGGGTCAGCGCCGGGCCATCCAGCGTGGCGCCGGGGCCCGGTTCGGCCAGGTAGCAGCGTCGGCTGCTCAAGCGCGACGCATGCCACTGGGCATCGGCAAGATCGTCGTCGGTGTGGACCCGCACGGTTCCCGCGGCGCGCACCTGAAGCCGTGCTTCCCGGTCATAAAACAACCAGCTCGCCCGCGATGAGACGGTCACATCCGCGACTTTGGAGGACCGGGTATCCGTGTGACAGACCAGGCGCCGATCGGCACGCTCCGCCCGGCGCAGGACCACGGTCCGTAGCCCGCATGAGCCATCCGCGGCCCGCACCGTCCCCAGCACCGGCGTGTGAAAGGGGTCGCTGGCGCGGGCGGGCGCGTCCTCTAACCGCGACCACAGATGGTCGAGCTGCTCCGCGGGTACCGGCGAGTCCGTCACCGGTTATCCGGCTGGCAGGCCGGGCATAGATAAAGACGCCGGCCGGTCCACGTCTCGCGAACGACGTCGGTCCCGCAACGGGGACAGGGCCGCTCCGCCTGGCCGAAGACGTAGAAACGCCAGCGGCCCCGCGGCAGACCCCCGGCCTTGAGCTTCGAGGCAGACCGGGCATCCCGGGTGACGCCGCGGGTCGAGTAAGATCGGCGCGGCAGCTCCAGGGAGGCCCTTGCAAGAGCCGCCACGCGTGCAGCCGGCAGCGAGCGAGGCCTCGCTCCAGGATGAACCCGGGCCTGCCAGAGAATTTCCGAGCGGAGGTAGTTACCGATACCGGCGAGAAACTTCTGGTCGAGATAGAGCGCAGCAAGGCTCCTTCCCCGGAACGCCTGGTGCCGCAGCCGCGACCGCAGGTGGGCCGCGTTCACGGCCTCGTGCAGCGGGTCGGGGCCCAGGCGGGCCAGCGGCGGAAACACCGCTTCCTCGTCAGGCGAGAGGACCTCGATGGCTGATGCGCTGTAGAGCCAGGCTGCCCCCGAGTCGGTCTCCAGAGCCAGCCGCAGCTGGCGCCCGGTCGCGGGCGGGCGGCGGCCCTTGGGGGAAACATACCAGCGTCCGTAGAGCTGATTGTGGCTGTAGATCGCCGCGTCCCCGATGCGGATGATCATGGCTTTGCCCCGGGTATCGACCCGAGCTACCCGGCATCCAGTGAGCCGATTCTCCCAGGGCTTGAGGCGGTCGAAGGCGAAGAACACCCTGGCCAGCTCACGGCCGCCAATTGCGTTGCCGACCCGATCGGCGGCCAGTCGGATCTCGGGGCCCTCGGGCACGGGCTAGAAGCGGATCCGGCCGGTCAGCATATCGGCGAACATCCGAAAGTCGCCGATCAGACTGTAAATCGGATGCTGGAAGGTTGCCGGCCGATTGTGCTCGAAAAAGAAGTGCCCGACCCAGGCGAACCCGTAGCCCACAACCGGCAGCAGCCATAGGAGCGCCAGGTGGCCGCTCACGACGGCGGTCAGGGCAATCAGGATAACGAGACCGGTACCGATGAAGTGCAGCCGGCGGCAGGTCCGGTCGCTGTGCTCGGACAGATAGTAGGGATAGAAGTCCCGGAAACTCCGAAAACGACCGGTCGTGGCTTCTTGCATGGCGATGTCCTGAGAGAGGAGCGTCGGGAAACATTGTAGCTGCGAGTTTTTTCCCGCCCCGGAGTGACTTGCACCCAAAGATGGGAGAGACTCCAGTGCTTCGTCTCTTTCGATGGAGCACGCGAAACGGATGTTCGCACGAATCCTCGCCCCGGCAGCCGCCGGCCTGGTGCTGGCAACACCCGCCCTTGGGGCCGACGGCAGCGGTGACGACTGGCTGCTCGCCCTGGTCCTGGTTATCGCCATGGCGGGGCTGGTACTCGCCTTCCGGCTCAGATCGACCACCGACCGGCTGTGGAAACGCGAGGCCGAACTGGTCGTCACCCGTGGCCAGGTAAGCGACCTCGAAGCGGTGCTGGAACATCGCGACGAAGCACTGGAGCGGGAGATCTTCAGCCGAACCCTCACCCTGGAGAACGAAAACCGCCGCCTTGCCCGGGAGCGCGAAGAACTCGCTAACAGCCACAACCGGCTGAAGGGACTGGTCGACCTGGATCCGGTCACCGGTCTCGCGAATCGCGAGAGCTTTCGCGAACTCGTCGACGCGGAGCTGCGCCGCAGCCTGCGGGAAGGCCGGCCGGTCTCGGTTCTGGCCTTCGGCATCGATCATTTCCGTGAGCTGAACCGGTCCCGGGGCCACGACGCGGGCGACCAGGCCTTGAGCGCCCTGAGCGAGGTCGTGAACACCGTCTTCCGCCGGGCCGGAGACGCATCCGGCCGCCTGGGCGGAGAGCGCATCGGGGTCGTCGTGCCGGGCGCCGATCATGAGGCAGCCTTGCGCCTGGCCGAGCGCGTCCGCGCCGAGGCCTGGCGCAACGCCTTGCCGCACGAGGCATCTCCCGGCGCGGACCGCGTGACCGTCAGCGCCGGCTGCATGACCGTGGCCCCGAAGACCCGCAGCGAGGCCGATGCCGCCCTGGGTACCGCCGAAGCCGCGCTCGGGGTAGCCCAGCGGCAGGGCGGAAACCGGGTGATGAGCGACCAGTTACCGAGGCCCGGCAAGCCGAGTCTGCGGCCCGTGTCTCACGGCTCCGGGGACTAGCCACCGGCCTCGCCCACCTCCTGCGCGACCTTCGCGGCGGATATCGGTGACGGGCCCGCCGGAACCGCGACGCCGGACGTTTCCCGATACTGCTCCCGGGTCGCGCCGTTTTTCATCGCGTCAGGGGCATGCAATATCAAACCGGGTTCGCAACGATTCGCCGTGGCCATGGCCGGCGCCAACAACCCGGATGTCCCTAGTCCCGCACCACAGGTCCAAAGGCCGCGGCGCGCAGAGCGCTGCATCCCTCGAGCGTGGCGGGCTGCCGATCGCCGAACCGAGCTGGGCCGTCACCTGTTCGAGAGCAGGCCCATGTCGCCGAAACCAGAGTCGGACATGGACTGATCCTCTAATCCGGAGACGGTATCCGCGCGAAACAATACGTCAGCAACATCAGGTGACCGATATGGGATTACTTGTCGATGGAGTCTGGTCCGACCGCTGGTACGACACCAAGAAGTCAGGTGGCGAATTCGTGCGCAAGGCGTCGGCCTTTCGCAACTGGATAACGGCCGACGGAGGCGCCGGTCCGAGCGGAGAAGGGGGTTTTCCGGCAGCACGGGGGCGCTACCACCTCTATGTCTCGCTGGCCTGCCCCTGGGCGCACCGGACGCTGATCTTCCGGGCCCTCAAGCGGCTGGAGGACGTAGTTTCGGTATCCGTCGTTCACCCGCACATGCTCGAGCACGGCTGGACCTTCGCCCCCTGCGAGGCTCAGGGCTTCGAAACCGGTGACCCGTTATTCGGATCGTCCTATGCCTATGAAATCTATACCCGCGCGCTTGCCGACTACACCGGCCGGGTGACCGTCCCGATACTCTGGGATACCGAGAGAGCGACAATCGTCAACAACGAGTCCTCGGAAATAATCCGCATGCTGAATACGGCGTTCGACGCCTTCACCGATGTCAAGACGGATTACTACCCGGAGGCCCTCCGGGGAGAGATCGACGCCGTCAACGAGGTCGTTTACGAGAACGTCAACAACGGCGTCTACCGGTCGGGATTCGCCACCACCCAGGAGGCTTATTCCCGTGCCTTCGAACGGCTCTTCTCAACCCTGGACTACCTCGAGGAACGCTTGTCCAGGCAGCGTTATCTCGCAGGATCTCAGATGACGGAAGCGGACTGGCGGCTGTTTACCACCCTCGTCAGGTTCGATGCCGTGTACGTCGGCCATTTCAAGTGCAATCGCCAGCGTATCGCCGATTTCCCGGCTCTGTCAGGCTACCTGCGCGAGCTCTATCAGGTCCCGGGCGTAGCCAGGACGGTGAACTTCGACCACATCAAGCAGCACTATTACTACAGCCACGACATGATCAACCCGACCCGTATCGTGCCGGACGGCCCGAGCCTCGACCTGGACTCGCCCCACGGCCGGGAGGGCCTGTCCGCCGACGCTTGAACGGTAATCAAATTCAAGCGTGGCCGGCGGCGCCGGGGGGTGCAGAAAAAAGTGGGCGCCGCTGGAAAGCCTGTCGGCCGCGGCGCCCGAGGGGGGGTTCTGTGCTGAAGCGACGTTCCCCTGCCGTCACTTCC
>JARFQW010000126.1 GCA_029287575.1 Gammaproteobacteria bacterium | reverse complement strand
CGGCTGGGCGAGGAAACCAGCCCCTATCTGCTTCAGCACGCCGACAACCCGGTGCACTGGTATCCGTGGGGCGAGGAAGCCCTGCAGGCCGCGGTCCGCGAGGACAAGCCGATACTCCTGTCCATAGGCTACTCGGCCTGTCACTGGTGCCACGTCATGGCCCACGAGTCCTTCGAGGACGACGCCACGGCCGCCGTGATGAACGAACTTTTCGTCAACATCAAGGTGGACCGGGAGGAGCGGCCGGACCTGGACAAGATCTATCAGCTCGCACACCAGATGATCGCCCAGCGCTCGGGGGGCTGGCCGCTGACGATGTTCCTGACCCCCGGCGACCAGATGCCGTTTTTCGGTGGCACCTATTTCCCGCCGGCCTCTCGACACGGGTTGCCGGGATTCCGGGAACTGCTGACCCGCGTCAGCGACTACTTCCGGGAAAACCGCGAAGGCATCGCGGCGCAGGCGGGCAACGTGCGCGAAGCCTTCGCCAGTATCTGGGAAGCTCCCGGCTCGGCGGATTCCGTGCTGGGCCCGGCGCCGCTGCAGGCCGCGCGCGATGCCCTGGGCGAGCACTTCGACCCGCGCCACGGCGGCTTCGGGCAGGCGCCGAAATTTCCGCATCCGACCAGCATAGATCGACTGCTTCGCCACTGGCGGGCAACGGCCACCGGCGAGAATCCGGACGTCCAGGCCCTCTACATGGCCTCCATGACCCTGCAGCGCATGGCCGAGGGCGGCCTCTACGACCAGCTTGGCGGCGGCTTCTGCCGGTACTCGGTGGACGATTTCTGGATGATTCCCCACTTCGAGAAGATGGGCTACGACAATGCCCAGCTGCTGCCCCTGTACGCCCGCGCCTGGTCCGCCACCGACGACCCCCTCTTCGCGCGGGTGGCCGGGGAAACCGCCGACTGGATCATGCGCGACCTGCAGGACCCGGCCGGCGGCTATTACGCGACCCTGGATGCGGATTCCGAAGGCAAGGAAGGCCTGTTTTACGTCTGGACGCCGGACGCGGTCCGGGCACTGTTGGACGCGGACGAATACGCCCTGCTGGCGGCGGTCTACGGCCTCGACCGGGCGGCCAACTTTGAAGGCCACTGGCACCTGCATACCTATCGTCGGCTCGAAGAGGTTGCCGGCGACCTGGGTATCGGCATCGAGGATGCGAGGGCGCAGCTCGACCGTGGCCGGGACAAGCTGCTGTCCCACCGCAACCTGCGGGTCTGGCCGGGACGCGACGAAAAGATCCTTACGGCCTGGAACGGGCTGATGATCGGCGGCATGGCGGTCGCGGCCCGGGTCCTCGGCCGGGACGACTTGCTGGAATCGGCGAGCCGGGCATTGACCTTCATCCGCGCCAAGCTGGTGCGCGACGGGCGCCTGCTGGCCACCTGCAAGGACGGACAGGCCCGGTATGCGGCCTACCTGGACGACTATGCGTTTCTCCTCGACGGCTGCCTGGAGCTGCTGCAAACCCGCTGGGACAGCGGCGTGCTGGCGTTTTCCCGGTCTCTGGCGGACGTCCTGATCGAACACTTCGAAGACCCCGCCGGCGGCGGCTTCTACTTCACCGCCGACGATCACGAACACCTGATCGAGCGGCCGCGTCCGCTGGCGGACGAGGCCACGCCTTCGGGCAATGGCATCGCCACCCGGGCATTGACGCGGCTGGGTCATCTTCTCGCCGAGCCCCGCTATTTCGACAGCGCCGAGCGATCCCTCAAAGCCGCCTGGCCCGCGCTGGAAAAGGCAGCCTGGGCGCATTGCACCCTGGTCGATGCGCTCGAGGAGTACCTCGACCCGCCGGAGATCGTGATTCTGCGCGGTGTCGGCCCGGAGCTCGAGGAATGGCGCCGAACCGCCAGCCTGGTCTATGCGCCTGGCCGCATCGTGCTCGCCATCGGCGCCGGGGAATCCGGCCTGCCGCCTGCGCTGGCAAACAAGGACTCCGGCGAAGGTATCCGCGCCTGGGTATGCCGTGGCGCCACCTGTCTGCCGCCCTTCGATCGACTCCCCGACCTCATGGCCGAACTTCGCGAGAGCCCCGCAGGCAGCTGATCAGTTCGCTGATCAGCCCGTAGGCAAATCGGTAGCCGCCGGGCCAGTCGCTGGCCCGGGGTCCGGCAACATTCAGCCGCCGTATGCGGGCGGTCTCCACAAATGCCGCCGCGCGCCCTGCTCCCGCGAGCGTGTCCTCCCGGGCCGGGTCAAGGAGCAGAAACGGGCGATCGAGCTCCCGGCAGCAGACCATCGTGAGGCCGGTGCCGCCGGTGGGTGCTCCCGGGCAGAGAATCAGGGTTCCGTCCGAATCGGCGACATTGGCGCGGGTGCGCTCGGCGTAGTCCGCGCCGGTCGTCGGCGTCAGCGGATAGCGCCCGGGAACGCGGCCGTCCTCCGCGCGGCGGCCGGCCGGACAGAACCCCCCGCAGGACAGTCCCGCGGCCAGGGCGGCATCCAGGGCGCCACGGTCAACGCCGGTCTGCCCTCCGGAAACGATGATCAGGTCAATCAAGGCCGCGCGTAGGTCACCGTGGCATGTGCCACCAGTTCGCCGGCCTGACCGAGGATCCGCACCTCGCCCACGACAAGACGGCGCCCGCTCTTCAACAGCTCCGCGTCCGCCACCAGGTCATGCTGCCCTGGGCGACGAAGAAACGAGATGTTGAAGTTGCTGGTCACGGCATCCGTGGCGTCCCGGTCAACCGACAACAGGGCAACGTAAAGGGCCGCGTCGGCAAGCAGCATCATGGTCGGGCCCGATACCGTCTCGCCGGGACGAAGATGGCGCTGTTCGACCTGCAGGCACAGCCGGGCGCGCCCTTCCCCGGCTTCCGCCAGGGCGACAGTGTTTTCGAAATTCGGCCAGTGGCGGCGAAACCAGTCCCGGATCTCCTCCAGGGGCATTCCCTTCGGGGCGCTCATGCGCGCGGCGTGCCGCCAGTCACGACGACGCCTCGCCGAATCCGGTCTCCAGGTCGATCTTCCGCCATTCGAGCCCGTCCCGGCGGAGTTCGTAGGCCGGCCAGTAGCGTTTGTCCAGTTTCAGGGTGATGACTTCCACCTGGCCGTTCCAGTTGACCGTCTTCAAGCGCACCGAAGAGCGGTCCGCCCGGCCGCCCACCGCCGAGAGAAACGTATCGAGATCCGGCGTGGGCTGACCGTCGACCTCCACGATGCGCCGGCCCGCATACAGGCCGTGACGGCTGGCCGGCGACCCGTAGTTGAAGTAGGCCACGAAAATTCCCTCCGGCGGAACGCCGCGCTGGGCAGACATTGCGCGGTGAGGCTTCTGGAGGAAGGCCCCCGCCCAGACCAACAGCCGGTCGAGACCGACGCCGTCGAGCTCGGCGGTGCGCACGGAGGTTTCGAAAACGTCGCCGTCACGCAGGAGGGTTACCGCAGCCTCGGGGACCTGCGCGGCAAGTTCCACCTCGCGAAACCGGGTGACCAGCTCGCCGTCCACGCTGAGCAGAACATCACCCGGCAGGACCCGGCCCTCGGCGGCCGACCCCGCAACCACCCGGACTACCTGCAGCGCCTGTCGCCGGTCCTCGTCATGGGCCTCCAGCCGGCTGACCCAGTCGTCGGACAGACCGAAGGAGCGGGCGCTGGAGAGCGGTATCTGGGCCAGCTCCAGCTCCAGGGATCTCAGGACACGCTCCCCTTTGGCCAGCGCAACGGCCTCGGCCGCCAGATCCGCCGGCAGCCCCTTGTTCTCCTGTTCGAGATTCTGCCCGCTGTTCCAGGCAAAGCTGGACCACATCGCGACAACCCGGCCGCGCTCATCGGCGACGACGCCGTCGAAATCGTCGGGCCCGTTCACCAGGTCCAGGGTCTCGAGATTGCTGTCCCGAAACCGCATGGTCCGGGACAACGGGAAATTCACGGGATCCAGACCGGCAACCCGGGTTTCCTGGGTCGCCACCTGGTTGTTGCCCTTGAGGCCCACGACCCAGACCGGCCGGCCTTCCTCGGGCAGCTCCAGGTCCAGCTCGGCGGAGCGCACCGGCGTGTCGCCGATCAGAGCCGGATCGTAGGCAATCACGGAGACGTTGTGCAGCGGATGGACATATACGACCCGGCCCGGGATCGAGAGCGCTCCGGCAAAGGTGATACTCACATCGCCCATGACCACGGGAACCGTGTTTCGGTCCACGACCACGAGACCTTCGTCGGCGTCCACGACCAAGCCAGTGCCGCTGTAGAAGCGATCGGATACGCCGGAGACGGAATACGGCATGTCGAAGCTGACCATGACCAGGGACCGGGACAGCGTGTCCAGTCGCTGGTCTTTCTGCCGGGGAAAGGTCGTGGACGAAGGTTCGCGCGGCGCCGCGGCGGCTACCGGGGGAAGGAGATCACAGGGCCAGTGGCCCGTCCTGTCGTCGCGGCGGCAGCGGGCAGCGGGGTACCACATGCGGTCCATCGTGATGGAACGGATTTTTGGCGCCTGGGGCTCGTCGAAGGTGTAGTAACGCAGCGTGGCCCGCTCGCCATCCGGAACGGCGCCCAGCACCTCGATAAAACTGTCCAGACTGGGCGTGGGCGTGCCGTCGACGGACGTGATGACCGCTGCCCGCGGAATCGCCGACGCGGCCAGGACATAGCCCGGATTGGCCACGTAAATCCCCGAGACCGGCATGTTCAGATGACGGGCCTGCTGGTAGGACAGCACATGAACGAGCGCGTCGCCGAACTGAAAATATTCCGCGGGTGTGATTGCGTGCAGGTCCTGCACCTGAAGCGCCAGCGTCAGATCCTGACCGCCCCGCTCCACCTTCACATCCACGCTGCGGCCCACGTTGCCGTCGAGCATCTCGGCGAGGGGTGTGAAGGCGGCCACGGGTTCGTCGTTGATCGCCAGCAGGATATCGCCCGGCTCCAGCCGCGACTCGGCCGGCGACCCGGGCACGATCTGGCGAACCACGAGCAATCCCGTCAGGTCCGGGAACCGGCGCCGGAAGGTCTGTTCCGTGGTCGCGGTCAGACCCAGCCGCCTGAGTTCGTCATAAGGGGTATAGGTGAACCGGGTCATCAGCGTCCCGCGGGTCACGGGCTCACCGGCCTGCAGTTTCTCGAGCACTCTTTGCACTCGATCCAGCGGCAGGAAAAAGCTCGACGCCGCCTGGGTGTTGGCGCCGGCGTTCAGCGCCACCACATGGCCGTCGATGTCGATGACCGGCGAGCCCGAGGACCCGCCCGAGGTCCCCGACGCTGCCTGGTAGTAGAAGGTGTTGAAATCGGAATACCGGCCCCGCCCGTAGTCGGGCGCCTTGCGATCCAGACGGGCCAGCGTACCGGCAAGAATCGAGATCTGCTCACCGGCGTCATTGCCCACGACGCGGATTTCCCGGCCGACTTCGGCCCCGTCCGGTGCCAGGACCAGTCCCTCGGGCTGGATGTAACGGAGGTCGGCGGGATCGTACTGGTAGAAGCCGAAATCGTGTACCGGGTCCCGGTAGACCGGCCGGAGTTCGACTTCCTCGTTGTTGATGAAAACGGCCTCGGCCACCACGGGCCCGGGCATCACGACATGACGGTTGGTGAGCACAAGCCCGCGTTCGGCATCCACGACGAAACCGGTGGCTTGGCTGGAGGTGTTCCACTCGGTGTCGAAAGCCCTTGTGCCGTCAATGCGAATCGACACGACGCTGGACGACACACGTTCCAGCGTGTTGCGCCAGCCCTTGCTGACGGCGTCCTGGCCAAAGCTCGTGACGGGCAGGATCAGACCCGCCCACATGAGCGCGAGGCAGGCGGGCATCAAGCGACGGGTAAAACGGAGCAACATCACAGCCCCGGCTCGAAGCCGAACTGCTCCCGGAATCTGCGCGCAAACGACTCCGCGTCCACCGAGTGATTCTGGGTACCGGCCGTCTCGATTTTTATGGCGCCCATCAGCGAAGCAATCCGGCCAGTGGTCTCCCAGTCCGCCCCCGCCATGAGGCCATGCAGCAATCCGGCGCGATAGGCGTCGCCACAGCCGGTGGGGTCGACCACCGCGGCGGCCTTGGCCGGAGGTATCGCCAGGGTCTTGCCCCGGGCGTAGACGATCGAGCCTTCCGCACCCCGGGTGACGATCAGCGCGTCGACCCGGTCCGCGATCCCGGCCTCCGACCAACCCGTACGCTGCATCAGCATCTGTCCCTCGTAGTCGTTGACGGCGACGACCGCCGCCTGCTCGACGAACTGCTTGAGTTCGTCGCCACCGAACATCGGCAGGCCCTGGCCAGGATCGAACACGAACGGGATACCGGCTCGGGAAAACTGCTCCGCATGGTCGAGCATGCCCTGGCGACCGTCGGGTGACACGATACCCCAGGCAATGCCCGCATCATCCGGAACCTGTTGCTCGTGGGAGTGATTCATGGCGCCGGGGTGAAACGCCGTGATCTGGTTGTCGTCGAGGTCGGTCGTTATGTACGCCTGCGCCGTGAAGGTGCCCGGTACCCGTCGAACATAGGTCTCACCGATACCATGCTCGCGCATCCAGCCCAGGTAGGGATCGATATCATCTCCGACCGTGGACATCGCGTAGCCGGTGCTGCCCAGCAGCCCGAGGTTGTAGACGATATTGCCGGCGCAGCCACCGAATTCCCGCCGCAGCGCCGGTACCAGAAACGACACGTTGAGCATGTGGATCTTGTCCGGCAGGATCTGATCCTTGAAACGGCCTTCAAACACCATGATGTTGTCGTAGGCGATCGATCCGCAGACTAGAGCGGTCATTCAGTCATTCTCCTTGTCGACAGGCATCCGCGCCTGTCTCAGCGGGCACAAAAAAGGGCCGCCATCCGTGACGGCGGCCCCGAGTTCGAATTGCGTAAATCGGCCGGCAGGCTAGGCGGCATCCTCGCCCTTCCACGCCACATCCAGCTGCCGCGCGGCGCGAACGTCGTCCAGTCGGCGCACCGGTGTGGTGTACGGAGCGCCCTTTAGCTTCTCCGCATCCTGTCCCGCCTCGTCGAGAATCGCGGCCATCGCCGCGACAAACTCGTCCAGAATCTCCCGGGTCTCCGTCTCCGTTGGCTCGATCAGGAGACATTCGGGTACCAGCAGGGGAAAGTAGGTGGTCGGCGCATGAAACCCGTAGTCGAGCAGGCGCTTGGCGAAATCCATGGCGCTGACGTCGAGTTCCCTGGCCTGGCGCTTGAGAGTGACGATGAATTCGTGGCTGGCCCGGCGCTCCGGGTAGGCCAGATCGAATCCCGCCTCGGCGAGGCGCTTCATCAGGTAGTTGGCATTGAGGGTGGCGTATTCGGCGATGCGCGGCATGCCCTCCCGGCCCAGTAGACGCGCATAGACATAGGCCCGCAGCAACACACCCGCGTTGCCCATGAACGCCGACAAACGGCCAATGCTCTGCGGCCGTTCGGACTCATCGATCCACCGATAGCCACCGCCCTCGGCCTCTCCCACGAAGGGCACCGGCATGAACGGCAACAGCCGCTCGCTGACGCCGACGGCTCCGGACCCCGGTCCGCCGCCGCCATGGGGTGTCGAGAAGGTCTTGTGCAGGTTCATATGGATGACGTCAAAACCCATGTCCCCGGGTCGGACCTTGCCGAGAATGGCATTGAGGTTGGCGCCGTCGTAATAGAGCAGCCCGCCGGCCTCGTGAACCATTCGGGAAATGGCCTGGATGTTGCGGTCGAACACGCCCACCGTGGAGGGATTCGTCAGCATGATGCCGGCCGTATTCGGACCGACCGCTGCGCTGAGCGCATCGAGATCCACGTCGCCGTCGGCGCCGGTGGGAATCTCGATCACCTTGCAGCCGCACATCGTTGCGGTCGCCGGATTGGTGCCGTGGGCGGCATCGGGAACGATGATCTCGTTGCGGTGATCGTCACCACGGGCGAGGTGGTAGGCGCGGATCATTGCGACACCGGCAAACTCGCCCTGGGCCCCCGCCATGGGCGTGAGCGAGACGCCCCGCATGCCGGTGACTTCCTTGAGGATCTCCTGCAGGTCCCAAAGACAGGCCATGAAGCCCGGCGCGGTCTCCGCGGGTGCCAGGGGATGACGGCCCAGGAATTCGGGCAGCATCGCCAGCTGATTGCAGGCTCGGGGGTTGTACTTCATCGTGCACGAGCCGAGAGGGTAGAAATGCGTGTCGATGGAAAAATTCAGCCGGGACAGGCGGGTGTAGTGCCGCACGGCCTGCAGCTCGGACACTTCCGGCAGAACCGGCGTGGATGAACGCCTGAACTGCTCCGGCACGTCCACATCGACAGACGTCAGCGGCGCCTGAGCGGTGGCTCTGCGTCCCGGACGGGACAACTCGAAAATCAGGGGTTCGGACATCGGTACCTCCGCGGCCTGACCCGGGACCTAGCCCAACGCCTTGAGGGCAGCTTCATAGTCGGGCTCCTCGGCGATCTCGCCAACGAGTTCGGAGTGCACGACCGTGTCGTTTTCGTCCAGCACCACAACCGCCCTTGCGGTGAGTCCGGCCATGGGTCCGTCAGCGATGAGAACCCCGTAGTTGCGGGCGAAATCCTGGCTGCGCATCGTCGACAGCGTCAGGACGTTGTCCAGCCCCTCATCGCCGCAGAAGCGCTTCTGCGCGAACGGCAGATCGGCGGAGATCATGAGCATGAGCGTGTCCTCGTGCTCGCGGGCATGGTCGTTGAACTTCTTCGTGGAGAGCGCGCAGACCGGTGTGTCGACGCTCGGGAAGATCGAAAGGACCTTTTTCTTTCCCATCCACATGCCGAGGGAGACGTCAGTCAGATCCCGGTCGGTCAGGGTGAAGTCCGGTGCCTTGCCGCCCACTTTCGGAATATCCCCGGAGGTGTGGATCTCGTTGCCCTGCAGAGTAATGGTAGCCATGTCGGTCTCCCGGTTTCTATCCTGGCTGACTGGTTTCGATGTTTCTGGGCGCCCTGGAAACGGGCTCTGTCAGGCCACCTGCGCGCGGCGCATCACGTCTTCCAGCGTGCGCGCGTAGGCGGCAATTTCTTCGTCGGTGCGAACCTCGGTGGCGCAAACGACAAACGCGTCTCCCAGGTCCGGATAGTCGTTCTTGAGCGCATAGCCGCCGGCAATGCCGCGCTCCGCGACTGCGTTGAGCACCGGACCGGCCGGCCGGTCCAGACGGAGTACCGCCTCGTGGAAGCGCGGACCGTCGAACACCAGTTCCACACCGCGCACCGCCGTCAGCTGGTCCACCAGCCGATTCAGGTTGGCCATCGAGTGCGCCGCGACCCGGCGCAGACCTTCGGCGCCCAGCATGGCCATGTAAATCGTTGCCGCCGTGACCATGAGCCCCTGGTTCGTGCAGATATTCGAGGTCGCCTTGGAGCGGCGAATGTGCTGCTCCCGGGCCTGCAGGGTCAGCGAAAATCCGGCCTTGCCTTCGAGATCCACCGTTCGCCCCACGATCCTTCCGGGAAGCTGGCGAACGTACTGCATCTTGCAGGTCATAAAGCCGAAATAGGGACCACCGCCGGATAGCGGGACACCGAGGGGCTGGCCTTCTCCGCAGGCCACGTCGGCCCCGTCTGCTCCCCACTCGCCCGGCGGCTTCAGCACAGCCAGCGACAGCGGATTGACCACACCGATAAGCAGCGCACCCTGCCGATGGGCCCAGTCGGTTATGGCGTCCACGTCCTCGAGCTGGCCGAAAAAGTTCGGGTGCTGAACGACGACGGCGGTCAGATCCTCTCCCTCCCAGGGCGCCAGCGCTTCCAGCGGGGTGCGTCCGGCGGACGGATCCACGGGAACCAGCTCCAGGTCGAGGCCCTGGGTGCCGGCAATGTTGCGGGCCACGTGCCGATACGCCGGCGTCACGCCGCCAAGCATGAGCACGCGCCGGCTCTTGGACTTCCGATTGGCCCGCACGGCCATCAGCACGGCTTCCGCCACGCCGGATCCGCCGTCGTACAGAGAGGCATTGGAGACGTCCAGGCCGGTCAGCGCCGTCATCATGGACTGGAATTCGTAGATGACCTGCAGAGTCCCCTGACTGGCTTCCGCCTGATAGGGCGTGTAGGCGCTGTAGAACTCCCCCCGGGTAACAATTTCCCAGATCGCGGCCGGGATGTGATGTTCGTATGCCCCCGCACCCAGGAAATTGACCAGCGGCTTGTCGGCCGCCGCCCGCTCGCGGACGAGGCGCTGGGTTTCCATCTCGCTCAGGGCCGGAGGCACCCCTTCGAGGGGCCCGATTTTCAGATCGTCGGGAATTTCGTCGAACAGCTCGTCGATGCTCGACAGACCCAGAGTCTGAAGCATCTCGGAGAGGTCGTCGCTGGAATGTGGAATAAATGCCATTCGGTCGTCACCGCTGTTGAGGTGCCCGCGCCTTCCGGGCCACGCAATGTGCTTAAAGCCCCGGAACGATCAGTCTTCGAGGGTCGCCGCGTAGGCATCCGATTCAAGGAGACCCTCAGGGTCAAAACCTTCGGCGGGCCGGATTTTCATGATCCAGCCTTCGCCGTACGGATCCTGGTTCACGAGTTCAGGCCGATCCGCAAGCTCGGCATTGCCCTCCACGACTTCGCCCTCAATGGGGCTGTATACGTCGGAGGCGGCCTTCACGGATTCGACCACGGCGCACGCGTCGCCCACGGAAACCGTCGTTCCGCTTTCCGGAGCCTCCACGAAAACCAGGTCCCCCAGGGCATCCTGGGCGTGATCCGTAATACCCACCAATACGGTCCCATCATCAAGATGGCGAACCCACTCGTGGGATGTGGTGTATTTCAGATCTGCGGGAATCGTGCTCATTTCCCATTCTCCCTCATCACTATCGCGGACCCGTTGACCCGCCTTATTCTACTGGACCCCGGGCGCCGCGCGCGGGTGTGCCGAGGCCGCAGAATTCAATGCCCTGCTAGACCCGGGCCTTGCCGTTGCGGACGAAGGGCGGCCGAACGACCCGGGCCGCGAGCCGCTTGCCGCGGATTTCGACAAGACATTCCGCCCCAATCCCGGCCGGCACCCTCGCAAACGCAATGGACTTGCCGAGGGTCGGCGAAAAACTTCCGCTCGTGGTCTCGCCTTCGCCATGCCCCTCGACGATCACCTTCTGGTGAGACCGGAGCACGCCCCGGTCCTCCAGGACCAGGCCCACGAGCTTCCGGGGAACGCCCTCGGAACGCTGCGCCTCGAGGGGCCCCCGTCCCGTGAAGTTCCGGTCCTCGGGTTCCCAGGCGACCGTCCAGGCCAGGCCCGACTCCAGTGGCGTCACGCCCTCGTCCATGTCGGCCCCGTAGAGGTTCATGCCGGCCTCCAGACGAAGCGTGTCACGCGATCCGAGCCCGCAGGGCCGGATTCCGCTGTCCGCGAGCCGGCCCCAGAACCCAACAACCTCGGCGCCAGGAATGATGATTTCCCAGCCATCCTCCCCGGTGTAACCGGTCCGGCCGACGAACAGGTCACCGAACATGCCGGCCTCGAACGGCTTGAGCGCAAGGGCGGCCTCGCGATGAGCCTCCGGCAGCGCGCCGGCGGCCCGCTCTCGGGCCCGGGGACCCTGAACGGCGACCATCGCCAGGTCGGGCTGCTCCTCGACCGTCACTCCGGCCACGGCCCGGGACGTCATCCAGGCCAGGTCTTTCTCCCGGGTGGCGGCGTTGACCACGAGCCGGAACCAGTCATCGCTCATCCCGTAAACGATCAGGTCGTCGATGACGCCGCCGGTGTCATTGAGCATGCAGCTGTAGAGCGCTTTTCCGGGCGTTTTGATCCGCGCCACATCATTTGCCAGCAGGGTGCGCAGCCAGGCCGACGCGCTCTCGCCGCGCACATCCACCACCGTCATGTGGGAGACGTCGAACATCCCGGCGTCCTGGCGGACGGCATGATGTTCGTCGATCTGGGAGCCGTAGTGGACTGGCATGTCCCAGCCACCGAAATCGACGACTCGCGCGCCACGGCTTAAGTGGTCTTCGTACAGGGGCGTTTTCGATCCCATGGGCTCCTCTCTCGTCAGGCGTGGCAATCAAGTCCGCGCCGATCGAAACCGATCCGGCAGGGCAGCCAGACCACCCAAACCAAGCCCCTCTGTCTAGAAACCTGAGAGATTCCGCGCCCCCGGGGGGGTGCATTCACCTTCGGTGGGCCGCTGTGGCGGCCGCTCTCCAGAGCCGATATGCCCTCGCCGTCCGTTTGCCTGAGCGTTTCCGGGCGGGTTGCGCCTTCGGCGGCCCGCCACCGCGGGCTCTCTCCGGCGAGAGTTCTTTGATCGGAGCGAGGATTCTAGACCAAGCCCCCGCCGCTAACCACAGGCAGCTTGCTGAAGCCCCCCCGGGCGCGGGATCATTGGCGTCTTTTTTACAGCCGGAGCGCCAAAAATGGATCACCGTGCCCTTGTGTCCGTCGTTACCCTCACGGGGCTGCTCGCCGCGGGTGTCAGCCTTGCGGGGCCTGCGGAGGACATGCACGCGCTGTTTGACTCCGAATGGGAACGAACCCTGGAGGAAAACCCGACGCTCGCATCGGGACTGGGCGATCACCGCTACGACGGCCTGTGGCCGGATCGCTCCATGGCGGCCATCAGCGCCAGCCACCGGGCCGATCTGGCGGCCCTCGACCGGCTCTCGGCAATCGATCGCGATCTCTTGCCGCCCGCCGAGCAGCTCAACTACGACTTGTTCCGGCGGCAGATCGAGAACCGGACCGCCAACTACGCCTTCAAGCGCCATCTGAACCCGATGAATCAGCGCGGCGGTATCCAGAGTGCCAACGAAATCACTGAACGGCTGCGATTTTCCACGGTCGCCGACTACGAGAACTGGATCAGCCGCCTGAACGGATTCGGCGCCTACATGGACCAGACCGTGGCGCTGATGACCGCGGGACTGGATGCCGGCATCATCCATCCCCGCGTGATCCTTGAACGGATCAGCGGCCAGATCCCCCCGCAGATTGTCTCCGATCCCGTGGACAGCCCGTTCTACAAGCCGTTCCAGGCATTTCCGGAATCGATTCCGGCCGCCGAGCAGGAGCGCCTGTCCGCCGCGGGCGCAGCCGCCATCGAGAACTCGGTCATTCCCGCCTTCGTGCGCTTCCAGACCTTTTTCGACGAGACCTACCTGCCTGCCGGCAGGGCCACATTCGGCGTGTGGGACCAGCCCCGGGGCAGAGAGTACTACCGGCAGCGGACAGCCTATTTCACGACCACGGACCTGACCCCTGAGGCGATCCACGAGATCGGGCTGGCGGAGGTTGCGAGAATACGCGCGCAGATGGAGGAGATCCGCGAGGAAGTCGATTTCGACGGTGACCTGGCGGCGTTCATGGACCATCTGCGTACAGACCCCTCCTTTTACTACGAGACACCCGAGGAACTCTTCGAGGCCTATCTCGCGGCAAGCAAGCGTGCCGATCCGGAACTGGTCAAGCTGTTCGGGCGAATCCCCCGGATGCCCTATGGCGTCCGGCCGATCCCGGATGCCATTGCGCCGGACACAACGACCGCCTACTACTCCCGGCCCGCGGACGACGGCAGCCGCGCCGGCTATTACTACGTCAATCTATACCGTCCCGAGGTGCGACCGAAATACGAGATCGAGGCACTGACCCTGCACGAAGCGGTTCCCGGCCATCACTTTCAGATCGCGCTGGCCATGGAGCTGGGCGAGCTGCCCGCATTTCGGCGCCTCGGAGGCATCACGGCCTTCGTGGAGGGGTGGGCCTTGTACGCCGAGAGCCTGGGGCCTGAGATGGGAATGTACCAGGACCCCTATTCCCGCTTTGGTCAGCTCACCTACGAGATGTGGCGGGCCGTGCGACTGGTCGTGGATACCGGCATTCACTACATGGAGTGGGACCGGCAGCGGGCGATCGATTTCTTCCGCGACAACGCGGCCAAGACGGAGGCGGATATCGTCAACGAAATCGATCGCTACATCGCCTGGCCGGGCCAGGCCCTGGCGTACAAGATCGGTGAGCTCAAGATCAAGGAGCTGCGCGCCCGCAGCGAGGCGGCCCTTGGGCCTTCCTTCGACATACGGGCGTTTCATGACCTGGTACTCGGGGCGGGCGCCATCCCGCTGAACGTCCTGGAGCAGCGGGTCGACGACTGGATCGCGGCGCAGCCTGCCGCGGCCGGGCGTTAGGGGGGGGCCGGCCATGACCCAGGCTGCGGGCAGACGCGACACGCTCGGCGTCGCCGTCGACCACGTGCGCATCGGCGGCGGCGCGCCGATCGTCGTGCAGTCAATGACGAATACCGACACGGCCGACATCCCCGGCACGGTCGCGCAGGTGGCTGCGCTGGCAAAGGCGGGCTCCGAACTCGTCCGGATTACCGTGAACAACCGGGAGTCCGCCGAGGCGGTGCCGCACATACGCGAGCGGCTTTACGCCATGGGCTGCAACGCGCCGCTGGTCGGCGACTTTCACTTCAACGGCCACAAGCTGCTCACCGAAGTCCCCGCCTGCGCCGGGGCGCTGGCCAAATACCGCATCAACCCCGGCAACGTCGGCCGGGGAAAAAAGCGCGACCCCCAGTTCGCCGCCATGATCGAGGTTGCCTGTCGCTACGAGCGCCCGGTCCGCATCGGCGTCAACTGGGGCAGCCTGGATCAGGATCTCCTGACCCGGCTGATGGACGAGAATTCCCGGGCATCCGAGCCCCTGGATGCCCGGGCGGTTGTCCACGAGGCCATGATTCAGTCGGCGCTGGAAAGCGCGGCGCGGGCAGTGGACGTTGGCCTGCCAAGGGATCGCATTATTCTGTCGTGCAAGATGAGCGGTGTGCAGGATCTGGTGGCGGTCTACCGGGCGCTGGCCGACCGGAGCGACTATCCGCTGCACCTAGGGCTCACCGAAGCCGGGATGGGCTCCAAGGGGATCGTCGCTTCCACCGCCGCCCTCGCCATCCTGCTCCAGCAGGGCATCGGGGACACGATCCGGATCTCCCTGACCCCGGAACCCGGCGGCGACCGCACCCGGGAAGTGATCGTCGCTCAGGAAATTCTCCAGTCCATGGGACTCAGAGCGTTCACGCCGATGGTGGTCGCGTGCCCGGGCTGCGGCAGGACCACCAGCACGTTCTTCCAGGAACTGGCGCAGAGCATTCAGGGGCACGTCCGCGAGCGCATGCCCCAGTGGCGTCGTGAGTATCGCGGAGTCGAGGACATGACCGTCGCGGTCATGGGTTGCGTGGTCAACGGCCCCGGTGAAAGCAAGCACGCAAATATCGGCATCAGCCTGCCGGGAACCGGGGAACGCCCGGTCGCGCCGGTTTACGTAGACGGCGAGAAGAGCGTCACCCTCAAGGGCGACAACATCGCCGCGGAATTCACCGCGCTCGTGGATGACTACGTGAGCGCCAGATACGCCCCGCTGGGCGAACCCCGGGACTGATTACTGCGACGCGTCATGCCGAACCGGGTGCCCTGACGCTAAACTATGGCAACACGATTCAGGGCGTTACAAGACCATGGGCAAGGGCACGAAATACGTCGCCAAAAAACCGGACGCCAACGGCTACATCCACTATTCGGACGAGGAAAACGCAATCTGGAGCGAGCTCTATGCCCGCCAGGAGCGCGTGCTGCCGGGCCGAGCCTGCGACGAATATCTCACGGCGCTGGAGCGCCTCGAACTGCCAAAACACCGGGTGCCCCAGACGCGGGAGGTGTCGGCGGTGCTGGCGGACCATACCGGCTGGCAGGTGGAGCCGGTTCCTGCACTGATCAATTTCACCGATTTTTTCGACCTGCTGGCCAACAAGAAATTCCCCGCGGCCACCTTTATCCGCACCCGGGAGGAAATGGAGTATCTGCAGGAACCGGACATCTTCCACGAGATTTTCGGCCACTGTCCCTTGCTGACCGACCACCGGTTCGCGGAATTCACTCATGCTTACGGACGCGCGGGCGCTCGTGCCGAAAAGAAGGACCACGCGATGCTGGCGAGGCTCTACTGGTTCACGGTGGAGTTCGGTCTGATTCGCCAGCCGGCGGGTCTTCGTACCTACGGCGCGGGTATCGTGTCCTCCATTGGTGAGACCACTTATGCCCTTGAAAGCGACAAGCCGGTACGCAAGGACTTCGACCCCGTCGATGCACTGCGCACGCCCTACCGAATCGATATCTTCCAGACCGTCTATTTCGTGCTGGAGACATTCGACACCCTGTTTGAGGTAGCCCAGATGGATTTGCTCGGCCTGATCGGACAGGCCCGGCAGCTGGGGATGCACGCGCCGACCTATCCGCCCAGGGAGAAGGCGGCCACGGTCTGATTACCGATGCCCGACCAATCTTCCCGTCCGCGTTCGCTGCGCCGGACGGTGCCCGTTACGACCATGCCTTTCGGAGTGACCCCATGAGTGACCTTTCCGCGAAACACTGCGTCCCCTGCGAAGGGGGTATAGACCCGCTGGGCCGGGAGGCCGCCGAGGCGCTGCTGGCCGAACTCGATTCCGGGTGGACCCTCAACGAGGACGCGACGGAGATCCGCCGCGAGTTCGTCTTCAAGGGCTTCTACAAGACGATGGGCTTCGTGAACGCCGTGGCGTGGATCGCCAATGCCGAAGGACATCACCCGGACCTGGAGGTCGGCTGGGGCCGATGCCTGGTGCGGTACACCACGCATGCGGTGGACGGACTGACGGAAAACGATTTCATTTGCGCGGCCAAGGTCGACGGATTGCTGGCGAGCTAGGACCGGCGTTCAGCGCGGGAGCTGCATCCGTATCGAAATACCGCCCCCGCCGTCGAGGGCCACCGGCGCGATCTGCAGGTCACCGCGCGGGCGGACGAAAATCCAGGCTCCCGCCACGGCCAGGGCCGCGCCGCCGGCCACATCCTCCCAGTCGTGTTCGTCGGCATGGACACGGGTCCAGCCCGTGTAGACCGAAAGCATCCATGCGGGCCAGGCCCACCGCCAACCATAGCGCCGCTGCAGAAACGCGGCGCCCGCAAAGGCGGTGGTGGCATGCCCCGACGGAAACGCCTCGTCATCGCCGTTCGGACGTTCCTTGTCGACGATCTTCTTCAGGGCGTAGGCGCTAGCCGTACTGGCCGCAAAGGCTTTCGCGAACTGAATCTCGCCTTCCCGGTCATCTTCGGCGTGCGCCACGTACCAGGCAGCGGCCGGAATCGCCACGCGAAGTACATGGCCGCTGGTCTCCACGGCATCGCCCAGGACGGGCGTCGCGGTGATCAGACAGGCGAACCCGAGCCCGACGGCCGTCCGGGTCAGCTTACGCACGGAGCGCGTCCGGCGACCCCGGATTGTCTCCGAAACAGGCGCCGGCTTCATCGCCGGGAAAGGTGCCGAGAACATCAATGCAGGAACGGGAGAACACGAGCGCACAGGCCAGGGAACGCCGGTCACCAAGATGGTCGAGACTCCATTGACCATGCTCGCATGCCAGGGCCAGCGCCAGGCTTCTCCCCAGGGTCAGAGCAAAATGCCGCGCCGCGGCTTCCACGGTTTCCGGACGCGCGGTCGTCAGCCAGTTCACCGCCTTGCTGGCCACCTGCGCCGCACGCCCGGCCGCGTCGGCAAGCGCCGGATCCGATAGCCGCGACCTCGCCTGCTGCAGGCGCTGCTCGATCGACGACAGCGCGCCTGCTGCCGAAGCCGCCTTCAGGACTTCCAGCGACAGGACGTTCGTCGTGCCCTCCCAGATTGGCAGGACCTGGGCGTCACGCAGCAATAGCGGCAGGCCCGTGTCTTCCACGTAGCCGGCGCCACCGAAGGCTTCCAGCACCTCGCTCGCCACCGCCACGCCCTGTTTGCCGGTGGTCAGTTTAACCAGCGCCGTCAGCAATCGGAGTCCCGCAGCCTGCCCGGTGTCCAGGCTGCCGCCCTCGGAACGGTCCAGCCAGTCCACCAGCTCGAAGGTCAGCTGAAATCCCGCCTCGAGTTCGGCTTGTTGCGCGGCAAGCGTGGCCCGATGCAGCGGCTGTTCGGCCAGCGGCCGACCAAATGCGATCCGCCGGCGAGCGTAGTCCGCCGCGAGGCTCAGGCCGCGCTGCATACCGGCGACGGCGCACACGCTATTCCAGGTCCGGGTAATCGTGAGCATGGGCGAAATGTTTCGCACGCCGTTGTCCAGGCCCGCAACCGGCTCGGCGAGGGTCCCGTCGAGTATCAGTTCCGCGGTCGGCACTTTGCGGGTGCCCAGCTTGTCCTTCAGGCGCTCGACCCGCAGGTTGTTCAGAGCGCCCGTCTCGTCACGAAGCTCGAGATAAAACATGGCCAGACCTTTGCCGCCCGGCCCGTTTCCTTGCGGCCGAGCCAGCGTCAGCGCCATGTCCGCGGTGACCGCCGAAGTGAACCACTTGCGCCCGTACAAACGCCAGCGGCCGTCCTCACCCCGGCGGGCCTCGGTGAGGGACCGACCCACGTCGGAGCCGCCGGTGGCCTCCGTCATCCACTGACCGCTGGTCCAGAAACGCTCCGGGTCACGAGCGGTAAGGCGGGGCACGGCGCGATCCGCCAGCTTCGGGTTGCCTGCGTCCAGAAGCGAGCGGGCTGCCCCGTCGGTCATGGCCAGCGGGCAGGTATAGACGTCGCTGGAGGGGTGGAACAAATAGGCCAGGGCGAACTGGAGAAAGCGCTCATGACCACCCATGGCCCCTTTCTCGTACCCCGTGGCCACCAGCCCGTGCTCGGCGGCGATGCGTTCGGCCTGCTGCCACAAGGGCGAGACCTCCACGGTGTCGATTCGCCGGCCCCAGGCATCCCAGCGTACCAGCCGTGGCTCGTTCAGCCGGTCGGCCTGCTGAAGTTCGAACATTGCGCCACCGGTGATCCCGGCGAGGGCCTCCAGCCGGGCCGTCGCGTCGGCCTGAAATGCCGGAGCCAGGCGCCGCCGGGTCATCGACTGCAGGCGGTGGTCGCTGGTCCAGGGATCGGGCAATCGCGGCCCGTCCTGGGAGAACAGCTCCATGCTCAGATACCCATCTTGTTCAGCGCATCCATGATGCGGCCCAGCGTCAGGGTCAGGGTCGGATGGGAATCCTCGAGTTCCTCCACATAGGCCCGCATGCCCTCGACGGGATCAGCGCCCCCGGCGGGTGACGCGAGCGCCTGTTCGACGGCAGCATGTATTTTCTCGAGGGCCGCCCGTTGGTCAGCGCTCAGCCCCTCTCCGGAGCCGATTTCCGCATTTAGCCGGGCCAGCAGTTCTTCCAGATTGTCTTCGCTCATGTTTTGATCACTCTGCATGGCTGGCTGAGCCAGCCGCTTCAGGGGCTCGCCCTCCAGCCGGAACGGAAGCCAGTCGTCCTGATGGGTCGCCCCAAGACGCTCGTAGAATGCAATTGCCGGTGCGTTCCAGTCCAGCACGGCCCAGTCCATGCGCTCGGCGCCATGCTCCAGCGCCGTCGCCGCCAGCGACTCCAAAAGCCGGCGCCCGAGACCCAGGCCCCGGTGGGCCGGCTGAACGAACAGGTCCTCCAGGTACAGGCCCGACCGACCCACAAACGTGGAAAAATTGAAGAAGTACAGGGCGAAGCCGGCAGGCTCGCCGTCCACGAGCGCAAAAAGCACCCCGACGCGGCCGTCCGACAAGGCACCGGCAATATCCTCGGGACCGGCGGTCACCCGGTCCGACAGACGCTCGTACTCCGCCAGCTCCCGGATGAAGTCCAGCACCTGCCCGGCATCATCGGGGCCGGCCTCGCGGATCTCCACGCGACCGGCGTTCAGGGCGGGTCTCCAACGGCGACGCCGGGCAGATCGCCGGCCAGTCCCATGGCCCGGCGCATGAACGCACGCCGCAGGGCGGGGGTCCCCGAGACCGCAGCAAGGCCTGCCCGCCGCAGCGCCGAGAGGGCCCCGCTGCCGTTGCTGAAGAGCCGGTTGAGACCCGTGAAGCTCTGCATGGCAAGCACATTCTCGCCTTTTCTGCGCCGCTCGTAGCGACGCAGCAGCGACAGGTCTCCCGGGTCTCTGCCCGCACTCAACCCCGGGCCGAGAACTTCAGCCAGAACGGCGGCATCCAGAAATCCGAGGTTCACTCCCTGCCCCGCCAGGGGATGAACGGCATGGGCCGCATCGCCGGCGAGGACGACCCGGGGCCGGGCATACGACGGCGCGTGCTGCCAGCGCAGCGGAAAACCCGCACGGGGACCCACACCGACCGCGGCGCCGAGGGCTTCCTGGCTCGCGTCGGTCAGCCTTTCGAGAAACGCGTCCTCCGGGCAGCGGCGTAAATCCTGTGCGGTATCCGGGTCGGTGCTCCAGACGATCGATACCCGGCCGTCGCCCAGGGGCAGCAGGGCCAGCGGGCCGGTTTCGAGAAAACGCTGGCGCGCGACTTCTCCATGGTCGACGGAAAACCGCACATGGGCGACCAGCGCCTCCTGCCCGTAGTTGGCGCCGAGCACCTTGAGCCCCGCCAGGCCGCGCACCGGCGACCCCGCGCCGTCCATGCCCGCCACCAGCCGCGTGCGGATCCGGCCGCCCTGTGCGAGGCCCAGTTCGACCTGGTCGGGTCCGATGTCGAGACTCTCCAGCGCAGCGTCGAAACGCATCTCCACACCGGCCCGGGAAAGCGCCTCCACGAGGGCAGCCCGCATGAGCCGGTTCTCGATGATATGGCCGAGCACCGGCTGACCGAGTTCGGCACAGTCGAAAACGAGGTTGGTCCGGCCGCCGGGCCGGTCCGCCCCGTCCCAGACAATCATGCGGCGGTATGGACCGAGCCGACCCGCAGCGATGGCCGGCCAGCTGCCGGCCCGGTCGAGAATCCGCCGGGAAGCCTCGGATACCGCGGACACCCGCAGGTCCACGTCGGCCCGCGGGTCCCAGTCCGGCAACGGACCAGCATCCAGAAGCATCAAGCGCAGTCCGGGAACATCGCGGGCCAGCAAGGCGGCTGCCGCACAGCCGACCATGCCGCCGCCCACGATCACGACATCGTAGGGTGCCCTCATGCCAGCGGCACCCCTCTTGCCAGCCGGGGAATCCTGTTGCCCGATCCCAGGCCCATACCCTGGCGAGCCACGGCAGCCCTTGCGGGCGGCAAAAGTTCCAGGCCGAGCAGCCCGAGGTTGCGCGCCAGGCGCACCGGTGTCAGGGGATTGCCAAAAACGCGAATCAGCGCATCGCTGAACAGGGCAGTGGCGCGCTGGTCGGACTGGCGCCAGGACTCGTAGCGTGCCAGCAGATCCGGTGCGCCTGGATCCATGCCCGGGTCGTCGGCAATGCACTCGGCCAGCCCGGCCACGTCCCGGAGACTCAGATTGAATCCCTGCCCGGCGACTGGATGCAGTCCGTGCGCGGCATTGCCGAGCAAGAGAGTCCGATCGACCGACTGCCGGTGAGCCCTGACCAGAGCCAAGGGATAGGAGGACCGGGCGCCGACGCGCTGAAAGCGTCCGAGACGGAAGCCGAAGGCATTCTGCAGTTCGTCGAGAAAGCGCTCATCCGTCCAGCTCAGCACTGCTTCGGACAAGTCCCTGGGAAATGTCCACACCAGGCTGCAGCGCCGTCCCGGCATCGGAAGCAAGGCCATCGGGCCGCTCTCGGCAAAACGCTCGTAGGCAACGCCGTCGTGGGATCGGCCGGGTTCCACGTTCGCCACGACGGCGATCTGATCGTAATCCCAGGTGCGGACACCCACACCGAGACGGTCGCGAATCCCGGAACGCACGCCGTCCGCGGCAACAAGCAGACGCGCGCGGACCTCGACCTGATCCTGCTCCGACGTGACGTCAACGCGCACGCCGTCGGTTTCCGCGTGGCAGGCCTCCACAACGGCCGGTGCGAGGATTGTCGCCCCGCCCGATTCGAGGCGGGCCCAGAGTGCGGCACCGAGACGGCGATTCTCCACCACGTATCCGAAGGCCTCTCTTCCCTCTTCCCGGGCCCGCAGTCTGGCCTGTCCGAAACGGCCCCGGTCGGACACGTGGATTTCGGTAATCGGGCAGGCCCCGTCCGCCATGCCTTCCCAGCAGCCGATGGCCTCGAAGATGCGCCGGCTCACTTCTCCCAGCGCGGTACTGCGGTCATCGAAGCTAGGCTGCCCGGGCAAGCCCGGCCGCCGGGATTCCACGACCAGAACCCGAAGACCGAGCGGCTCCAGAGCTGCGGCCAGGGATGCGCCCACCATACCGCCGCCCACGATGGCAATGTCCGTATCAATGCGCATTACGCGGTCTGCATCAGGGCCTCAATCTCGTCCGGCTGTTTCGGCACGCCACTGCTCAGGATGTCCGGGTCGCCCCGCGTGACCAGGACGTCATCCTCAATGCGCACGCCGATCCCATGGAAACGTTTTGGCACACCCTTCAGCCCGGGCGGGATGTAGATGCCGGGCTCGACCGTAAGCACCATGCCCGGCTCCAGCAGCCGCCATTGGCCATCCACCTTGTAATCACCGACATCATGCACGTCCATGCCGATCCAGTGCCCGGTCCGATGCATGTAGAAACGCCGGTACGCTTCATCCTTCATCAATGTGGGCACACGGCCTTTCAGCAGGCCCAGCTTGACCAGTCCGCGAGTAATGGTCCTGACCGCCGCCAGGTGGGGCTCATCCCAGTGATTACCGGCACGGACCTTGTCAATGGCCGCCTGCTGGGCAGCCAGCACGATGTCGTAAATCGCCCGCTGCTCTTTTGTGAATACACCGTTGGCGGGAAATGTCCGGGTGATGTCCGACGCGTAGTAGTCCAGTTCGCAGCCGGCGTCCACCAGCACCAGATCGCCGTCGCCGACACGCGCATCATTGGCAACGTAGTGGAGAACACAGGCGTTGGCCCCCGCGCCCACAATGGGTTCGTAGGAAGTTGCTGCCCCGGCCTTGCGGAATTCGTAGAGATACTCGGCCTCCAGTTCGTGCTCCATCATGCCCGGCCGGCACGCGCGCATCCCCCGGCGATGGGCAGCCGCGGCGATCCGCGCGCTCTTGCGCATCACCGAAATCTCCGCACGGCTCTTGTAGAGACGCATGTCGTGGAGAAGGTGATCGAGGGCCACGAATTCCTCGGGCGTGCCGACACCGCGTCCGGCCTGGGATCTGAGTTTGTTGATCCAGCCCACGACCTGCTGGTCGAACTCCGGATGGGTTCCCATCGTGTAATAGACGCGATCGGACTGCTCGATGAGACCCGGCAGAATGTCGTCGATGTCGGTGATGGGAAATGCGTCGTCTGCACCGCATTCCGAGACCGCGCCGTCGGGGCCAGCCCTTGGCCCGTCCCAGGCCTCACGCTCCGGGTCCCTTTCCCGGCAGAAAAGGATGTATTCCCCGTGCGGACGGCCGGGAACCAGGACCGCCACCGCACTGGGTTCGGCGAATCCGGTCATGTAGTAGAAATCGCTGTCGGGCCGATATCCGTACTCCACGTCCCGATTGCGGATCTTGACCTCCGCCGCCGGGAGAATGGCAATCCCGCCCTTGCCCATCATTCGCATCAGCTGACGGCGGCGGCGCGCAAATTCCTTTCTGTTCATGGTTGTCTCATTGCATAGGGTTTGGGCAAGGCCGGCTCAGTGGCGGGTTGCCCGGTCAGGCAACTGCGTCTTCGGTGGCGGATTGAGTTCGTCGAAAATGAGCTGAACACCGACCCGGACGAACTCCACGAGCTCGGCATAGGCTTCCTCGGCGGTTTCCTCGTCGCCGCCCTCCGTGTGCACCGCGGTTCCGATCTCGGCCAGATCAGAGACCAGCTCGCCCATTGGATCGGGCAGGGTTGCGGGTTCCTTGAGACCGCGGACGGCAAGCCCGTAGAGGAAGCCCTGGCACCACCGGGCCAGCGCGCCGGTGCGCTTGTCCAGTCCCACGTCATCGGCGGGCAGCATCGGAGCGAGCGCCATCTCGTCGCCAGCGATCGCATCCCGGGTCCAGTCGTGGAGCGCTTCAAGGACGTCAGCCACCGCGGGCGAGGCATCGTGGCCGAGGTCTCCGAGCGTATTCTCGATCCACGCCCCCGGAAGATCATCTGCTGCGACACACAAAAGCCCGCACAGTGTGCCGTGGGCTTCCGCTGAGGCCGGACCGCCCTCAACGTCTCCCAGGACGGCTTGAATCTCATGGTAATCGGGCGCTTGCACTGGTGAGTTCCCCGTGGCGATCGATCACGCAATCCTAACACCCCACCGCCTCTTCACGGCCGCCAATTGACCCCCCCACAGGGCGACTCTATAGTGGCGCCATGGCAGACGATGGTGCCCGTGTAGATAAGGAATTGAAGCGGCTCGAATCGCGTATCGACGAGCTCGTGGGTGTGTGTGCCCAACTCAAGGAGGAGAACCGGTCGCTACGCCAGCGTCAGGATGCCCTGATGGCGGAGCGTGCTTCGATCCTGCAGAAGAACGAGCAGGTTCGGACCCGGGTCGAGGCCATGATCAACCGGCTCAAGGCGATGGAAACCGGCTCGTGAAGGGCCTTACCCAGGTCAACGTGAAGATCCTCGAACGGGAGTACCAGTTCTCCTGTCCCGAGGAGGAGCGAAACGAGTTGATCAAGTCCGCCGAATATCTGAATGCCCGGATGAAGCAAATCCGGGACAGCGGCAAAGTTGTTGGTTTGGACCGCATCGCCGTGATGGCGGCGCTCAATCTGGCTAACGAACTACTCAGGGTCCGGGACAGGGATCAGTCCTCGGAAACCAACGTTGGCCTTCGGCTAAAGTCCATACGAGAGCGTGTGGAAACGGCGCTGGAGCAAGGCAAGCAGCTGGAGCTCTAGCGTCTCGAAATAATCAAGTCTTGGCGCCTCCTGCGGTGTTCGATACGGGCCGGGTACCTCTCGACCCTAATTACCAACCCAGGGGCCCAGCCCTGTCGGCAGAATTGCGCACAACCGCCATTGGCGGAGAGCCTGCCCTGCCACGGCCGGTCCCACTTATTGCTCTGGTTCGAGAGCAATGGAACGTAACGGCACAGGCGGGAGGCGCCATCTTTTCCCTTGCCGGCACCGGCTGAAGGCGCGGCGGTGACGAAACCTGCAAAAAAGCTCAGACTGCGGCTCAGGGCCAGGCGCCGGGCCCAAAGTGTCCGCGCCCGCAGAGCAGCCGCCCTCGCAGTCACAAGATCCCTCGTAGCAACCGGGGCATTCGCACGGGCCAGCCGGATCGGCGTCTATTGGCCCATAGACGGCGAACTGGATACCCGCCCGGTGCTCGCCGCACTCATTTCCCGTTCCAAGCGCGCCTATCTCCCGAGCTTTGCCGGATGCCGCCCCGGTGAAATGCGCTGGCGGCCGTTTGTTCCCGGCGCGCCGGTGCGCCGGCTGCGATACGGCGTCCTCGAACCGGTCGCCCCCCGGGCATCCCTCGCTCCCCGCTATCTCGATCTGGTCATCGTTCCTCTCGTAGCCTTCGATTCCGACGGCAATCGCCTCGGCATGGGCGCCGGGTACTACGATCGGTGCTTTTCCTTTCTGAACACCTCCACCCGTAAGCCCGAACTGATGGGCGTCGGCTACGAGTTTCAACGCGTGGAGCACATTGAGCCGAAGCCCTGGGATGTGCCGGTGTCCAAAGTGATCACAGAATGTGGCATTCATGTCCGGGGCCGGAAGACAATCCGATAGCGTTCGCAAAGGAGACACATCCATGCAGTACTGGCTCATGAAATCGGAACCCGACGAATTCGGTATCGACGATTTGAAAAGCGCCCCCAAACGGACCGAGCACTGGGACGGCGTTCGCAACTATCAGGCCAGGAACTTCATGCGCGACGAGATGAAGAAAGGCGACCTTGCTTTTCTGTATCACTCCAACTGCGACGAGCCGGGCATCGCGGGCATCATGCGCGTGTCCCGTGAAGGCTATCCGGACCATACGGCGTTTGATCCCAACGACAAGCATTTTGATCCAAAGAGTGACCCGGAGAATCCTCGTTGGATCATGGTGGACGTCACGTTCAAGCGAAAGCTCAAACGAGTCATAACGCTGAAGGAAATGAAAACGCACGCAGAAGAAACGCTTGCAGGTTTTCGGCTTCTACAGCGCGGCAATCGGCTCTCGATCATGCCGGTGGAAAAAAAGTACTGGGACTTCATCCTTTCGCTCGAATAAAAAACCCAACAAGGTCAATAAGGGAAAAACCGTTTGACAGCATCCAGAATCATGCGAAATTGATTGACGCGCAGACACTCCGAACAAATCGTTAACGCTGTTTCCGTGCTGTGTTCGCTAAGCGATTGTGTCGCTGGAATTTTAGACCCCTTTGTATATACTCACTCGCGAACCCCTACACGGAGATACGCCTAATGGCAGCTCGAAGCACTTCGGTGAAGAAGCGAGCGTCGAAGAAAAAGACGACCGCTCGCAAAAAGGCCGTAGCAAAAAAGAAACCGGCGACTCGAAAGAAAGTCTCCGCCGCGAAGAAGAAAGTAGCCAAGAAAAAGGTCGCAACGCGCGTAGCCAAGAAGAAGGTTGCGAAAAAGAAGGTCGCCAAGAAGAAAACGGCCGCTCGCAAGAAAGTAGCGAAGAAAAAGGCGCCGGCTCGCAAGAAGGCCGCCAAGAAAAAGGTCGCCAAAAAGAAGGCGCCGGCTCGCAAGAAGGCCACCAGGAAAAAGGTAGCCAAAAAGAAAGCGCCGGCTCGCAAGAAGGTCGCCAGGAAAAAGGTCGCCAAAAAGAAAGCGCCGGCTCGCAAGAAGGTCGCCAGGAAAAAGGTAGCCAAAAAGAAAGCGCCGGCTCGCAAGAAGGTCGCCAGGAAAAAGGTGGCCAAAAAGAAGGCGCCGGCTCGCAAGAAGGTGGCCAAAAAGAAGGCGCCGACTCGCAAGAAGGCCGCCAGGAAAAAGGTAGCCAGAAAGACCTCTTCACGCAGGAAGTAAGCGCAGCCCTGCGGTCCTGAGCCGCGTCTGCTACGCTCCGAGGCCGACCCGCGAAAGCGGGCCGGCCTTCGGCATTTTGGGGGACCGGGAAGCGGCGTTCGACTGCCGTCGCGAGTCAAGCCACGGGCCGGACGAACCCCGCGTCAGACAGATCTTTTTGAGACGAACCTATGAATCAGGATGAGAAAAAAGCAGCCGCGGCCAGGGAAGCTCTGGATCAAGTTCGGCCGGGCATGCTGCTGGGCGTTGGCACGGGATCGACCGTCAACCATTTCATTGACGCGCTGGGGCAATCCCGCATCGAGCTAGCCAGCATCGTGTCGAGTTCTGAGGCCAGCACGCAGCGCCTGAAGAACCACGGCCTGGAGGTTAGCGACCTCAATGTAACGGGCGACCTGGACCTTTACGTTGACGGCGCCGACGAGAGCGACCGGTCACTCCGGCTCATCAAGGGCGGCGGTGCTGCCCTGACACGGGAAAAAATCGTGGCCGCCGCGTCAAAAACGTTTGTCTGTATTGCCGACGACGGCAAACTGGTGGACGTGCTGGGCGCATTCCCCTTGCCGGTGGAAGTCATACCCATGGCCCGCGCCTTCGTCGCCCGTCAGCTCGTTGCCCTCGGCGGAATCCCGATTTACCGGGAAGGCGTTACTACTGACAACGGCAACCAGATTCTGGACGTACAGGGTCTCACGCTGACCGACCCGGTGGCGCTGGAAGACGCCATCAACGGGATCGCCGGTGTCGTCACCTGCGGCATCTTTGCGCGGCGGCGGGCCGACCTGCTGCTGATTGGAACTGACAGCGGCGTCGTCCGATACGAACCCTAAGGGCGGGCGCGCGACACACGCACCTGCCCCGTCCCGGGCCCTGCCGTCGGACCGCCTCAGGGCCTCTCTGACGAGAGGTCCAGCTCATCAATCAGCGACTGGGCGTCGTAGACCTTGTCCAGAGCCTCGAGCATGATGGCCGGATGTACGCCCACCGTCCGGTTCATGGTGGTATCAAACCAGTAGGCCCCGGCAATCGAATGGATGTTGCCGTCAAAGGCAAGTCCCACCAGACGGGCGTTCTGGTCGATGATCGGGCTGCCGGAGTTTCCGCCGGTAATGTCCAGAGTCGAGACGAAATTGAAGGGTGTGGACATACTCAGCCGATCCCGCGCCGTGAGCCAGCTCTTTGGGAGCGCGAACGGCTCCTGGCCCGTGGCGCGCTCAAAGGCCCGCTCCAACCGCGTGACCGGCTCCACGCGCTCGCCCTTCTCCATCCAGCC